>DATCGG010000137.1:0-6932 GCA_036509075.1 Gemmatimonadaceae bacterium
TCACGCTCGTGGACCTGGGTCTCCTGATCAGCCAGCCAACCGATTCACGTCTCGACTTCGCGGACGTGTTCGGCTTCGACCAGGCGTTCGAGCGCGACTATCCCTGGAGGCGCGCCGGTCAGGCGTAACGCGTCCAGAGCAGTGCATCACCTCACCGTTGTCCCGTCGCACCTCGATGACGCAGGACCGCAGGTCGGTGAATTCGACTGAGCTTCCGGTCTGCCGGAAATGTCGCGAAGGCTCCCTCCTGCCACTCAGTGACTACGGCAAGGACGGCGCGCCGATCACGTACAAGGCGTGGGTGTGCAGCAATCCCGAATGTGGATTCAACTTGCGCATCGACAACGGCGAGATCAGTTTCGGAAGGTCCGTGGGTCAGTCTCACAAATAGCAGCCTGCGGCGAATTCGCGGCGGCCACCTGGCCGCCGTTTCACCATCCGCCGCCAGCCATGTCATTCTGCCTGACGACAGTCGCATGACGGTGCTTGTCGTCACGGCGGCGCAGTCCGCCGCTCGCGATCGCGCCGCCATCGATGGCGGAATCCCGTCGCGAGCGCTCATGCAGCGCGCGGGGGCCGCGGCGGCCGCCGAAATCGTGCATACGTTCGGCGACGCCATTGCGCAGGGAGTCGCGGTGTTCGCCGGTCCGGGAAACAACGGCGGCGATGCGTGGGTGGTCGCGGCGGCGCTCGCGGCGGTCGGAGTCACCGTTCGTGTCGTCGAAGTGGCCGCGGCGAAAACCGACGATGCGCGCGCGGAGCGACAGTCCGCACGTGCGCTGATCGACGCGCACGAGCCGAGCGGCGCCGAACGCGTCGTGGTCGACGGCATCCTGGGCACCGGCTCCACCGGCGCGCCCCGTGGTGCGATCGCCGACGCCATTCGTCGCATTGGCGAATTGCGCGATGCCGGCGCGCGCGTGGTCGCGCTCGACGTGCCGAGCGGCCTCGATGCGTCCACAGGCGAAGGCGACGTCACGGTGACCGCCGATCTCACGATCACCTTCGGCACGTTGAAACGTGGCGCGCTGGTGAAACGCGATCGCTGCGGACGCATCGTTGTCGTCGACATCGGGCTGGGGGCGCATACCTCGCTCGACGATGGCGCGGCAACGCTCGTGGATCGCTCGTGGGTCGCGTCGCGCGTGCCGCGGATTGCTGTCAACGCGCACAAGGGAACGCGGCGACGCGTTGCGATCGTAGGCGGCACCGAGGGCATGGCTGGTGCGTCGATTCTCGCCGCGCGAGCGGCGCTCAAGAGCGGCGTGGGAATGGCGCGCGCCGTCGTGCACCCGGCGAGCGTGCCACCGTTGCAGGCGTCGGTGCCCGCAGCCCTCACGCGGCCGTGGCCCGATTCCGACGCCGACCTCCAGGAGTCGATCGGCGAGTGGGCACACGCCGTCGTGATCGGGCCGGGACTCGGTCGCGCATCCGATACCCGTGCGCGTGTCGAGCGGATTCTGCGGGCTTGGCGCGGTCCCGTGCTGCTCGACGCGGACGCGCTGACAGTCTTCGAGGGCGACGCGCCCGCTCTCGGTTCGCTGCTCGGTGGTCGCAAGGCAATCGTCACGCCGCATGTCGTCGAGTTCTCACGGCTGAGCGGAAAGTCGGTCGAGGAAATACTCGCCGCGCCGTTCGACGTGGGACGCGAGTTGGCATCGACGCTGGGATGCGTCGTGCTGCTCAAGGGAGTGCCAACCGTTCTCACCGCGCCCAATGGCCGAAGTCTCGTCTCGGCCGCCGGTACACCCGCTCTCGCCACTGGCGGTAGCGGCGACGTGCTCGCTGGCGTCGCGGGAACGCTCCTCGCGCAGATCGATGATCCGCTCGATGCCGCGGCTTGCGCGGCGTGGATTCACGGTCGCGCGGGGGAGCTTGCCGGTTCGCGCGGCGCTCGCGGCACCTCGATCGATGACGTCGTCGAGCAACTTGCAACCGTGTGGAGTGAACCTGTGTCGCGTCCGCGTCCTCCGATTCTCGCCGAGCTCCCGTGAGCGATAGCATCGCGCTCGGCCCCGGCCGCGAGTTCGACGTGATTCGCGACCTGGTCCGTCGATGGGGTGACAGTGCTCGAGGCATCGGCGATGACGCGGCGATACTCGATGTGCCGGCCGGATCCCGTTTGCTGGCGAGCACCGACGCGACGGTCGAGAACGTCCATTTTCGTGACGGATGGCTGCAACCGGACGAGATCGGCTATCGCGCCGCGGCAGCGGCGCTGAGTGACCTCGCGGCCATGGCTGCCACGCCGATAGCGATGCTCGTTGCCATGTGTGTTCCCGAGCAATGGCGTCAGCAGCTTGCCGGAATTGCCGAGGGCATCGGGGAGGCGTCTCGGTCGTTTCACGCGCCGATCACCGGCGGCAACCTCACGCGTGCGTCGGAGCTCTCGCTCACCGTGACCGTTCTCGGATACGCCGCGCGTCCGCTTGGCCGCGACGGCGCACGCGTTGGCGACGCGGTGTATGTGACCGGTGCGCTTGGCGGTCCAGGTTGTGCGCTCAGCGCGTGGGTTTCCGGCACCCTCCCAAAGCGAGACCACCGCGCGCGGTTCGCACGTCCGTCGCCGCGGATCAGGGAGGCGCTCTGGCTGGCGGCGCACGGAGCGACGGCCTCGATCGATGTCTCCGACGGACTGCTCGCCGACGCGGGCCACCTCGCGGCGGCAAGCGCCGCGGATGTGTGTATCGAGCTCGACGCGATTCCCGTCATGAGCGGCGCGTCGCCACTCGACGCAGCGACGAGCGGGGAGGAGTACGAGCTCGTCGTGACGACGCGTGCGCCGGTCGACGAACACATGTTCGCGCGCGAGTTCAGCGTGCCGCTCACGCGGATCGGTGTGGTGACCGCACCGCGCGAGAGCACGCCGCAGGCGAGGCTGCGCGCGCACGGTCGGTTCGTTGACCTGCCAGCGGGGCACGACCACTTTTCACGTTGATGCGCACGGTCCTCGTCTTTCTCACACTGATCACCATGACGCCGTTCTTCGGGCTGATGGTGATCATCGCCGCGCTTGTCGGCGTGAAGGATGCCGAGGGCAGCATCTACGACAACGCACCGCGGTGGTGGGCGCGGTGTCTCGTTTCGGCTGCCGGCATTCGCCTGCGGCTGCATAACGAGGAGCGCATGCGCACCGGTGCGCCGCGGATCTACGTGAGCAACCACATCAGCTGGTTCGACGTGCTCACGCTGGCGGCGGTGCTGCCCCGTTACAAGTTCGTGGGAAAGGCCGAGTTGTTTCGTATTCCGCTCTTTGGCCGCGCGGCGCACGCGGCGGGGATGATCGCCATCGAGCGTGAAAATCGAAAGTCGGCCTTCGAGTCCTACCGCGTTGCTGCCGAGCGGATCCGCAACGGCGCGTCCGTGGTGGTATTTCCCGAGGGCACGCGGGGGCGCGACTACACGCTCCGCCAGTTCAAGAAGGGGCCGTTCGTGCTCGCCGTGGCGGCGGGCGTCCCGATCGTCCCGACCATCGTGCATGGCACGCTCGAGGTGATGCGTCGCGATTCGTTTCGCGTACGTTCGGGCGTGGTGGACATTCACTTTCTCGAGCCGATCGACACCGACGGCCTGACGTACGAAGATCGTAATCGTCTGTCGCACGCGGCCTGGCAATCGATGGCCGACGCGATGCACGAACTGTATGGAATCGACAGTGACCCGAGCGCTGCGCTGCAGCGCGAGAGTGCGGCGGCCGATTGAGTGACCGATCGCGGTTCCAGCTGCCGCTCGCCCCTGCCTAACTACTCACCATCGATCAGGCACCAGCATGTCCACGATCATTGATATCGCCGCGCGCGAAATTCTCGATAGCCGAGGCAACCCGACGGTCGAAGCCGACGTCACGCTCGCGAGTGGGCAGACGGGGCGCGCGGCCGTGCCGAGCGGCGCGTCCACGGGCGAGCACGAAGCGCGTGAGCTGCGCGACGGCGATTCCGGCCGGTACCTGGGCAAGGGCGTCCGGAAGGCCGTGCAGAACATTGAAGAGACGATCGCGCCAGCGATCACCGGGATGATCGCCACCGACCAGGTGGAGATCGACCGCACGTTGATCGAGCTCGACGGCACGCCTAACAAGGAGAAGCTTGGCGCGAACGCGATCCTCGCGGTGTCGATGGCGACCGCGCGGGCGGCCGCCGCGGAGACAGGGCTCCCGCTCTATCGGTACCTCGGCGGGCCGCTGTCGCGGACGCTTCCGGTGCCGATGATGAACATCCTGAACGGCGGCGCGCATGCCACGAACACCGTGGACTTCCAGGAGTTCATGGTGGTCCCGGTCGGTGTGGAGTCGTTTGCCGAAGCGCTGCGTGTCGGCGCGGAAGTGTTCCATTCGCTCAAGAAAGTGCTCGTGAAACGGAAGCTGGCGACGGGTGTGGGCGACGAAGGTGGCTTCGCGCCGGACCTCAAGGATGACGAACAGGCGCTCCAGGTCATCATCGAGGCGATCGAGGCCGCGAAGTTCGCACCGGGCAAGGAAGTGGCCCTCGCGCTCGATGTAGCCGCGTCGGAGCTCCACTCGGGTGGTACCTACACGTTCAAGAAGAGCGGGGCGGGCACACGGGACGCGGCCGGGATGATCGATCTGTACGCGAAGTGGCTGGAGGAATATCCCATCGTCTCGATCGAGGATGGGCTCGCGGAAGATGACTGGGAGGGGTGGGCGCAGCTCACCAAGGCGTTAGGCGACCGCGTCCAGCTCGTCGGCGATGACCTGTTCGTCACGAACACCGAGCGCCTCGCGCGTGGCATCGAGAACGGGGTGGCCAACGCGATCCTCATCAAGGTGAATCAGATCGGGACGCTCACGGAGACGCTCGAGGCGATTGACATGGCGCGCGGCGCGGGGTACCTGTCGGTGATCTCGCATCGCAGCGGCGAGACCGAGGACACGTTCATCGCCGATCTGGCCGTCGCGACCGGGGCGGGGCAGATCAAGACGGGAAGCGCGTCGCGCACGGATCGAGTCGCGAAGTACAACCAGCTGCTTCGCATCGAGGAGCAGCTGGGGGATGCCGCCGAATTCCCGGGCGGCGCGATTTACGGGCTCTGAGCCTCGAGTTCACGAGCCATGCTTCGCCGCATTCTGTTCTGGGCGGTCATGATCGCCGCCCTGGTGTTCGCGGTGCAGGGCGGCGAGTGGGGAACCAGCGACTTGCTGTCGCAGCGCGCGAGGGCGACCCGGCTGCGCGCGCAGATCGATACGCTGACGCGCGACGTGGACTCGCTCGCTCGCGTGAAGAAGGCGATTCTCACGGATCCGGTGGTGCAGGAGCGCATCGCGCGCGAGGAGTTCGGGATGGTGCGCGGCGACAAGGAACTGCTGTATCGCTTTGCGACTCCGCCAGACACGACGCGCCCAGACACGACGCGTGCGCGGTGAACTGCCCGGCTTGACTTAGCGGTGGTCAGGCCTACATTTCGCCTCACTGACGCGGGGTGGAGCAGCCTGGTAGCTCGTCGGGCTCATAACCCGAAGGTCGCGGGTTCAAATCCCGCCCCCGCTATCGCAAACGACAGAGGCCGCCGAAATGGGCGGCCTCTGTCGTTTCGTGCAATGTTCGAACGTCGCGCTACAGGCCGGCGAAAATGTAGGTGTACCCATTGCCGACGTTGATGCCCGTGCCGCCGGACGGACTGTTCCGCGCGATCATATTCACGAGCTGCTGGTCGCTCGACGTGACTGTGACGGCGACCACGAGCTGCTTGGGATTGGACGGCGACGGCCACACGTCGTAGTCGAGCGTATAGTTGCCGTTGGTGAACCTGAAATTCTGCGGCAGGTAGGGCACCAGCGCTGCGGGCGTGACGCCGGGGCTCCCATCGGGCGGGTAGGTGTTGTTGTCCGCGTAGTAGTTGTAGGCGGCCACGCGCACCGTGCTGAAGTCGGCCGCGATCTTTGCGGCGAACGCGCGACGCTTCGTGTCGCGGTAGCGCGGTACGGCGATCGCGACGAGCAGGCCAAGGACGGAGACGACCGTCATGAGCTCGATGAGCGAGAAGCCGTGGCGCGACCGGAGGGCCGCGTGGACGGGGCGCGACGGGTTCGTTAGGCGCGGCATCATCGGCGGGCCCTCGTCAGGGCGGTCATCGCCTCGGCGAGGTACCGATCGCGTTGCTGTGTCGACTTGTAGGTGACGGTCTCGCCGTCGACGATCGCGCTGAGCTGGAAGGTGAGACTGTCGTTGGCCTGGTACACGATCTGGTCGCTGGCGATTCCGACTTCCTGTTTGGAGCGCGGGAGGTAGCCGTGCGATGCGCGGAAGGCCTCGACGCGTTGGGCGTGGAGGGCGAGCGCGACGCGTGTGCTGGCCTCGCGGTAGTCGCGCGAGGGGGCGGCGACCGGCTGCGGCACGAGCCACGCCGGCGGCGCGACCCAGGCCCACGCGCAGAGCGCGAACACGAGGCCTGCGGCGACGTAGCTGGGGATGATGCGAGATTTGGAAGGCGCCGGTTCTTCGGCGTTCCTCCGAGCCTCTTCGACGATTTCGGTGACGAGCGCGGCGACGTTGACCTTGGGCGTCGGCCGGGCGGGCGTCGTCATGAACGGGCTCCAAACGGGGATACGGGGTGATGACGAGCGGGGCCGACGTTACGTCAATGAACTCCAATCAGCGGCCGCGGGCGGGGCGGTCAGACTGACCTACCGGCGACTATGATCAAGGTGGGCAAGGCGTTATAATCCATGGCCCACAGGGCAGGGTAGCTCAGGTGGTTAGAGCACGGCACTCATAATGCCGGGGTCGAGGGTTCGAGTCCCTCCCCTGCTATTGTTCACGCTAGTCCACAAGAAGGCGCGTAGGATGCGGTTGCCTAACGGGTTACGCATCCGACGCGCCTTCTGGTTTTCGCGCGATGTGTGCGAGAGCGCGTGCGAGGCTTCGTGCAGTGGAAAGCACCTTGGCAGTACGAGGCTCATTTTGCGGCCTTCCGAC
>DATCGG010000138.1:0-23489 GCA_036509075.1 Gemmatimonadaceae bacterium
GACGCGCGGCGGTATCGGGATGCGAGGCCCTGGCGAAACGCAGCTGGAGACTGACCGACGCCTTGTCAGCCATCGCATCCGACAGCTCAAGGAAAAGCTCGCCGACGTGACACGCGCGCGAGAGATCCAGCGGCAGGGCCGGCGCGGCGTGTTTCGGGCTTCACTCGTTGGTTACACGAACGCCGGCAAGTCCTCGATTCTTCGCGGTTTGTCAGGCGCGCGTGATGTTTTCGTTGAAGACCGTCTGTTCGCCACGCTCGACCCGCTCACGCGTGAGGTCGATCTCGGCGAGAACAATCGCGTACTGCTCACCGACACGGTTGGCTTCATCCGCAAGCTGCCGCACCATCTCGTGGCGTCGTTCCGCGCGACGCTCGAGGAGGTCATCGACGCCGACCTCCTGCTGCACGTGATCGACGCGAGCCACGTGGGTTGGGAGGAACAGCGACGCGTCGTGAACACCGTGCTCGACGAGCTCGGGGTCCACGACAAGCCAGTGCTTCACGCGTTCAACAAGATCGACCGCATCCCCTCGGAGACGCTTATTCCGCTGCAGGAGCGCATAACGAATCTGCTGCCGAACTCGGTGTTCGTATCGGCGGAGACCGAGAGCGGACTCGAGCCGCTGCGTCGAGCGCTGCTCGCGAAGACCCGCGCGCTCAAGCCGGTCTCGGAGATTCGACTCGGAGCGAGCGAAGGGCGACTGCTCGCCGAGATTCACCGGTTGGGTGAGGTGATGGAGCAGCGAACCGACGGCGCGGAGCTCGTTTTGCGCGCGCGAATCGACGAGGCGCTCGTGGGACGACTGCGGCGCGCTGGCGCGCACGTCGACGATGGGAAGAAGGGAAGCTCGCCGGTGCACAGCGACGGCGACGGTGCGGCCAACGCGGATCACGCGGTCGACATTTCGTAAGACCAAGGACCAACAGCCCGCTCGTCGCGCGAATGGAAACGTGGAGTGGATTTCAGCGTGCTCGGCACCAGTCTTGCGCTTTTAGTACCGAAGCAAGCGGCTGAGGTTGGTGCCGGGCTCTGGGTCGGTCACGTCATGACTCAGGCACCGTGCTGCGCACTCTGTGGGGGCGCGTGTCTTCGGGCGCGTCAGGAGCACCGGGACTCTTGTTGTCGCAGAAGCCTGAGATTCCGCTGTACCTCATCGGACTCGTCATCGCCGTTTGCTCCTCGTCGGCATTGACGTTCGTGGTGCGCGAATTCGCGCGCCGCGCCGGTCTCGTCGACCCGTGTGGCGAGCGAAAGGTCCACGTCAATCCGGTCCCGCGAATAGGCGGCGTCGCGATCGTCCTCTCGGTCGCCGTCTCGATGACCGCTATCATCGGCCTGTTCGGGCAACACGTGCTCGCGGCGAACGCGCGCGGGCTGGCCACGGTCATGGGCGGTGCGCTGGCGGTGCATCTCGTCGGTCTCGTGGACGACGTCCGGCCCATGCACGCGCGGTGGAAATTCCTCGCCCAGGTCGTGATCGCGCTCGGGGTATACGTCGCCGGCCTGCGCGTCACGACGCTCTCGCTGCCGTTCGCTGGCATCGTGAACCTCGGGAGCGCCATCGGGATGGTCTTCACCATCGCATGGTTCGTCGGGATAACGAACGCCTTCAACCTCATTGATGGCCTCGATGGCCTGGCCGCCGGCGCTGCGCTCTTTGCCCTGACCACGATGTTCGTCGTGGCGAGCTTCAATGGGCTCGTCGGCGCGGCGACCGTCACCATCATCCTCGCGGGCGCAACGGTCGGCTTCCTCTGCTTCAACTTCCACCCCGCGTCCATCTTCCTCGGCGACTCGGGCAGCCTGTTCCTCGGTTTCATGCTCGCGGGGATCGGGCTACTGGGCTCACAGAAGTCGCCGACGGTGATCGCGGTGGCGATTCCGATCGTCTCGTTAGGCCTGCCCGTGCTGGACACGGCGCTCGCGGTGGCCCGGCGATTCCTGCGCGGACAACCGATCTTCACCGCCGACCGCGCGCACATCCACCACCGCCTGCTGTCCCTCGGGCATTCCCCCCGCCGCGTTGCGCTCCTGCTGTACTCAGCCTGTGCGCTCCTCGGGCTGAGTGGCATGTTGCTGGTGAACGACTCCGCGTACGTCGCGGTCGTGCTGTTGGTCATCGGGCTCGGCGTAGGGCTCGCGATTCAGCGGCTTCGGTACTACGAGTTCGAAGAGCTGGCGCGGCTCGTCAAGCGTGGCGTCCGACAACGCAAGGTGATTGGACGTAACGTGCGGATCCGCGAGGCGAGCATGCGCGTATCGGATCTCACGGATCTCGACCACGTGTTCGACGCGCTCGAGGCGATGTTCGCGCAGGATGAGTTCGAGTGCGCGGAAGTACGGCTGCGGCGGTCGTTCGTCGGCTCGGAGGCAGGGGCGAGCACTGGCGCGGATGGCTACCGACGGCTCGACGACGACGTGCCGGTCTGGGCATGGCATCGATCGAATGTCACGCTCGCCGCGTGCTGGGAGATTCGTCTTCCGTTCCTTGCGCCGTCAGGCGAGCGCATCGGGTCGCTCGTGTTGTGGCAGGATGGCCGTGCGTATGATGTGTGCCTCGCCGACGTGCATGCGATCGCTCATGATCTTCGCGGCGTCGTCGAGCAGAAGTTGTTGGCGCTGTGGGAACCGTGGCACGACGATCCTGACGCGGTGGTCGCGATGGCGGCGGCAGGGGATAGCCGAGGTGCCGGCGAACGCGCCGTACCACTCCCGCGGATGTCCGAGCGCGGCACGTTGGCGATCGAGAAGGATGTGGGCGCCGCAGGGAAGGGTGACGCTGGCGCGAATCGATCGCCCCGCTCATCGTCCGGCGCCTTCCGGCAGCGATCCACACCACTGTCCTGAGACCGACTCGTGCGGCGCGGGACGCATGACCCCGACCACGCGGGACTGCGTCGCGAAGACGTCGTCCGCGGCCTGGTGTCCGTGATCGTGCCGGCGTTCAACGCCGAGCGGTGGATCGCGGAGACGCTGACGAGCATCCGCGCGCAGACCTACGAGCCGATCGAGACGATCGTCGTCGATGACGGCTCCGACGACGCGACGGCATCGATCGCGACTGCGTCCGGTGCCACGGTCCTGCGGACGCGTGGCGGCGGACCGGGCGGGGCTCGGAATGCCGGACTGGCGCGCGCCAGAGGCGAATTCGTGCAGTTCCTGGATGCGGATGATCTTCTCGCGACCGGCAAGATCGCGCGTCAGGTCGCGGTCCTTCGGGCGTCCGGCGCCGACGTCGCATGGGAGCCGTTTCACGACCTCGTCCCCGTTGCGTCGCCGCCTAACGCGGTCTTCACCGTCGGCCGCAAGCTCACGCCCGAGCTGGGAGCCGATCTCGCGGCGTCGCTGCTCTCGGCCCGCGGGTTCGTGCAGCTTGGCGCGATGCTCGTGCGTCGGTCACCGCGGACCGACGCGATCTGGTTCGCGGTGGGGCGTGAGGTGGTGGAGGATATCCGGTACACGGTGGCGCTCGCGATGGCCGGTGCTCGATTCGTGTCGAGCGAGTCCGACGAGCTGGGGCTGCTGTACCGCCAGCATGCGGGGGTGCGCTACTCCGCACGTCCAATCGCGTCGTTCGCGCGTGGTTGCGCCGAGAACGCGATCTGGGCGCAGGAGTATTGGGAACGGCACGGTGGTCTCACACCGCCACGGCGCGCCGCGCTGAGCGAAGCCTACGCGTTCGCGGCCCGACAGCTCGCATCGATCGATCGCGAATCGTTCGAGCGAGCCGCTTCGCGCGGCCAGGCATTTGGGGCGGAGTTCGCACGGCATCTCCCGGCCAAGCTGCGGTGGCTCTCTCGGATCGTGGGCTACACCAGAGCAGAGTCGATTGCGTCCGGATGGCGCCGGGTGCGTCGTGGACGAAAGCGACGACAGCAGACCTCACCGGAGCGTCCGTGAGAGTTGTTCACGTCCCGTTCGGCTATTTCCCCGACGTCGTCGGGGGCACCGAGGTGTACGTGGCGCAGTTGGCTCGCGACCTCGGGGCTCATGGCGTGGACAGCGTTATCGCTGCGCCCTCGGCGGGAGCGCTGGGCACTCGGTATGAACACGAGGGGCGGCCGGTGTATCGGTTTCCGCTATCCGGTCGTGCCCGCCTGGAGGATCTGTACGGGGCAGGCGACGAGGTTGGTGCCCGGGCGATCGCCGACATTCTCGAGGACGTGCGCGCGGACGTGCTGCACCTGCACGCCTTCACTCGGGCGGCGTCCGTACGCGCCGTGCAGGCGGCTCGGCGAGTCGGCGTGCGAGTCGTATTCACATACCACACGCCCACGGCCAGCTGCGTGCGCGGCACGCTCCTTCGCCATGGCCATGAGCCGTGCGACGGCGCCCTGATCACGGAGCGCTGCGCGGCGTGTCTGCTCGAAAGTCGCGGCATTCCGCCGGCGATTGGCGAGGCGCTCGCCCGCGTGCCCATATCGTTAGGCTCGGCGTTAGGGTCGATGGGACTGTCGGGCGGTGTCGTGACGGCCCTTCGCGCGCGCGAGCTGACGTCCACACGACACGCCGCCTTCCGACAGCTGGTCACCGAATCCGACGCCATCGTCGCCGTATGCGAATGGGTTCGGTCGCTGCTCCTGCGCGCCGGGGCGCCTCCCAACCGGCTGGTGCTCTCGAGACAGGGAACGTCCGCGCGTGCGTACACCCCGCCTCGGATGCGATCAGCCGACGGACCGCTTCGCCTGGTCTACGTCGGACGGCTGCATCCGACGAAGGGTGTGCAGGTGGTGCTGCGCGCACTGGCGGCAAACCGCGATCTGCCAGTAATGCTCGACGTGTTCGGCGCCACGCAGGATGCCGACGGGGCCGCGTATCGTGCGGAGCTGCTATCGCTGAGCGCCGGCGATTCCCGCGTACTATTTCGTGGCCCGCTCCCCGCGGATCGGGTGGTCGACACCCTCGCGGCGTACGACGCGACCGTCGTCCCGTCGCAATGGCTCGAAACCGGGCCGCTCACTGTTCTCGAATCATTCGCGGCTGGCACACCGGTGATCGGATCAAACCTCGGCGGGATCTGCGAGCTCGTAGCGCACGAGCGTGACGGCCTGCTGGTTCCGCACGCCGACACCAACCAGTGGGGGCTGGCGCTGCGTCGCGTGGCTGATGACCGCGCACTGCTCGATCGGCTTCGCGCTGGAATTCAACCCCCGCGGTCGACGGACGACGTCGCGCGCGACATGGCGGCGGTATACGAACGCATCTCCTCGCGCCGTTCCAGCGGATCCGCAGCCACCGCCGGAGTCGCATGATGCGAGTGCTCTACGTGCAGTATACGAACCCCGGCGCCTACCCGCCGCTCGTGCGCGGGGCGCGCATGCTCGTCGAATCGGGCGCCGAAGTGTTGATGCTCGGTACACGAGTCCGCGACACCGACGCGCTCAACATCCAGTCGGGCAACCGCATGACCGTTCGGCTGACCGACCTGCCGCCTGAGGGCTGGCGACTCAAGGCCCACTACGGACGCTACGCCGCCTGGGCCGCGCGGGAAGCCAGCGTCTGGAAGCCCGATTGGATCTACGCATCCGATCTGCTCTCCGCACCGATTGCGCTCGCGCTCGCGGCGCTCACGCGTGCGAGGGTCGTCTACCACGAGCACGACGCACCCGCGGAGGCGCATCCGAGCTGGATCATCAAGCGCTATCTCGCAGCCCGGCGCCGTCTGCTCCGAGGCGCCGATCTGGTCGTGACGCCTAACGCCGAACGATCGGCGCGCCTGGCAGCAATGGCCGGCGGGCGCCCGGTCTTCACGGTTTGGAACTGTCCGCGCCGGCCGCTGCGAAGGCCACCCATGCGGCAGTCGCCCGACGGGTTGCGGGTGGTCTACCGTGGGTCAGTGAACCCCGAACGGCTTCCGCTTATTGCCATTGAGGCTGTGGCGCAGGCGCGGACGCCAATGACGCTCGATGTGGCGGGATACGAGACCGTCGGGTCGCGTGGTTACCTGGCCGCCCTTGCTGGGCACGCCGAACGCCTTGGGGCCGGCGACCGTGTCCGTGTGCTTGGGACCATTCCCGATGACGAGCTTGGCGCGATCTGTGAGCAGTGTGACGTCGGGCTGGCGCTCATGCCCATGATGGCGCCTGACGAGAACATGCGGCACATGGCAGGCGCCTCGAACAAGGCGTTCGAATACCTGTCGTCTGGTGTAACGCCGCTCGTGAGCGACCTGCCGGATTGGAGACGCACCTTTGCGGATCCTGGGTATGCGCTCGTGTGCGATCCTTCACGGGTCGACTCCATCTGCGAGGTGCTGGCGTGGGCGGCTCAACATCGCAGCACCGTTCGCGAGATGTCGCTGCGTGGATGGGAGCGGCTGGGTGTGGACTGGAACTACGAGTCGCAGTTCGCGCCCGTGCTCAACGCGATGTGGGGGCGGTCGTTCGAGCCGGCGATGGACTCGGCAGGCGCTGACGTGGAGGCGGGATGCGCGTCCTGATTCTTGGCGAGGACGCGCCCGGCGGTCTGATGGCGTCGTACGCACGCGGGTTCGCGGACCTCGGGATCGAGACGCGGACCTTCTGTCTCGCGCGCGCGTACGCCGCGACGCACCCGGCGATACGCTCGCGCGCGCTCCGCAGAGTTGCCGAGCCGGTGTTGCTCACTACGTTCAACGAACACGTCGCTCGCGAGGTGGCGGGGCTCACGGCGGACCTGGTTCTCGTTGTCAAAGGTCACCGACTCAGTGCCGCCACGATCAACCGGGTCAGGGAATCCACGGGTGCGCCGGTCGTCAATTTCTACCCTGACGACCCATTCTCCGATGCTCGGTCGAACCGTCTCGCGTACGGACCTAACGTGCTCGCGGCGTACGACGCCTGCTTCACGTTCGCGCGCCACTTGCTCGCCGATTACGAGCACGCGGGAGCGCAGACCGTGTACTACCTGCCATTCGCTCGAGACCCGGCGCTTCACGCTCCAATCTCGCCGAACACGCCTGCGTTCGACGTCGTTTTTGTCGGCAACCTCGACACGGATCGCGTTCGGTTCCTTGATGCGGTTGCGCGTGATTATCGCGTCGCGGTGTTCGGTGAGCGAGCCACCGTCTCGGTGCCGCGCGACAGCGCGCTCGCCCGAGCCACCTTTGCGCCGGCCGCGTACGAGCAGGATCTGTCTCGGGCGCTGGCGTGTGGTGCGATCTCCCTGAATGCGATGCGACCGCAGAACTCGCGGAGCCATAACATGCGCTCCTACGAGTCGCTGGCGTGCGGGGCGTTCACGCTGAGCCAGCGCACACCTGAGCTGTGTGAGCTGTTCGTCGAAGGCGAGCAGATGGTGTGCTTCGGAGACGTCGACGAGCTACGCGAGGCCGTGGCTCGCTGGCTCCCGGACGCGCGCGGTCGCGCGGCGATCGCAGCGGCGGGGTTTGCTCGCGTGCGCGACGACACGTACGCACGCCGAGCCTGCACCATGCTCGAGGCCATCGGGTTGGCGATGGGTGCGGTGCCGTGACTGGCGTCGTGGCTCATGACCCCGCCGCAACAAGCCGGCGGTCCCGCGACGTGAAGCGCCTCGCGATCTTCACTTCGCATCCCATTCAGTATCAGGCCCCGTTGTTTCGCGCGCTCGCCAACTCCGACGTGGTCGAGCCCACCGTCTACTTCGGCTCGCGCCACGGCGTCGACGTCGCCATGGACACGGGATTCGGGAAGGCGTTTCGTTGGGACGTCCCGCTGCTCGACGGTTACGACCACAAGTTTCTCTCCAACAGGGCGAGCAGGCCGAACGTGTCGCGTTTCAGCGGCATTCGCCTAACGGGTATCGAGTCCGTTCTCCGCGGTGGCAGGCACGATGCCCTGTTGCTGCTCGGGTGGCAGACGTTCGCGCACGTTCAGATGCTGCGTGGGGCATGGCGCGTCGGCATCCCGGTGATCCTGCGTGGTGAGTCCACGCTGGAGCGCCAGCCCCCTCCCGGGGCTCGCGCGTCCGCTCGGCGCCTCGTGTGGCTGCCGGTTCGCCGACGTCTATATGACGCGGCGTTCGATCGCGTTCAGGCATTTCTCGTAATCGGCTCGCGCAATCGCGATTACTACCGGTCGTTCGGGGTGCCCGAGGAGAAGTTGTTCTGGGCGCCGTACGGCGTGGACAACGACTGGTTCTCTCTCGCGCCTGATGAGCGTGCCGCGGCTCGAGCGCGCGTTCGCTCGACGCTCGGGGTGAGCCCCGACACGATTGTGTTCGCGAGCTCCGCGAAGCTCATCGCGCGGAAGCGCCCGTTCGACCTCGTCGATGCCGTCGCGGTGCTGCGCCGCCGTGGAATCAACGCGCACGCGCTCTTCGTCGGGGACGGCGAAGCGCGAGTGCCAATCGAGCAGCGCGCCGCAGAATTCGGCGTGGCCGATGCGCTGTCGATCGCCGGCTTCGTGAACCAACGAGAGTTGCCAAGCTGGTACGCAGCGGCCGACGCTCTCGTGTTGCCGTCCGATTCTCGTGAGACATGGGGACTCGTCGTCAACGAAGCGATGGCCGCCGGGCTGCCAGTGGTCGTTAGCGATGCAGCGGGTTGCTCCGTCGACGTCGTTCGCAACGGCGAGAACGGATTCAGCTACCCGTGCGGCGACGTGGATGTCTTGGCCGACCGGTTGGCGTCGATCGCAGCCCTCGGAGAGGACGGTCGTCGGCGATTTGGCGATCGATCGCAGGAGATCGTCGCTGGATTCGGACTCGACGTTGCGACTCGAGCGACGGAGAATGCGGTGCGAGCGGTCTGTGCTCGAGGAGTCGCTACATGAGTGCGGCGACTGCAACTCCGTCCGCGCGGCCTCGAGCGGCGTCGCTGACAGGGCTTCGTCTCATCCTGGTCGCGACGGCGTTGGTTCCCGTTGCCGCGCTCGGCGTGCCATCCGACATCCCCATGGAGTCGCGAGTCCTCGCGTCGATACTGTGGGTGTTGTGTCTCGCACCGGCTTGGCATTACCTGCAACTTCCCGAGCGACGCCGGCCGCCTGTGCCGTTCCTCCCGCTCGTCGGCGCCGTGTACCTGTTCTACTATCCGCTGCACGTGGTGCTGGGACAGAGCAGCGTCAATTACCTGTTTCATCTCGATCCGGCGTTCGACTACGGCCGGCCCGTTCAATACGCGCTCGTCGGTTGGGTTGCGCTGCTCATTGGCTACTACGGCGGAGCCGGCTTGCGACTGAGCAGTCCCTTTCGACACGTGCGCCCGACCGATCTCGGCACGCTACGGAGGTGGGGCAAGCTGCTGCTCTGGGGCGGCCTGCTGTTCGACGCGGCGCGTCAGGTGATGCCAATCCCGATGGTTCTGCGCGGGCTCTTGTACTTCACCTCGATGTTCTCGTTGCTGGGGATTTCGCTCCTAACGATTCTGGCGGTCCAGAAACGGCTCAGCCCTCGGGAGCGGTGGGCGCTCTACGCGGGCATCGTGCTGACGGCACTGCTCAGGGCGGGGGCGGGGCTCGTCTCGAACGTCGTCATTCTGGCGATCAGTGTGTTCCTTGCCGTCTGGGCGGGAGGGGGACGGATCGGTTTCCGCTGGCTCGCGATCGCGGCGCTCAGTGTCGCCGCGATGATCGGTATGCGCAGCGTCGCGATGGAGTATCGGGCTCGCTCGTGGTTTGCCGAGACGCAGCTCTCGCTGGTGGAGCGTGCGATGCTGATGGGTCAGCTGCTCGTCTCGAAGGTCGAGGCACAGGGCGCGTCCGCGACGGTAGCGGATGGCTGGACCATCATTGCGGGTCGGTCCGCCAACCTCGATCTGTTGGCCGACGTGGTGCGCCAGACGGGAACGACCGTTCCGTTCTGGGGTGGTGAGACGTATCTCTCACTCGTGGGCTTCGCCGTACCGCGGTTCATCTGGCCGAGCAAGCCAACGAAGACGCTGGGCCAGGACTTCGGGCACCGGTACGGCTATCTCGACTCGTGGGACTCGTGGACCTCCATCAATCTTCCGTTCCTCGTGGAGTTCTACGCGAACTTCGGTGAGATCGGCGTGTTGATCGGAATGACGATCGTTGGGTTGGCGTACCGGCTGCTGGACAACGATCTCAATCGTGCGGGCCAGCCACTTCAAGTCACGATCTGCAATCTCGTGCTGCTTGTCCCGCTGTTGAATATCGAGTCGGACTTCTCGCTCGTCTTCGGTGGACTGTTCATGAACGGCGTGGCGCTCTGGTGCCTGCTCGTCGCCTTGTCGCAGCTGCCCAGACGGCGGCAGCGTCGCTCGTGGCTGGCGGCCGATCCAAGCACGTTAGGCATCACGGCGCCGTGATGAAGACCAGCCTGCCCACGCCACTCGGCGCCGCGACGGACGTCGGGGAAGCGCGTATCGCACCACGCGGCGTCCTCGCGACCGCTACGCTATCGCGGTCCGGTGACGGCATCGCGTACGAGGCGCGGCTCGTACATCGGGCCATGTCCGACCTCGCCGGCAGCGAGTCGCGGGTCATCGAGCTCGGCGTCAGCGGCGCAGAACCGGTGGCGCTTCGCGCGCGCGTGCGGTTCTTCACGACCCTTCTGCGGCTGCAGAGCCTCCACCGCGCGAACTGGGTCGTTTTCACACACGTCGGAATCGCCAGGGCGCAGCTCAGGGTACCCCGTCAATTCCGCCGCCCGTATGCCGTATTCGTCAACGGCATCGAGGCCTGGAGCGCGACGCTGGATTCAGCGCGGCGCGCAGCGCTGCAACACGCGCGGGTGCGGATCGCCATCTCGCCTCACACGGCGCGGCGCGTTGCCGCGGCGCATCCGGACCTGCCCCCGATCGATACGTGTCTGCTGGGGCTGTTGCCAGACGAAGAAACACCCGACCGCGTGCCTGCCGACGTGCGCGTCGATTATGGGCCGCACGCGGTCGTGATCGTCGGTCGCATGGCCACCACCGAACGGTACAAGGGCCACGATCAGCTCCTGCTCGCATGGCCGCGTGTGGTCGCCGAAGTCCCCGATGCAACGCTCGTCATGGTTGGCCGCGGGGATGACGTCGAGCGTTTGCGCACGAAGGCAGCCGCGCTGGGCATCAGCCGGAGCGTGCAGTTTGCCGGGTTTCTCTCCGACGCGGCGCTGCGTGGCGTCATGCGCCACGCGGCGGTCTTCGCGATGCCGAGTCGCGGCGAAGGCTTCGGTCTCGTGTACCTGCAGGCCATGCACTTGGGTGTCCCGTGTCTTGGCTCGCGAGACGACGCGGCCGCGGACGTCATTGTAGACGGGGAGACGGGCCTCCTCGTGCCCCGACAGGATCCGGAAGCCATCGCCGGTGCCGTGGCGCGTCTGCTCACCGACGAACCGATGCGGCGGCGAATGGGCGAGGCGGGGCGCCGCCGGTTCGAGAGCACCTTCAGCTACCCCCGGTTTCGCGCACGCCTTGCCGGCATCCTGGCGCGAGCGTTCCCGGCGCCGACGCGGGAGCCTTAGTCGTGTGCGGCATCGCGTCGGCCATCGGCGTTCGTGATGCGGATCGCGTAGTCGCGAGCATGTCGCGGGCGCTCGCGCATCGAGGCCCCGATGATGACGGGATGCGCAACCTTTCGGGCCGCGATGGCGTCCCGTTAGGCGCGATGGCACACCGGCGTCTGTCGATTCTGGATCTGACGCCCGCTGGCCACCAGCCAATGGTGTCGTCCAACGGCCGCTACATGGTGGCGTTCAACGGCGAGATCTACAACTTTCGCGCGTTACGGGCCGAGCTCGAGCGCGCCGGGGCGCGGTTCACGAGCGACGGTGACACCGCCGTGCTGCTCGAGGGTTGGGTGCGGTTCGGACCAGCGTTCGTCCATCGGTTGGACGGGATGTTCGCCTTCGCGTTGTGGGATGAGTGGAATCGTTCGCTGTACCTGGCCCGCGACGCCGTCGGCATCAAACCACTCTATTACGCGCTCGTCGGTCGCGGGATTCTGATTGCGAGTGAGCTCCGCGGGCTCCTGGCATCGCAGCTCGTTCCCGCGCACATCGATTCGCGCGCGCTGGCTGGCTACCTAACGTTCGGGTCTGTGCCCGAGCCGGAGACGATCATCGCCGGCGTTCGCGCCTTGCCGGCTGGCTCGGTCAGGTGCTTCGACGCCGCCAGCTCGACGTTCAAGGAGGTCGCATCCGTACCGCTCGTGCAGCCTGACCCGGAGCAGGATCTCGTTCCGGACCGCGCGACCGCGGTGGAGCTCGTCCGCGAATCCCTCGAGCGGTCGATCGACCGCCACCTCGTCAGTGACGTGCCGGTTGCACTCTTTCTTTCGGGTGGCATCGACTCGTCCGTGATCGCCGCACTCGCAGCGCGACGGGCCGGGAGGACGCTCGACGGGTTCACCGTCACGTTTTCGGAGTCGCGGTTCGATGAAAGCGCTATTGCACGCAAGGTCGCGCGACGGCACGGCATTCACCATCACCTCATCCCGTTAGGCGACGACGATCTGCTCGGGTCCCTGCCGCGCGCGTTCGCCGCCATGGATCAGCCAACGGTAGACGGAATCAATACCTACGTGGTCAGCGAAGCCGTGCGCGCACATGGCACGAAGGTGGTCCTGTCGGGGTTGGGAGGCGACGAGCTCTTCGCCGGCTATCCGAGTTTCCGCCGCGCGCGGACGCTGGCGCGTTATGCACGCATTCCGGTGCCAGCCCGTCGCGTCGCGGCACGTATCGTGGCGAGCATCGGCGGCGTTCGCGGCGCGAAGATGGCCCTCGGTCTGCGGACCGGCCTCCCCGGCGATGTGGCCTACCTCGCATCGCGCACGTTGTTCGGCGGTCGACAGGTCAACGCGTTGTGCGGCGCGAGGGCGCTGGCCACCGAAGGGGCGCCCCGCGAGCTCAGCGTGCTGCGCCAGGTGTCGTGGCGTGAGCTCACCGGGTACATGCGCAACACTTTGCTCCGGGACTCCGACGTCTTCAGCATGGCGCACGCGCTGGAGCTGCGCGTCCCGTTTCTCGACCGCGAAGTGATTACTGCGGCGTTCGAGGCGGATGACGCGCTCAAGCTGGCGCACGGCGTGACGAAGCCGCTCCTGGTCGACGCGACGCGGGACCTGCTGCCGCTGGATGTATGGGATCGGCCGAAGCAGGGATTCGTGCTGCCGTTCGCGAACTGGATGCACGGCGCGCTGGCCGCGGAGGTCACCGCGACGTTAGGCGACGTCGACCAGGTCCGATCGCTTGGCCTGAACGCCGATGAGGTCCGGGCGGTTTGGTCGGCATTCATTCGCGGACAGGCGGGCATGACCTGGTCGCGTCCGTGGGCGCTGTTCGCGCTGCTTCGCTGGGCGGCGGCGCACGGCATCGGGGCCGTTGATGAGACCGAGCCGCACGTGGCCGAGGCCGCGGCACAATGAGGGTCCTGCACATCATTCCATCGGCGGCGCCCGTGGACGGCGGCCCGAACGTCGCCGTTCGCGCGATCGCCCGTGGGTTAGTCCGTCACGGAATCGATGTCACGGTCGCGACCACGAATGCGTCGGGCCGGCGATCACTCGACGTTCCGGTCGACACGCCGGTGATCGACGACGGCGTCGTGTTTCGCTACTTCGCGCGCTCCGTCCCGGGATCGTGGAAGTTTTCCTGGCCGATGACGCGCTGGCTCTGGGCGAACGCCGGCAGTTACGACGTCGTCCACGTGCATGCGCTTTTCTCGTACGCGACGATCCCGGGGTGTCGAGCCGCAGCCCGTGCGCCGGTACCCTATATCCTTCGACCGTTAGGCACCCTCAGCAATTGGAGCCTCGGCCATCGACGATGGAAGAAACGGCCGTACTACGCGCTGCTCGAGCGTCCACACCTCGCGGGTGCCTCAGCAATCCACGTGACCTCCGAGGCGGAGGGCGAGGATGTCGCGCGGCTCGGGTACGGCGAGCGCGCGCGGGTCATCCCCCTCGGCGTGGATGTCGGCGAGCGGCCGTCGCGACGAGCGCACGCGGACAGCGGGAACGAGCCGCTGCGGCTCCTGTTCCTGTCGCGGTTGCACGAGAAGAAGAACGTCCCGCTCCTGCTTCGCGCGCTCGCGGCCACGAACTCCTCTCGCCGGATCGAGCTGACTGTCGCCGGAGACGGCGATCCCGGGTATCGCGACCGCCTCGCCGCGCTCTCCGACGAGCTCGGGCTACGCGACGTTGTTTCGTTCACCGGCCACCTCGATGGCGTAGCGAAGGAGCGAGCCTTCGCCGAGGCCGACTGCTTCGTGCTGCCGTCCGCACACGAGAACTTCGGTCTCGCGGTCGCCGAGGCGCTCGCGGCCGGATTGCCGGCCATCGTCACGACGAATGTGGCGCTTGCACGCGACGTCCATGCGGTGGGCGCTGGGCTGGTGACCGAGCCAACTGAGACCGCGCTGGCATCCGCGCTCAGGTGGGCGGCGGAGCACCCCGCCGCGTTGCTCGAGATGGGCGACCGAGCGTGGCAGCACGCGTATCGGGAGTTGTCGTGGGAGACGACGTGCGTTCGACTCGCGGCGCTATACGACGAGCTCGCGGCTGGCCACCGTCGACGCGAGGGTCGCTGGGCGTGAGCGCACCGACCGTGCGAGACGCCGAGCATGCGGTGCCGGCCACCGTTTCCGACGTGTCGGGCAATGTCGATGCTCGTGTGGCGCGAGTTGCCGCCGTGGTCCTCACGTATAACGAGGAGCGGAATCTTCCCGACTGCCTGGCGTCGCTTTCCGGTTGGGTCAGTGAGATCTTCGTCGTGGACTCGGGCAGCACAGACGGCACGCTCGCAATCGCGCGAGAAGCGGGCGCGACCGTGTTGCAGCATCCGTTCGAGCACTATGGTGCGCAGCGCAACTGGGCGATCGACAACATACCGACCACCGCGCCGTGGACGCTGCACATCGATGCGGACGAGCGTGTTACGCCCGAGCTGTCCGAATCGATCACGGCCGCGCTCGCCGGTGATGAGCAATCCCTTGTTCGGACCGACGGCTTCCTCGTCTCGCGCCGCACGATGTTCATGGGGCGCTGGATCCGACACGGCGGCCACTACCCGGCGTGGCACCTTCGTCTCATTCGCACGGGTGCCGGTCGGTGCGAAGATCGTCTCTACGACCAGCATTTCTACGTGTCCGGCGCGGTCCAAAAGCTGCAAGGCGATCTCATCGACACACTCACGCCCGACCTGGCAACGTTCACCGCGCGACACCTGCGGTGGGCGGCGCTCGAAGCGGCCGAGCATGACGCGCCGCCGGATGCGGTCGGGCGAATTCGTGGACGGCTCGCGAGCGACAACGCCATCGAACGGCGTCGCTGGCTGCGAGACTGGTACGCGCGGCTGCCTTTGTTCGTCAGGCCGACCGCGTACTTCCTGTATCGGTATGTCGTTAGGCTCGGCTTTCTGGATGGGCGCGCCGGGCTCGTGTTTCACGTGCTGCAGGGCTTCTGGTTCCGGTTCCTGGTCGATGCGCTGATTCTCGAGCGCCGCGTCCGCCGGAGGGAGGGGAGGGCAGCCGCGGCAAAGGAGTGAAGGCATGGCGACGTACGTGCTGGGCATCAACGCGTACCACGGGGACGTCTCGGCGGCGCTCCTGCGTGATGGACAGCTCGTCGCCGCGGTGGAAGAGGAGCGGTTCCGCCGCATCAAGCATTGGGCCGGCTTCCCGACGCTCGCGATTCGGAGTGTGCTCGAGATGGCGGGCATCCGTGGGCAGGATGTTCGGCACGTGGCCGTGAGCCGCGACCCCAAGGCCAACCTGCTGCGCAAGGGGCTGTTCACGATCAGGCACCGCCCCGATCTGCGCCTCGTGCTCGATCGCGTGCGGAACGCGGGGAAGGTCAGGGACCTCCACGGCCCGCTCGCGGCCGCGTTAGGCGTTCCCCGCGATGACCTCCCGGCGATCCACTACGTCGAGCACCACCCGGCCCACCTCGCGAGCGCGTTTTTCGTTTCCCCGTTCGAGTCCGCAGCGTGCTGCGCGATCGACGGCTTTGGCGATTTCGTGAGCACGTCATTCGCGATCGGCTCGCGGAACCACCTGGAGGTCCTGGACAAGGTGTACTTCCCGCACTCGCTCGGGATGATGTACACCGCCGTCACCCAGTTCCTGGGCTTTCACGGATACGGCGACGAGTTCAAGGTCATGGGCCTCGCTCCGTATGGGCGACCCCGTCACGTGGACGCCGTGCGCCAGCTCGTCACGCTCACCGACGCCGGAAAGTTCGAGTTGTCGCTCGACTATTTCCGTCACTGGTCCGACGGCGTCGAGATGGAGTGGGACGACGGCTACCCGACGCTCGGCCGCGTCTACAGCGACCGCCTAACGCATCTGCTCGGGCCGGCTCGCGAGCCATCGGCGCCGCTGACCGCGCGGGAGGAGGACATCGCGCACTCGCTCCAGGTCGTTTACGAAGACTGCACGATGCACGTGCTCAACGGCCTCTGGGAGCAGACGCGCCAGGAGGCGGTGTGCCTCGCCGGAGGCTGCGCGATGAACAGCGTCGCCAACGGCAAGGTGCGACAGCGTACGCCGTTCACGTCGGTTTACATCCAGCCGGCCGCCGGCGACAACGGGACCGCGCTCGGCGCTGCGTATTGGGTGTGGCACGAGACGCTCCGACACGAGCGCGCTTTCGTCATGGAACACGCGTACTGGGGCACGTCGCACAACGCGGAACGTGTGCTGGCGTCCATTCCCGATCGGGATGATGCGTGGGAGTACGACATCGAAATGTGTCCGACGAGCGTGGAGGCGGCGCGCGTTGCCGCGGCACTCGTAGCCAGCGGTCACGTCGTCGGCTGGTATCAAGGCCGCATGGAGTGGGGTGCGCGTGCGCTCGGGAACCGCAGCATCCTCGCCGATCCGCGTCGCAGCGATGTCCGCGAGCTGATCAACACGAAGATCAAGTTCCGTGAGCGCTTCCGTCCGTTTGCGCCGTCGATTGCCGAAGAGGCGCTGCACGACTACTTCGAGGATGGTGCACCGGATCCATTCATGCAGCAGGTGTATCCTGTTCGCGCCGACAAGCGGAGCGTGATTCCGGCCGTGACCCACGTCGATGGAAGCGGCCGGCTCCAGACCGTGAGCGCCCGGACGAACCCGACGTACTACACGCTGATCAAGGAATTCGAGAGAATCACCGGCGTGCCGGTCGTGCTCAACACCAGCTTCAACGAAAACGAGCCGATCGTGGACACACCGGAGCAGGCACTCGACTGCTTCATGCGGACCCGCATGGATGCGATCGTCCTGCACAACGCGGTCGTCCGCCGTCAACCGGCCGAGCGAACGGCCGCGCTCGGAGCCACGCGGTGAGCGTGCCGAAGGTGGCGCAGGACCTGCACCTCCATCGCGACCACCCGTCCGATGATGCGACGATGGATCGCCCCGATGGAGCGTCGCTCCTCTTCGTAAATCAGCACTACGCTCCTGACGTCGCCGCGACGGGACAGTGTCTTGCCGACCTGGCCGAATACCTGGTGGACGTCGGATACCAGGTGGATGTCCTCGCCGGCCACACGCGTTACGACGCGGGGCAAGTCGAGGCGCCCGCGCACGAGATCAGAAACGGCGTTCGCGTACGGCGAGTCGCTACGACGCATTTCGGTCGACGCACGCACCTGGGTCGTGTGGTCGACTATGCATCGTTCTATCTGGCGGTCCTGGCCCGCCTCCTGTTCGGGCGTCGCTACGATGGCGTCGTCTTCCTGACAACGCCGCCGCTCATTGCCCTCGCCGGGCGCATTGCGCGCGCGTTTCGCGGCCAGCGCTACGGGATCTGGTCGATGGACCTTCATCCGGAGGCCGAGATCGCCGCGGGCATGGTGGCGGAACGTTCCGTCGCCGGACGCTTGCTTGCGTGGCTCGATGCGCGCGCGTACCGCGGTGCGGATTTCGTCGTGGATCTCGGCGCGTACATGCGAGACCGCGTGCTGCGCAAAGGAGTCAGCGCCGCCAGGTCGCACACGGTGAACATCTGGGGTGGCCGCCTGGAGCTGCCAGTGACGAACGGCGCGAACCCCCTAACGAGACGGCTCGAGCTCGAGAACCGATTCGTCGTGATGTACTCGGGCAATGCCGGGATCGTCCACGATTTCGGCGCGATCTTCGAGGCGATGCGAGAGCTGCGGGACGACCCCAGGATCTTCTTCCTGTTCGTGGGCGATGGCCCGCGGCGTCGCGAGGTCGAGGCGTTCGCACGTCGGGAAGGCATCCGCAACTTTGCGTACCGCGATTATTTCCCGCGAGATTTCCTCCGCTACTCGCTGTCGATCGCGGACGTCCATCTCATCTCGCTTCGCGCGCAGTTCGTCGGCATCTCGGTGCCGAGCAAATTGTACGGGGCCATGGCGTCGGCGCGACCCATTCTGTTCGTCGGACCCGATCGGTGCGAGACGGCCGATGCCGTCCGTGAAGTCCGCTGCGGCGTGATCATCGATCCGGCGGAGACGGGGGACGCGGTTGCCGGCAGAAAGATCGCGGACGTATTACGGGGGTGGGCCGACGTGCGATCAGCGCGCGAGGAGCTCGGCGCTCGTGCGCGATGCGCCTACGTCGAGCGCTACGATCACCGATTGAGCTGCTCGGCCTTCGAGAACATCGTGCGCTCGGCGTGGGCGGCTCCGCCCCGTAGGGAACAGGACGCGGCTTGTATCGAGGTGGGGGCCAACTCACTTTTAGCGCCTCGTGGCTCGACGCGTTCTTAATCCTCCGCTTCCACTTCATGCCGAAAGCGCTGATCACCGGGGTCACCGGGCAGGACGGCTCGTACCTCGCCGAATTCCTGCTCGCGAAGGGGTACGAAGTCCATGGCATCATCCGGCGAACGAGCTCTTTCAGCACCGCGCGCATCGAGCACATCTACGCGGACCCGCACGAGCCCGATGAGCGCCTCCGGCTTCACTATGGTGATCTGAACGACGCGTCGTCGCTCCAGCGCGTTCTCGCCACCGTGGAGCCCGACGAGGTCTACAACCTCGGCGCTCAGAGCCACGTTCGCGTGAGCTTCGACATCCCCGAGTATACCGTGGAAGTCACGGCCGTCGGGACGCTTCGACTCCTCGAGGCCATGCGCAATCTCGGAATCTCACCTCGATTCTACCAGGCGTCGTCGAGCGAGATGTACGGCAAGGTGGTCGAAACGCCGCAGACGGAGCGTACCCCGTTCTACCCGCGCTCGCCGTATGCCTGCGCGAAGGTGTTCGCGCACTATGCGACGGTGAACTACCGCGAGAGCTACGGGCTGCACGCCTCGTGCGGCATCCTGTTCAATCACGAGAGCCCGCGGCGCGGCGAGACGTTCGTGACGCGCAAGATCACCCGGGGCCTAACGCGGATCAAGCTGGGGCTCCAGGACAAGCTGTACCTGGGGAACCTGGACGCGCGGCGCGACTGGGGATTTGCCGGCGATTACGTCGACGCCATGTGGATGATGCTCCAGCAGGATACGGCGGACGACTACGTGATCGCGACTGGCGAAACGCGGTCGGTCGGGGACTTCCTGAACGAAGCCGCGGTGTGCCTCGACATGGACTGGCGCGAGCACGTGGAGATCGACCCGCGGTATTTCCGACCGGCCGAAGTCGACTTGCTGCTCGGAGATTCGACGAAGGCCCGCGAGACATTCGGCTGGACACCGCGTACGAGCTTCACGCAGCTCGTGAAAATGATGGTCGAGGGCGACATGGCCCTCGGCGAGCGTGAGGCGTTAGGCGGCGGATCACGGGGCCAGAGCCGTTGATCCGGCCTTGTAGGCCGCCACGTAGAGCGATTCCCGGCGACGCCACTCGTCGCCCTGGTCGATGAATCGCACCGGATCGTAGCCGGTCTCCTCGACGCGGTCGAAACCGACCGCCTCGAGCCTGCGCCGCATCACGGGGACGTCCCACGCGAACTCGTGATCGCCGCCCATGCGGAATGCCTGGTTGACGATCTCGATGTCCGTCTCGAAGGGGGCTGCAGCGCCGCCGAGCTCCCGCATGGCGTCAAAGAACTCGGAGTCGCCTCGGGCGTACGCGTGGATGTATCGCGCCGCATCCGGCACAATGATCCGTAGCTCACCGCCGGGCTCCAGGACGCGGAAGCATTCGGTGAGCGCGGGCATGACCTCGTCGGGAAATCGGAGGTGCTCGAAGAAGTGCTCGCAGTGGATCCGCGTGACGCTCCCAGCGTCGAACGGCAGTCCCCACCGCACGTCCCACCGCACGCCACCGGGCGGGTCGACCATGAGATCAATCGGCGTCCACCCGTCACGCAGGTGAAAGCCAGCGCCGAGGTTGAGCGAGAGCCCGCGTGCGTGGCGAAGCGCCCGCAGGCGCCCGCGGTTGGACGGCGTTAGGCATCGGAGCCGGGCGGCCTGTACCCGTGCCTCGCGCTTGAGCGCCTGAACAAAGTGCCGGGAGAACACGCCGGTCGCGAGCCTGTGCTTCCAGCCCATTTGCCTTCAGATCTCCCGCATCCCGCATCCCGCAGCCCGCATCCCGCAAATCATGGCGCCGTCCAGATCGCGGTGTCCGCCACGCCGTTTTCCGTCCACTGCATCTCCCAGCCGGAGACCGCATTCGCGAACCGCTCCCACGTCGGAGAGAGCGGGGAATCCGTTACGCCTCGAGAGCTCGGCGCGCGGCTCGTCGATGGCAGAAACCAGTTCACGTTGTCCACGATGAGCAGTGCGCCAGGCCGGAGCTTCGGCAGAACAGCGAGCGCGCACGCGCTGCGATACATCCCGTCCACGAGCGCGAAATCGAGCGACCTCGGTTCGAACGTATCCGCCGCGCGCACATAGTCCGACGCGAACATGAAGGCGATCCACTCGGGCGTCTCGACGCGTTCGGGCTCACACGGACAAAGACGGTAAGCGACGTTCGTCATCGCGCGCTCGGTGAGCTCGGACGACACCGATTCGTGCCACCCCGCGTGATGTTCGACGCTGAGGAGGTGGCGGACACGCGCGGCGAACCACAGTGTGCTGCGGCCTGACCCCCATTCTATCCCGACGTGCTCGGGCCGAAGCCACCGCTCGAGCCTGGACGTCGCCTCGGCAGTGAGCCAGGGCGCGTCCGGGTGCAAACGCTGGTGCACGGCCAAGCGAACGCGATCGGCAACGTAGCGCGGCCGGAGGAGTTGGCTGGGACGCATTCGTTCAGGTCGACATTCAGGTTCTATGCCCAACGCCTGAGCATGCGATCCAAACGCTCGCGGCCGCCTGGGAATCCCGAGGCGGCCGCGGTTGTACGAACGAAGTGTGTATGGTCGCGCAGGGACTCGAACCCCGGACCTCTGGTATGTGAGACCAGCGCTCTAACCAGCTGAGCTACGCGACCTGCGTGGCGCCCGAAACGATCGCGATCGTCGCTGAGCGAGGCGTAAGTCTAACGGGCGTCGGCGCGTGAGACCACCCCACCCCGTCAATGCGCCAGCGTCTCCACGATGGGCCCTGCAGGGCTCGAACCTGCGACCGTCGGATTATGAGTCCGCTGCTCTAACCGGCTGAGCTAAGGGCCCGCGTTCGCGGAAGATACTTCCCGTCGGGAATCGGGAATAGGGAATCGGGAATCGGCGGCCCGCTCTGCGCGCGCCCGCTAGTCCCGACCTCCGACATGCGTGTCGAACGCCTCGCGAATCTCGTCAGGCGTGACCGTCGCAGCGCCGAGCTTCCCGACCTCCACGCCCGCTGCGTAGTTCGCGACGACCGCCGCCTCGTAGGCGCTCGCGCCGGCGGCGAGCGACGTGGCCAGATAGGCCGTCACGGTGTCGCCCGCACCTACGACGTCGTACACGTCGCGCGCGGTCGTCGGGATGCGCCGCACCACGCCATCGGCCGCGATCAGCGCCATCCCTCGCTCACCGAGTGTCAGCAGCAGATGCTCGACCCCGAGGCGCTCGAACGTTGCCGGCAGTGCTTCCGGATGTTCGAGATCGACTGCTGCTCCCATCGCTGCCTCGAGCTCGCGACGGTTCGGCTTGAACACGGTCGCGCCGCGATACGAGAAGAAGTTTCGGTACTTCGGATCGACGATGATCGGAATGCCGCGTGAGCGCGCGACGCGGATCGCCCCCTCGATCACGCTTGGCACCAGCACGCCCTTGTTGTAGTCCTCCAGCACGAGCGCATCGGCGCGAGACACGGCGGCCGAAACGGCCGCGAGCACGCGTTCGACGTCCTCGCCACTCAAGTCGGCGTCGTCTTCCTCATCGAACCGAACGACCTGCTGGGCGCGCGCGAGCACACGGGTCTTCGTGGTCGTCGGCCGAGCGACGCGCACGAGTGAATCCGAATCGCCCTGGATCCTCGCCAGCTCGTCGCACAACGTGCGTCCCGCGAGATCATCCGCGCCTACCGCCGCGACGAGCGCGCACCACGCCCCGGCGGCCGCTACGTTCTGGGCAACGTTCGCGGCACCGCCAAGAGCGAGCGTCCTCGATCGAACGCGCACGACTGGCACCGGCGCCTCGGGGGAGATGCGGTCCACATCCCCTCGAAGGTAGACATCGAGCATGGCGTCGCCGACGATCGCGACGCGCCGGCCTCGGGCGCCATCGAGCAGGGCATCCAGGCGAGATCGCGCGATGAGCGGCGCCGGCAACTGGGATAAAGCTGCGGTCATGGGCGGCAAGCTAGACGCCTCTGGCGCCCACGGTCAACGACCCCATCCACAGGCGGCATAAGCCTTGCCCTCAGAGGCTCGCAAAACGCGGCACGGCCTTCGCGACCGTCCACGCATTTTCGGGACTTCTTGCCTCCGTTTCTCGACCGACTCAACGACGCTGCGAAACGAAAGCTCCATTCCCTTCAGGATTACTTCATCCTGGCCTGGAATGCTTTGCGTTTCATCTTCGCCCGCCCGTTCTATGGCGGCGATCTCGTGCAGCAGATGGACGCGATCGGAGTGCAATCACTCGGGATCGTTCTGCTCACCGGATTCTTCACCGGGATGGTATTGGCGCTTCAGTCGGCAGTCCAGCTGCAAACGTTCGGCGCCTCGATGTATATGGGGCGCCTTGTTTCAGCGTCCATGATCCGCGAGCTCGGTCCCGTGCTCGCCGGCCTCATGGTCGCCGGTCGAGTGGGATCGGGCATCGCCGCGCAGCTCGGATCGATGAAAGTCACCGAGCAGATCGACGCGCTCAACACGCTCGGCACCGATCCGATCAAGAAGCTCGTCACGCCGCGCGTGCTGGCGTCGCTGATCATGTTGCCGACGCTCACGATCATCAACGACTTCGTGGGCATCGTGGGTGGAAACCTCATCGCGCAGTTCTATCTCGATGTGCCGACGAGCCTGTACTGGCGCACCGTGTGGGAACAGATCGCGTCCGACGGATTCATCTTCCGGTTCGTGCCCAACGACTTCGTGCAGGGACTCACGAAGCCGTTCGTGTTCGGTGGCGTCATTGCGATCACCGCCTGCTACTTCGGGCTCAGCACATCGGGCGGCACGGAAGGCGTAGGCGTCAGCACCACGCGCACGGTCGTGACGTCGAGCATCCTGATCCTGGTGCTCGACTACTTCCTCACGCAGATCCTTCTCTCCGTGCTGGTGGTGCCGTGATCGATCGCGACCGCGGAGCGCCGGCTGATCCGCACGCGCCGACGGACGCCGACACGTCGGAGAACCCGGTAGAC
>DATCGG010000139.1:0-2449 GCA_036509075.1 Gemmatimonadaceae bacterium
CGCGACCCGGGTCCCAGGCACCGACGGCGCCTAACGAGCCGCACGCGATCGAGCCACTCGGCACACACCGGCATCGCGCGGATAGCTTTCTTCGTACCCGAACTGTCGCGCAATGACGGCGACCCCCCACCCGGCGTCTTCTGTAGGAAGGAACGGGCGCCTGCCGATGCCGCGCCGCCCCAACGCCATACAATTATTTCAACGTTAGGTTCATGCCGACCTACAAAGCCCCGCTCGCAGACATTCGTTTCGTCCTCGAGGACCTGCTCGACGTCGGGCAGCTCGCGGGATTACCCGGCTACGCCGACGCGACCCCCGACGTCCTGCTTGCGGTCATCGGGGAAGCCGCCAAGCTGTGCGAGGACGTGCTCGCTCCACTCAACCAGCCGGGCGACGCCGAAGGCTGTCACTACGAACACGGCACGGTGCGCACGCCTCGCGGATTCCGCGAGGCATACAGCGCGTTCGTCCAGGGCGGGTGGCCCGCGATGGTCGCCCCGCCGGAGTACGGCGGTCAGGGGCTGCCGAAGATCTCGCACGTCGTGCTCGACGAGATGCTCTGCGCGTCGAACCTGTCCTTCAGCATGTACCCGCTGCTCGGGGATGGGACGGTGGGCGCGCTCGCGCGTTGGGGGGACGAGGAGCTCAAGCAGCGCTTCCTCCCCAAGCTCGTCGAGGGCTCGTGGACAGGCACCATGTGCCTCACCGAGCCCCACGCCGGGACAGACCTCGGGATGATTCGCACGCGCGCCGTCTCCGCCGGCGACGGCGCCTACCTCGTCACAGGCACCAAAATCTTCATCTCGGCAGGCGAGCACGATCTCTCGGACAACATCATCCACCTCGTGCTCGCCCGACTGCCGGATGCGCCACCGGGCACGAAGGGCATCAGCCTGTTCCTCGTACCGAAGCGGCTCCCGACCGACGAGGGCGAAGCCGGATCATCCAACGGGGTGACCTGTGGCTCGATCGAGCACAAGATGGGCATCAAGGCGAACGCGACGTGCGTCATGAACTTCGAGAACGCGCGTGGCTGGCTCGTCGGCGAGCCCCACAAGGGCATGCGCGCGATGTTCACCATGATGAACGGCGCGCGGCTTGGCGTCGGCATGCAGGGCCTCGGCCTCGCTGAGGTGAGCTATCAGAACGCGGTTGCGTACGCTAAGGAACGGCTGCAGGGTCGGTCGGCGCGCGGCCCCGCCATGCCTAACGCCGAGGCGGACCCGATCATCGTGCATCCCGACGTGCGCCGGATGCTGATGACGATGAAGGCACACATCGAGGGCATGCGCGCGCTCACCTATTGGGTCGGCACGCTGATCGACATCGAGCAGCATCATCCCGATGCCGGCCGTCGGGAGGAGGCCGCGGACCTCGTGGCCCTCATGACGCCGGTGATCAAGTCCTTCTGTACGGACACGGGCTTCGAGATGGCGAATCTCGCCCTGCAGTGCTTCGGCGGACACGGGTACATCCGCGAATACGGGATGGAACAGTTCGTTCGCGATGCCCGAATCGCGCAGATCTACGAAGGGACCAACGGTGTGCAGGCGATGGACCTGCTCGGGCGAAAGGTGCCCGAGGGGAACGGGCGCCTGGTGCACAGATTCCTTGCGATCGTCGAACGCGATCTCGCCGCGGTGGCCGAGCATCCCGCGCTCGTCCCGATCGTCCAGCGCGTGCGCGAGGCGGTCGCGCTCCTCGAGCGTGTCACCGAAACGATCATGGCGCGCGCCGCGAAGAACCCGGATGAGATCGGCGCGGTGGCGGCGGACTATCTGCGCCTGTTCGGGCTCGTCGCGGTCGGCTGGCTGTGGGCGCGCATGGCGGAGATCGGCGAGTTGAAGGCAGGCTCCGCTGGCGTCGCCGCGTCGAAGCGGGCGACGGCGGACTTCTTCGTCACGAAGCTGTTGCCCGAGACCCAGTCGCTCGCCTCGCGGATCGATGCGGGCGCGGCACCGGTGATGGCGCTCGACGCGACGGCATTCTAGTTGCGCCCCCCGCTGTTGCATCGCAAAGGGCGAGGAAACGGCTCATGTCCGAGACAAAACGAATTGCGCGCGACCAACTGACGCGATACTTCGATGCGTTCAGCAAGAAGTTTCTGATGTCCGATTCGCCCGGGGCGGCGGATGTCGAACTCGTCGGACCGGATGTGGGAGACCAGCCGGTGGCCAACAGGGTCCGGCTCCTCGGAGTCGACTACGACCCCCACACGAACGCGCTGGAGCTCGAGCTCGGGTCAGGCGACCACCGCGCGTTCAACCCGCGAGAGGTGTGGGCCGTCGAGGAATCCGACGGGTTCGTGAGCAGTATTCAGATCGTTCGTGATGATGGCGCGAAGGAGCTGGTGAACATCACGAGGGGTAGCGGCGCGCCGTAGGCGCGGCTGCGGGAACCGGGAACCGGGAACCGGGAACCGGGAACCGGGAACCGGGAACCGGGAACC
>DATCGG010000140.1:0-19006 GCA_036509075.1 Gemmatimonadaceae bacterium
TCCGAACCGCGTCGGCGGCACCGTTGGCTGGTCTGTGCCCATTGCGGTCATCACCGGCCTCATTGTGGACTTGGCCTCGAGCCAACCGCTCGGTGGGGTGCTGGTCTCCGTTCGCGCGACGACCCTCGGTGCACAGACCGACGCGCAGGGCAACTATACCCTCAACGTCCCCGTCGACTCGGCCAAGGGACGTGACATCGTGCTGCTGGTTAGGCGCATCGGCTACAAGCAAGCAACCCGAAAGCTTCACGTCACCGCAGGCAGGCGGACGGCACACTTTGCACTCGTCTCAACCCAAATGCAGGTTGCGCAGGACAGCGTCATGGCCGCCGCTGTCGTCAGCCTACAGCCTGCGAACGCCATGGCCAGGCCGGTGGTACAGACGGCCGTCCGGCTAGCGCTTCCGCGACCCGCGAAGGAGGCGCTCGAGGGCCGAGACAAGGAGCCGGGAAACACGGAGGGCTACGACGTCATCTCCGAGAATCCATTCCTGACGACAGCGTCTGCGCCACGCTCGACATTCTCCATCGACGTCGATCACGCGTCGTACAGCAACGTTCGCCGATTTCTGCGCCAGGGGCAGCAGCCGCCACGCGACGCCGTGCGACTGGAAGAGCTGATCAACTACTTCCCGTACGACTTGCCGGCGCCGCGCGGCGCGGACCCTGTCACGATCACCACTGAGGTGAGCACGGCCCCGTGGAACCCGGCGCACCGACTCGTGCGCATCGGGCTCAAGGGCCGTCCGATCGACGTCGACTCCCTCCCGCCTAACAATCTCGTCTTCCTCATCGACGTATCGGGCTCGATGGAGAGCGAGGACAAGTTGCCGCTCCTGAAGTCCGCGTTCCGACTGCTCGTGAACGAGCTGCGGCCGCAGGACCGCGTGGCACTCGTCGTGTACGCCGGCAACGCGGGCGTCGTGCTCCCACCAACATCCGGGAGCCAGAAGGACAGCATCCTCGATGCGATCGAGCGACTCGAGGCGGGCGGCTCGACCGCCGGCGGTGCCGGGATTCGTCTCGCGTACGATGTCGCGAAGGAGAGTTTCATGCCGAACGGCAACAATCGCGTCATTCTCGCCACCGACGGCGATTTCAACGTCGGCGTGTCGAGCGACGCGGAGCTCGTGCAACTCATCGAGCGGCGCCGCGAGCAGGGGACCTTTCTCACCGTGCTCGGCTTCGGGACCGGTAACGTGAAGGACTCGAAGATGGAGAAGCTCGCCGACAAGGGGAACGGCAACTACGCCTACGTGGACAACATCATGGAAGCGCGCAAGGTGCTCGTGACCGAGATGGGCGGCACGCTTCTCACGATCGCGAAGGACGTGAAGCTGCAGATCGAATTCAATCCAACGCGCGTGGGGGCGTACCGCTTGTTAGGCTACGAGAATCGGCTTCTGCGGGACGAGGATTTCAAGGACGATACGAAGGATGCTGGCGAGCTCGGGTCCGGACATGCGGTGACCGCGCTCTACGAGCTCATTCCTCCCGGTTCACCGGATCTCGCCGACGTGCCGCGGCCCGACTCGCTCCGCTACACAAAAACGCCGTCCCGCACCAATGTGTCAGCGAGCTCTGAGCTCCTGTACGTGAAGCTGCGCTACAAGCCTCCGACCGGCGTGCAGAGCCGCGAGATCGCGCACATCGTCGCCGACGAGACGACGGCGCGACCGTCGACGGATTTCGTGTTCGCGAGCGCGGTGGCAGAGTTCGGAATGGTACTGCGCGACTCGCCGCACAAAGGAAAGAGCTCTCTGGACAGCGTCATCGTGCGAGGCGAGCGCTCGAGGGGAGCCGATCCGTTCGGCTATCGGGCCGAGTTCGTCAGCCTGGCGAGGATGGCGCGCGATGTTCTCGAGAGCGGGAAGGTGGCGGGGCGTTGATGGTGATACATTGGGTGCGGTCGCCGTGACCGCCCGCGCCCTCACCATCGTCCGTGCCACCATGCCCCTTCGCGTCACCGCCCTGCACCACGTCGCGCTCCCGGTCTCGGACCTGGAGCGTTCACGGCGATTCTATCGGGAAGTCCTGCAATTATCGGAGATCGAGCGGCCAGCCGCGTTCGACTTTCGCGGAGCATGGTTCGCGCTCGGCGATGGGCAGCTTCACCTGATCGAGCGCCAGGGCGGCACACTTCGGCTCGACAAGCCGGTCGACTCGCGCGACGTGCACTTCGCCGTTCACGTCGATGACTTCGATGCCACGCTCTCACAGTTGCGGGCTGCCGGCTACCGCGACGACGTGCCGGCTGACCACCCGCTCTGGCTCAAGTGGAATCGGCAGCCTAACGCGGGGTTTCCCCAGATCTTCATCCTCGATCCCGACCGGCACGTGATCGAGCTCAACGCCGCGGACTGAGATCGGCCTAACGGCCACGGCGCCCACCCGTCGGCGCCGTGCGTCAGCCGCCCACGAAGGCCAGGGCTTCCTTCGCGAGACTCAGCCAGTCGAGCTTCGACGTCGGCGAAACGGCAAGCCATTCCTTCATCAACCGACCGTGACCAGGGTCGAAGCGCGTGCCGTCAGCAGACGCCACCAGCGCGTCGACGCGCTGCCGAGGGAGCTTCACCACGAACTCTCCCCTCGACGAAACCATCGCGAAGACTTTGTTGTTGACCTTGAGCCCCGACGATCCGAACGATCTGCGGCCTCCAGCAGCATCGGATGACGGTGCAGTGACACCGGGCTTGCTACGCAGCGATGCAACGATGTCGGCAAATCGCTTTTCGGTGACGGATGCAGTCGGCGGAGTCGGCATATTGGCCTCCGTGAGTCGGGAGAAGATGACCTCACCGCGCAACGCGAGGCAAACCATGTCGCTCGAAGAGATCGTCGACCTGCTGGACCGGCACGGCCGCCGCGCAACCTACGGCGCGGTGGCCGCAGTCCTCGGACACTCGCCGCGCTCGCTGCTCCGCGGGCGCGAGCGCGGCCGGCGCTTTTCGTGGATCGTGAACCGCGAGACCGGGATGCCCACGGGCTATTCGGAGGAGCTGATCGATCCCCGGCTCAAGGAGAGCGGTCCGGTGATCGTGACCGATGGGGAGCTGCGAACGTGGTTGGAAAACCCGAGTTCGATCTAACCGCGATGCTGGTCTGCTAATCCGCAATGCCCGGCGTCGGACGACTCGTCGCGCCGCTCCAGAAGTAATTCCCGTCCCCGTCGCGATACCAGTGCGGGTTGCCGTTCACGCTCATCCCGTTGCTGCACCAGCCCACATGATCGAGCACCTCGTTAGGTGGCGCGGTTCGCGCGACGGGAACCGCCGTCGTCGGCGCGCCGAGTCGAACATTCAGCGCCGTTCGCGTGCGCACGGTCCCGACCTGCGGAATGAAGTTGTACCGCGTCGGCGTAGCCGCCGATGCCCTCGCCATCGCGATGAGGCGCTTCATGTTCACGACGTCGTTCGGGCACGTCTTGCGTCCGTAGATCTCGCGGTGACCGACGATGTGGGCGCGATCGATCGGGATCGACCACCGCGTGCACACCTCCGCGATGAGCTTCGCGCTGGACTCGTACATGGCGTCGGGCCACTCGCTTTCGCCACTGCCCTCGTGCTCGATCCCGATCGTGTACAGGTTCGGGTTCACGCCCGGCTTGATGCTTCGCCATTTCGGCTTCCAGACGCGTCCCGCGTGAAACGCGGTGTCCGACTCGCCCACGTACTGGTGGATTCTCCCGTCCCTGGCCACGCCGTAGTGGGCCGACACCCGGGATTCGGTCGTGCCGAACCAGCTGTCGGTCGCGGCCAATGTTCCCTCCATGATGTGCACGACGACAGCCTCGGGCCGGAAACCCTCACGGCCCTTGTGGCGGTTCGGCGTGCCGATCCATGTAATCGGGAGCGTCATGGCCAGGCCCCGGTCGCAGCCGGAACGCTACTCCTTGGTCTTGAGCTGCGCGTCGTGCGCCTTGAGGAACGCCCGGATGTCGTCGGACATGTCGAGCAGCTTGACCCACTGTTCCTTGTAGAGGGTCACCGGAAAGCGTCCCAGTCCGTACACCGACAGCCCTCCCTTCTCGCTCACCTTGAGCGACACGCCGCGCGTCGCGCCCTTCTTGAGCGACTCGTTCTCCTGCCTCAGCCGCTCCAGCTCTGCCCTCAGATCGTCATCGGACATCGAGTCGTCCTCGAGTTCAGGTCGGGTTCAGACACCGGTTGACGCGCCAGGGCACGCCTAACGCCGGTCGGCGACTGGCTCAGCGCCATGGCTCATCGGCCGTCGGACCATAGATGCTCGGCACCTTGGCATCGGCCATTCGCAGGTAGACGGACAGCTGCCCGCGGTGGTGAATCTGGTCCGACAACAGGAACCACGCGAACTGCAGGCGCGAATAGTCGACCAGCGTCTTCGGCCCGCCGTAGAATTTGATCGGCTCGAGCAGCTCAGCGTCGGTGAAGGACTCGAACACCTTCCGAAAGCTCGCATGGGCAGTCTCGAGCGCCGGCAGAACGTCTTCCCATTTTTCCGGCACTGGTGGCGAGCTCGGGCCGGTTGCAGTGCCCTTGCCGAATACGTCGTTCAGTCCGACGATCCCGAGGCCGCACTCCTGAACGAAGATGTACGCCAGCTCTCGAGCGTTCTTGAGCTTCGGGTGCGGCCGGAGCTCCGCTTTGTCGGGAGGGTAGGCGCGCAGGATCTTCATCGTGATCGCATGCTCGCGCTCGTACGCGTCGAGGAATTGCTGGCGGGGGCTCGGCATCGCACCGGTGGCGGGCGACGAGGTGGGAGTAGCGGCGGTAGTCATGGATCGATTCCTCCTCCGGACGGTGAACGAAAGCGCTCACCAGCATGCAGCGCCAGTCCGCCATGCGGAAGAGTGATGGGGCGAGGTTTGACTCGCGCGAGCCCGCGACGTACCGTGGCTCGTCCGTCGCCGGCCTCGCCACGAATGTCCTCCGTCCCACGTCTCGCGGTTTACGGCAGCCTCCAACCCGGCAGGGAGAACCATTACCTGCTCGCGAAATATCCCGGCACCTGGAGCCGAGGCCGGGTGCGCGGAGATCTGATGAACGCTGGGTGGGGTGCTGCGGGCGGCTACCTGGGACTCATTCCCCGAGACGATGGCCCCTGGGTGGCGGTTCAGGTCTTCGAGTCGGAGTCACTGGCTGACGCCTGGCAGGAGCTGGACGCGTTCGAGGGCAGCGAGTATCGCCGAGTGCTGATTCCGGTCTACTCGGAGGACACCGATGCGCAACTCCTCTACATCGCGAACCTCTACGCGCTGGCTCGCTGAGTCGTCCTGCACTCGCAACTTGGGAAAAGCGTCAGCGCGGATCCACGCGGAGAACCGCACGCTGACGCACGCGGATCGCTCCTCGGTACTCAGGCCTCCACTGGCAACGAGCCGGGGTTGTAAAATGAACAACCTCGGGAAGCCATGGCTTCCCGAGGTCTTTCAACCAAAGAATCTCGGCCGCATGGGCGATAAGCCGTACGGCTTCATGGAGCGATCCGCGTGGACCCGCGTCGCGCGCGTCAGCGCCGCGCCTCTGCGTGCGTCCGCGCTGACGCTTTGACGCCCGAGCGGCCGGCCATGCCTGGCGAGCCGCTACGGCACCAACAGGACCTTTCCCACCGTCCGCCTGGACTCGAGCGCCGCGTGCGCGGCCCACGCTTCGCCTAACGGGAGCGTCCGGTCGATGTGCACGCGCAACCATCCCGCCTCGATCCAGCTGAACAACTCGGACGCTCGGGCCGTGAGCTCCTCCGGCGTCGCCGTATAATGCACGATGCTGGGACGGGTCAGATACAACGACCCCTTCCGGTTGAGCACCTGCGGGTCGAGCGGAGGCACCGGGCCGCTCGACTGGCCGAACAGGACCATCATCCCGCGCGGGACCAGACAATCGATACTGCCGTCGAACGTCGTCTTGCCGACCGAATCGTACACCACCTGGACGCCCTTGCCACCCGTTAGGCGCCGCACCTCGTCGACGAAATTCTGCTCGGTATAGAGAATGACCTCGTCCGCGCCGGCGTCGCGGGCGAACTTCGCCTTCTCGGGCGTCGACGTCGTGCCGACCACCCACGCCCCGCGCCGCTTGGCGATCTGGCAGAGCAGCAGGCCGACGCCGCCCGCGACGGCGTGGATGAGGCAACGGTCGCCGCGCTGGATCGGGTAGGTGGACGTCGCGAGATAGTGCGCGGTGATGCCCTGGAGCATGATGGCCGCCCCGACCCGCCCCTCCACGCGATCCGGCAGCCTAACGAGCCGCTCGGCCTTCGTCTTCGCCAGCTCGGCGTAGGCGCCGTTGAGCGTCTCCGACGCGACGCGCTCTCCGACACGCAGGGTCGCGACTCCCTCGCCAACTGCAACCACGGTCCCGGCGCCCTCGGCCCCGGGCGTGAAGGGAGTCTGGAGCGGGTACAGTCCCTTGCGCTGGTAGACCTCGATGAAGTTGACGCCTGTCGCTTCGGTGCGGACGACGGCCTCGCCCGGCCCCGGCCGGGGCTCGGGGACGTCCTCCAGGCGCAAGGCCTCCGGACCACCGGGCGCGTGAACGCGAATCGCTTTCATAGGGTGCTGGTATCGTGATCTGGTAACGGTCGGTCAACTCGGGAACGGTAAAGTTCGTCTGGCCCGCTTGCGCTGCGTCTCGCGGACGCCATATGGACGGCAATCACGTAACCGCTAGTTTGGTTCCATGCCCTCCATTCCGCATCGACGACGCGTAGCAATCGCACTCATAGCGGCTATTTCGGTCGGAGCCCCGGCGCGCACCCATGCGCAGCCAACGGAAAAGCCGAAGAACCTCAAGGTCCTCCCTGCCGACCTCACGCGCGACTCGGTCGTAAAATTCATGCGGTTCGTCGTCGCCAGCGGACTCGGGGTCAGCTGCTCGTATTGCCACGGCGCACCCAACGTGCCGTTCGACTCCATCGATTTCGCCTCTGACGAGCGTCCAACGAAGCGCACGGCGCGCGAGATGTTGCGGATGGTCGCGCGAATCAACGGGGAGCTGCTGCCCGCGATTCCGAACCGGGGCACGCCAGCGATCGAAGTGCAGTGCATCACGTGCCATCGCGGTTCGCCGCGACCGCTCATGCTCGAGGACACCCTGGGAACCGTGCTGGCCCGTTTCGGTGTCGACTCCGCGGTCGCGACGTACGACCGCCTCAAGCAGCGCTTCACGGGCCGCTTCGCCTACGATTTCAGCCAGCGCTCCCTCAATACGCTGGCCGACAGGCTGATCGACCAGAAGCAGCTCGCCGAGGCGCGGCGAATGCTCGAGCTCAACATTCAGGAGCATCCGGAGGCGTGGGACCCGGTGAACACGCTGGCCCACGTGCTCGAGTCGTTAGGCGAGAAGGATCTCGCGATCGCGCAGTACCGCCGGGTGCTGGAGCTCTTCCCAACGTACAGCCCGGCGAAGCGCCGGTTGGAAGCGCTTACGGGTAAGGCGCCGTGATACCATTGGTTACAGGTAACTGGTGACTCGCTGTTGAACAGTCGCCCGTCGCCCGTCGCCCGTCCCCCGGCGCCGGCTTTATTCGTACCGCAACGCGTCAATCGGATCCAGCCGCGCGGCCTTGGATGCCGGCAGTAGCCCGAAAAGAATTCCCGTGAGCGCCGACGCGACGAACGCCACCGCGATCGCCGTCGGCTGCACCACCGCCTGCACCGGCGTCGCCGCTCGAACCGCTACCGCCAGCCCCCAGCCCACCAGCAACCCGATCGACGCCCCGATCGCCGTGAGCGTCGTGGCCTCGATCAGGAATTGCCAGAGGATCGTCCCGCGGGTCGCGCCTAACGCTTTCCGCACGCCGATCTCCCTCGTACGCTCCGTGACGCTGATCATCATGATCGCCACCACGCCGATCCCGCCCACCAGCAGCCCGACCGCAGACAGTGCGATCATCACGATGAAGAACATGCCGGTCACCTTACCCCAGGTCTCGAACAGCTTGTCCTGCGTGATCACGGCGAAGTTGTCCACCTGCGTCGGACGGAGACCGCGCAGGCCGCGCATCATTGCCACCACGTCGTCGATGGCCTCGTCGCGCGCCACGCCCGGCTTCGGCCGCACCGTGAAGTCGATCCAGTCGATCCATAGGTTGAGATAGCGCCGGCCCGCTGCGAACGGCACGAACGCCCCGGGCCGCGGCTCGTTGATGAACGCACTGGCAGGCCTGTACACGCCGACGACGATGAACGGCGACTTGTTCAGCAGGACGTCCTTGCCTAACGGGTCGATGCCGTTGAACAGCCGCTCCGCCATCGTCTCGTTGATCACCGCCACGCGCGCGCCGTTCGTTGCCTCCGCTGGCGTGAAGTTCCGTCCCTGCACGATGTCGCCGCCGGCCACCTCCACCCAGTTGGCCGTGTATGCCTCCACCTGAGCCGAACCGAGCACGCGGTCCCGGAACTTTGCCGGCGCCTGCGTCCCGCTACGGATCGTCACGTCCTGCACCGACGCCAACCGCTGTATGGCCGTGGCCTCGCCCACGCGAAGCGGCGGGTTGCTCCGCCACTTGCACGTGTCCTCGTCATCGCTGCACCCCTCGAGCGCGATCGGGAACCGGTAGACGAAGAATGTGGTCGGTCCGGCCCTCTCGAACTCCTGCGCCACGCTCGAGTTGATGCCGTGAATCACCGCCGACATCAGCACAACCACGAACACACCGATCGCGATGCCCAGGATCGTCAGCGCCGCACGCACCTTGTTCGCGCGAAGCGCATCGATCGCGATCACCACCCCCTCGGCGAGACTCGCCACCCGGTCGCGAACGCGCATCACGTCTCGTGCCTCAACGCCGCGATGGGATCGAGACGCGCAGCGCGCGTAGCGGGATACACGCCCGACACAATGCCAACCGTCGCGCCGACCAGCACACCCACGACCACCGACCAGAGCGCGACCGCCGCTGGAAGCGGCGACACCGCGGCGATCAGCTCGGCCAGCCCGAACCCCGCGGCAATCCCGACCGACGCTCCGATCACGGCGAGCGTCGTGGATTCGGCAAGGAACTGCGACAGGATGTCGCTCCGCTTCGCGCCTAACGCCTTACGAATCCCGATCTCGTGCGTCCGCTCGGCCACCGCGACGAGCATGATGTTCATGATCACGATCGACCCGACGACCAGCCCGATCGCCGGCAGCACGATTCCCGCCAGCACCAGGTAACCCTGGAGCTTCTTCCAGAACGCGAGCGCCGAATCCTGCGTCTGCATCGAGAAGTCGTCAGGCACGCCGGGACGCAGCCGGTGCAGCGTCCGCATCACCTGCCTCACGACCTCCATCGTCGATACCATTTCTTCCATCGTCGACGACTGAATCGTCATGCCGTCCAGCACCTTGTAGCGGTTGACAAGCCGATGCGCCGGGGTGCGGTAGGGCACGATCGCGAATTTGTCGAGCGAGACGCCGAACGCACTGCCCTGTTTCTCCGCAATGCCGATCACCGTGTACGGTACCCGACCGATCCGAAGCTCGCGCCCGATCGGACTGAGACCAGGGAAGAAGTGCTTGCGTGTTTCTTCGCCGATGACGACAACGGGTGTGCCGAGCTCGTATTCCTGCAGCGTCGGAAGGCGTCCTTCGGAAACGCCCATGTTGCGGATGTCGAACCAGTAGCCGTCGACGCAGTTGATCGTCACACTGCGCGGCTTCGCGTAGCGCGACTCCAGCGTCAGGTTTCCCTGAGCGGAGATCGACCATCGCGCACTCGGCGGCAATGCGGCGACGACGGGAGGGATGTCGTCCTCGGTGAGTCGCGGCCGGCCACGCCAGGACCGCCGTTCGCTCTCGTCCATGTCGCCGATCTGGATGCTCGGATGCTGCCGCAGGTCGAACGAGTTCTTCGTGATGAGCTTACCGACGAGGTCATCCTCGACGTATCGCCCCACTCCCTGGACGATCGACACGATGGCGATGAGGAACATCACGCCGATGGCGACGCCGATGAGCGTGAAGAAGCTCTTGAGCTTCTGCACACGAATCTGAGCCAGCGCGAGCTTGATCGCTTCGAAGATCGGCATGACGGTCCCCCTCCCCCTCCCCCTTACTGGCTCGCGCTGGGCTCCGACACACCGGCGTGTGCGCCGCGTTTCATCACGGCGGCCGTGAGTGCGTACGCCTCTTCCCACGCATCACGAACCTCGTCAGTGAAGCCGGCCCCGAGCTCCGCCGCGACCGCGGCGAACAGGGCCTCACGCACACGATCGTAATCGGCGTCGCGAACACCGTAGTCCACATGCCGCCGGCCCAGCGCGGAGACCGTCGGGATCAACTCTCGTGGCAAGTCCAGGTTCCGGACGATGTCGCCCAACATCTGGACGAACTTGGCGCGCTGCGCCACCATGTTCGTCTTCGCGAACAGCGCGCGCGCGCCGGAATCGATCTCGAACAGCCGGTCGTAGAACGCGACAGCGACACCGTCGTGGTTCCTACCGATGGCCTCCCAGCTCTCCAGCACTAGCCGCTTGCGCTCCGCGTTCATGGACTTCCATCCATAATTATGGTAGTGCGGTACGTCGTGGCATGCGGGCGGATTGCGGTGGCCGCGCCCGCTGTTAGCATAAGCAATCGGTGGCGGGAGCGCATCATCTTGGCATGACACTGCGTATCATCACGTTCGGTACCCTCTGCGTGCGCAGAGATCGGAGCACGCTAGCCGGAGCGGCGGCTCAGCCCCGTCGTATGGCGCTGCTCGCCATGCTCGCGCGCGCTGGTGACCGCGGGGTCACGCGCGAGAAGCTCACCGCATTGGTCTGGCCGGACTCCGATGAAGAGCGCGCCCGCCGAGCGATCACCCAGAGCATCTACGCACTCCGTCAGGAGCTCGGATCCGACGAAACGATCGTCGGGGTGAAAGATCTGCGGCTCAACCCGGAGCTCATCACGAGCGACGTCGCCGAGTACACCGCCGCTGTTCGCGCGGGCCGGCCGGAAGACGCGGTAGGCGTCTACGCGGGACCATTCCTCGACGGCTTTCATCTCACCGGCCACGACGAGTTCGACCGCTGGGCCGAGGCGGAACGGTCGGTGCTGCTGCAGGAGTACCTCGAGGCACTCGAAAAGCTTGCCACCGCGGCGGATACTCGTGGTGACCACACCGCCGCCACAGGCTGGTGGCGCCGCCTGTCGGCGAAGGATCCGTTGAGCGCTCGTTATGCCATCGGCGTCATGCGATCGCTCATGGCGACGGGCGACAAGCACGGAGCACTCGAGCACGCGCGGGTGCACGAGACGCTGCTCGAGGAGCAGCTCGACCTTCCGGCGGACCGCGACGTCGTCGCCCTCGCGGCTCGCATCCGACGCGAGCTGCGTGCGGGTGCTCGCGCCGAGGCGGAGCTGCAGGCCGCGGAGGCCCCCGTGGCGGTCGATGAGCCGATCGAGCCGATCCGCGCCGTCGACGACGATCGCGACACGGCGGAGCTGCCTAACGAGCCGACGCGAGAGTTTACGCTCGAGCGGACGGCCCACCCGCCGCCGCCGAGGCGCATCGAAGCCCGCGTGATCACCGATCCTGTGGCGGCGCCGATTCCCCCGCTCTCGACGGTGGAGCGCCGCGGCCACATCCGCTGGAAGCAGATCGGACTCGCGGCTGCGGCAATCGTGATCGCTGCTGCCGGTACGGTCGTTCTGCGCGGTCGGCTGTCGCACGCCGCGGACGATGCGCCGGTCGTGGCGATCGGCCGGATCACGGACTACAGCGCCTCGGCGGATCGCCGGTATGGACTCCCGCTCGCCGATCTGCTCGCGACGAACCTCGCGCGCGTGCAAGGATTCCGTGTCGTGAGCGCGCCGCGCATGCTCGAGCTCACACGCCGCGCCTCAGCCGAGGGAGACACCAGCGCAGCCGCCGTGCTCACCGCCGCGCGGCTCGCGGGCGCCACGGAGCTCGTCGATGGCATCGTCTACACACGGCCCGACGGCCGGTTGCGCCTCGACCTGCGCCGCATCGATGTCGACAACGGAGACATTCTGCAGGCGCAGACGGTCGAGGGTGCCGATCTTTTCGCACTCGTGGACAGCGGCACGGCACGTCTCGTAACCGCGCACGGCGGCACGCCGCCTGGTTCGGTGACGGGGGTGACGACGCAGTCCGTCGCGGCGTACAGCCTCTACGCGCAGGGACTGAGGGCGAACGCGAATGGCGACGTAACTGGAGCACGAACACTCTTCGCCGCTGCCTTACGCGAGGACTCTACCTTTGCGATGGCCGCGTACTACTACGCGCGCCTCGCGCCGAATCGAACGGAGATCGTTTCTGGGATGGAGCGCGCGATGCGCCTGTCCGCGGGCGTTTCCGAGCGGGAGCGGCTCCTGATCCACGCGGGCTGGGCGTGGACAGTGACGGCGCGCGGGCTTGGAGCGGTGGCGGACTCACTGGTCGCCCGGTACCCGCAGGAGACGCAGGGCCATGTCTACAAGGGTATCGCGCTGCTCCAGGCCGGTGATTTTCTCGCGGCGGTCGCGCCACTCGAGCACGCCATCACGATGGACTCGCTGTCATTCACACGGGCCGACAGCACGTCCGGCTGTACCGCGTGCACGGCATTGCTTCAGCTCGTGCTCACCTACGAGCTCGCCGACTCGCTTGCTGCGGCGGAACGCGTCGCACGTCGATGGACGAGACTCGAGCCGGAGAGCTCGCGATCGTGGGCGAGTCTGTGGGATGTTCTCGAGCGCCAGTCGAAGTTCGATGAGGCACAGCAGGTCGCCGCGCACATCGCACAGATCGATCGCGATGGCATCGGCGCCACCGATCGCACAGCGATGAACGCTGTTCGGATGGGGAACTTCGAGCTCGCCGATCGCGTGCTGCGAGCGGCCATCCAGGGGAGCAGCACTGCTGCCCAGATGGATGCGCTCTGGGACCTCGGCCTTTCGCTTCGGCATCAGGGCCGCCTCGAGGAGGCGGTCGCGATCGCCCGGCAGTACCGAGCGCTCGCCGACCGCAACGAGCACGTGACGGGCGTGGTGGCCACGCAGTCCGTTCGCCCGTTGGCACAAGCGCTGTTCGAGGCGGGGCGGTACCGCGAGGCCGCGGCGCTGTTCGACTCGAGCGCCAACTGGCGGCCGGCGAACGAGACGGAAGCGTCATCGGCACGTGAGCGCGCGTGGAGCCTCGCGCACGCAGCGCGCTCGCTCGCCGCAGCCGGTGACACGGCGGACCTGGCGACCCGCGCCGACACGCTCGCGGCCGTCGGCGTACAGAGCGCGAGCGGACGTGACCAGCGTCTCGCGTCCTACATCCGCGGTCTCCTCCTGCTGGCCCGTAACGACGTGCCTAACGCGATTACGGCGATCCGCAGCTCGATCTACTCGCTGCCGGCGGGCTACACCCGAGAAAACTACGATCTGGCGCGGATCTACCTTCGCGTGGGTCGGCCGCGCGACGCCGTCGCGGTGCTTCAGCCGGCGCTGCGCGGCAAGCTCGACGCTTCGAACTTCTACGTCACGCACACCGAGATCCGCGAGCTTCTGGCGCAGGCGTGGGACAGCGCGGGCCGAGCCGACAGCGCCTCGGCCCATTACACGTGGGTTGCGCGTGCCTGGGAGCATGGCGATCCGTCATACGCCCGGCGCGCCGCCGCGGCGCGTGATCGAGTCGTGACGCTCCGAACGAAGCGCGGGTAAAGGCCTGGCGGGTCCGGCTTCTACGAAGGGGTGTTCGGATGCTTCGGATGCCACTGATCATCCGCCCCTTCGTCTGTGGGGCCGGCCTTCTCGGGCGTCGATGGCTGTCGGAGGGGACCGTTCAGACGTGGTCCCTAGCCCAGCATATGTTCCACGGCAGCTTCGACGTGAATCCTGCCGGTGTCGAGAAACGGGATGCCGACCTGAGCGACGTCACGGAGGATCAACGGCAGCTCGGTTCCGCCGAGGATGATGCCGTCGACCCCCTCTCGGAGGCGAAGCCGCTCGACGACGGCGAGCAAGCCAGCCCGAGTCTCCGGGAGATACTCGCCGCGAACGAGCTCGCTCATGTACTTCCCGTGCACGTACTCCTGATCCGACGCGTCAGGCACCACCACCGTGATACCACGTCGCGTGAACACGCTCGGGTATGCGGCGCTCTGCATCGTGAACCGCGTACCGAGGAGACCGACGCGCGTCAGGTTCAATCGCTTCGCCACGTCGAACGTGGCGTCGACAATGCTTACGAGAGGGATCCGCGACCTGCGCTGCAGACGATCGAACACGATGTGCGGCGTGTTCGAGGCGAGCAGGCCAAAATCGGCGCCCGCCTGCACCAGCTTATCGATCTCCGCCCCAAGGTACTCGGTGACCTCGTCGAGCGCGTCAGCGGCGATCAACCGCAGCATCGTCTGCATGTCAATGCTGTTGATGATCACGGGCGGGTTACTGCCATCGGGCCTCCGCTGCTGATAGGTCGCGATCAGCATGCGGTAATACTCGATCGTGGAGGCTGGTGCGATCCCGCCGACGATTCCGAGCGTCTTCACTCCATCACCGCCTCGGTCCCATACGCGCGATCTCTGCCTCCGCGGCGATGTAGCCGAATGCGCCCCACTGGCCGCCCGCGAGGATGCGCCGGAAAACTCGCTCCGCCTCCGCGCTCCGGCCGTTGTACAGATGCCAGTTTCCCACGCCGTACGCGCCCGTTGCATCGGTCACCGACATCTCTCCGCTCGGGCCGACTGTGAGCACGGAATCGACGGGAAGCTCGCCCTTGTAGAGCAGCAGGAGGCGATGGTAGGTGTCGTTCTCGATGACGTTCATGTCTCGCCGGATCGGCACGAGGACCTGCGCGGCTTCCGTGGCCCGCCCCAGGCGGCGAAGGCTCATGTACAGCCAGTGCGCGGTCGATACGATGCGATCGTCGTTACGCGCATCGGCAATCTCCTGCCGGTACACGGGAACCGCACGCGCGAAGTCGCCCTTCAGGTAATACGCCAGCGCGAGATGATAGGCGATGTTCGACTGCAGCGTGCCGATGGGCGAGTTCTTCGCGTTAGGCTGCCCGTCGGGCTCGACTTCGTCGGGTTTGCCGCGCGTCAACGCGGTGGCGCGCTCGAGGTCGGCCGCGGCACGATCGAGCTCGCGAACCGACAGGTACCGGTGCCCGCGATGCCGGTAGAGCCACGGGTTGTCGGGATAGAGCGTGATGCCGCGAGAGTAGACGTCGATCGCCTCGCGAAGTCGACCGAGGTACCCCAGCCGTCGCCCGTACCAGATGACGGAGTCGACGTTGGTCGGCGCGTGGTCGTATGCCGCCTTCGCCTCCGCGAGCTGCGCCTCGTATCGCGCCTTCGTCTCCGGCGCCAGCGGGAACGTGCGGAGCGTATCGCCGAGGAACGAGATGGCCTGCGCGCCCGGTGGCAGTGTCGCCGTGATCGGCTGCTCGGTCGAGCGTTGTGTCGTGCCGCACGCGACGGCGACGGCAATTGAGATGAACGGGAGAAGTCGGCGCATGGTGGAAGGTAGGCTGTCATCCCGAGCGGAGCGAGAGGATGACGGCTCGGGATGACAGCAGGCTCCGGTGGCGCCGACCTCGCGCGCGTGTAGAATCCGGAAATGCACTCCACCACGCCGCGCCGCGCCGTCGGCACCGCCGCCGCTCTGCTCGTGCTCTGCGCATTGATCGTTAGGCGCGTCGACGAGCCGCCGGCTCCCGTCCCCGCATCCGCCCCACCAACGGAATTCTCGGCCGAACGGGCATTCGCCCACGTGCGCGAGATCGCGCAGCGACCACACCCCATTGGAAGCGCCGACAACGCCCGCGTCCGCGACTATATCGTGGGCCGGCTGCGCGCCCTCGGGCTCGAGCCGCAGGTGCAGGAGGCCACGGGCGTTGGCACCAGGTATGGGGTAGCCGGACACGTTCGCAACATCCTTGCTCGCGTTCCGGGACGGACACCTGGCGGCCTGGCGGTCGTGCTGATGGCGCACTACGACGGCGTGGCCGGAGGACCCGCCGCTGGCGACGACGCCGCCGGCACCGCGGCGGTGCTCGAGACCGTGCGGGCGCTGCGTGCGGGGCCGCCGCTCGCCCACGATGTGATGGTTGTCATCACCGACGGGGAGGAAGCCGGCCTGCTCGGCGCGGCCGCGTTCGTCCGCGAGCACCCCTGGGCCAGGGATGTCGGCGTGACGCTCAACTTCGAGGCGCGCGGCACAACGGGACGCTCGTACATGTTCGAAACCGGCGCCGGCAACCTCGACGTCGCCCGCCAGTTGCGGCACGCCGGCGATGTGTCGGCGACATCGCTCTCGGTGACTGTGTACCGAACGCTGCCTAACGACACAGACCTGTCCGAGGTGGCCGTGCTGGGCAAGCCGGCGCTCAACTTCGCGTTCGCTGACGGCGTGGAGCGCTACCACACCGCGCACGACGATGTGTTCTACCTCGACCAGGGCAGCCTGCAGCACCACGGATCGCAGATGCTCGCGCTCGCGCGCGCGTTCGGCAATGGGCCGCTGCCGAGGCCCGTCACCGGTGACGCCGTGTTCTTCGACCTGCCGTTCGTGGGGCTGATCGTCTACCCCGAGAGCTGGGTGCTGCCGATCGCCATCGTCGGGCTGCTCCTCGTCGGTGCCGCGGTGGTGCAGCTCGCGCGCGACGAGACGCGCTGGATCCGCGATGTGACGTCAGGCGCCGTCGGCACGATCGTCTCGATGTGTGCCGCGGCCGGAGTCGCGTTCGGCGTCGGAAACCTGATCGTGCGCACGCACGACGCCATGGGATGGGGCGGCGCACCAATGTTCCGCGGCGTGTACACGGCCGTGCTGGCGTTGATCGCGCTCGCGATCGCACTTGGGTTTTGGGCGCTCGTTCGCCGCTGGGCGACCCTTCCCGGCGCCCACGTCGGGGCGCTCGTCGTCTGGGCCATCGCCACGCTCATCATCTCGCTCAAGTTGCCGGGCGTGAGCTTCCTGTTTGCCTGGCCGCTCATAGCGGGTCTGCTCGCGACGCGTCGTATGAGCCCGGCGCCCGCAGGAACCGCCTCCCGTGAACGACCCGCGTGGACCCTCAGCAGCGATGCGCTGCTCTGGATCGCCACCGCCGTTGCGGCAGCAATCATCGTCTCGACCGTCTACGCCCTCAGCACCATCCTGCTCGGCGCAGTCGGCCCCGGCGCCATCGCAGCCGGCGCGCTCGTGTCGCTATTGGCGTGGCTGCTCGCACCGCAGATGGAAGCGTTGGGAGGACGTCGCTGGGCCGCAGCCGGTGTGGCGCTCGTCGCGGCGCTGTTCGTGACCGCGATCGGCATGGCGACCGTCCGCAGCTCGCCAGCGCACCCCACACCCTTGATCATCGCATACGCACTTGATGCCGACTCCGCCGGTGCGTGGCTCACCGTTCGTGGTCCGAGCGCGCGCGCGCTGACGGCCGGCCGTCAGTTGGTGACAGCTCCGGGATGGCTTGGCCGGCTCACCGGGAGAGGGCCATCGGTCGCCTACATGTCCGCGTCCGCGGTCCCGACACCGCCACCGACCGCCTCGGTCGTTTCGGACACGACCTCGGGCTCCGAGCGTCACCTGTTGATCGACATCGTTGCACCGCCGGCGACGGAGACGATCGATATGCGAGCGCTCGGCGTATCGGTACTCCGCGCGTCGATCGATGGCGTGCCGATCGACACGTCACGCTATCGCCGTGGCCGTCCGAACGGGTGGGCTCTCCAGTACAGCGCCCCACCGCCAACCGGCATCAGGCTCGGGCTCACCGTTCCAGCGGGCAGTCGCGTGTCGCTCGACCTGCTCACGCGCACGCCTGGCGTTCCGCCTCTGGAGACGCTGCATCTTCCGCCGCTGCCCCCGCGGCTCCCGGACGTCGTGACCGTCCAGACAGGCGATATCACATTGGTCCATCGCATCGTAACCTTCTGAGTGAAACGCATGTCGAATTTCACCCGTACCGCTGTCACCACCCTTCAGATCGGGTACCGATGTCGCTCGTTGCCGAGATTCGCCCTACCCTGCGTCGCCTCGCCCGCACGCCTGGCTTCACTGCGGTTTCCGTCCTCACACTCGCGCTCGGAATCGCCGGCACGACGGCCGCGTTCAGTGTCATCAACGCCGTCCTGCTCCGTCCACTTCCCTACCGCGACCCCGAGCGACTCGTGCAGCTCTGGCATGCAGCGCCGGGAGTCGGCATGGCGCAGGTCGAACAGTCGGACGCCTCCTACATCCAGTACCACGACAAGGCGACTCGGTCGTTCGAGTCGACGGCGAGCTATCAGGACGCCTCCAGCAGCCTCACCGGCACCCAGGATCCCGAGCGTGTGAGCACGGCGTATGTGACCGCCTCGTTTCTGCCGACGCTCGGCGTGCGTCCGGCCGTAGGCCGCAACTTCAGCGAAGACGAAGATCGACCCGGCGGCCCCGCCGCTGCCATACTCTCGGACGCCCTGTGGCGACGCCGCTATGGCGGCGACCCGGCGATGCTCGGCAAGACCATTCAGGTCGACGGCAAGGCTCGCGAGGTCGTTGGCATCATGCCGGCGGACTTCCATTTCCCGGACGCCACGACCGAGCTCTGGCTGCCGATGGCTATCGATCGCGCGAACCTGAACAACGCCAGCTTCAATCGCGACGCGATCGGCCGGCTCCGTCCGGGTGTCACGATTCGCGCGGCCGAAGCGGAGATGACGCCGCTCCTCATGCGCTTGCCGGACGACGCGCCGGGTATGATGACGCGCACCATGTTCGAGCAGGCGAAGTTCCGGGTCATGCTGCACTCGCTGCGGGATGACGTGGTCGGCGACATCCGGCCGATCCTGTTCACGGTGGTCGGCAGCGTGGCTCTCGTGCTGCTGATCGCCTGCGCGAACGTGGCGAGCCTGTTCCTCGTCCGTGCCGAAGCGCGGACGAAGGAAGTGGCGGTGCGGTCGGCGCTAGGCGCGTCGCCCCGCAGCATCGTCAGGCTCTACCTGGGCGAGGGACTCGTGCTTGCGACCGCCGGTGCCGTGCTCGGCGTGGCGCTGGCCTACGGCGCTCTCGGAGCACTCCTCCGACTCGCCCCGACGAGCATCCCGCGCGCAAGCGAGATCTCGATCGACCTCGCCTCGTTAGGTGTGG
>DATCGG010000141.1:0-17840 GCA_036509075.1 Gemmatimonadaceae bacterium
CTACCGCTACACGCGTATCCCGTACGAGAACGACCTCGACCCGGCGAGCCTGGCCAGCGGCAGCGTGGAGGTGCGGTATCATCTGCGGCCCGGCGCAGCGCCGATTCGACCGTACCTCGGCGTGGTGGGCGGCTTCGGCGATTGGCACGACTCGGAATCCCTCACGAACGACAAGTCGACGTTCCGGATGTTCGGCGGCACGGTCGGCGCGCAGTTCGGGCTCGCCACGAGCGTGCGGCTGCACGTCGCCACCACGGTGGCCGGGACGAACATCAAGGAATCGTCGCAGACGAGCACCGGGCTATTTGCCGCGGCGAGCATCGGCCTGACGTTCGACATCTTCTCGCCGGCGCGGTAGGCGGTCCCGGCGCGCGGCGGCTGCCGCTGCTGCCCAGAGGCGACGCGGGCGGAGCGAGGTTACCCCTACGGCGGAGTGGCGAATCACCCGCCGCCCTTGGCCCGTCGGTTGAGGTGCGTGCGCCGATCGTTGTACGGGTTTCCCCGCGGCCAATCCTGATCGCACACGGCCTGATCCCGCCGTAGAGGTGTCCGCAATCTGGATAATATGTCGGGCGCGGCGCAATGAGACTGTGATGTAGGTCGCAAATCCCCGCAGCGGCAGCAGCTGGCCGAGCGCCTGAGAAACGGTTCAGGCGTGCTAACTCGCTGCTGAGGCCCAATGCGCCGTGGTCAACCGCTGCTAGTTCTTCAGCTGAACCCAGCGAATCAATCCGTACCAGACCGCCCCGGCAATGATTGGCACGAGCATCCACCCGGACAGCTTCCGCCGGGTCATCGCGAATCCGACGAAGATGCCCGCCAGTGCCAAGCCGAGGAGGGCGCGATTGTCCCCCTCGAGCGCCTCGCGCGAGAACTGCGAAATCCAGCCAGCGAAATCACCCATGAGTCGTGTTTTTGTGCGCCGTGATGAGTAGTCAGAGGACTCGGAAGGCTACCGCCGGGCAACGCGCGTTCAGATCTCCCAGTTTGACAGCACCACGCCGCGTTCCGCTTTCGGCTCGGGATAACCGGCCAACGTCATCCGCAGATCCGTCCACCGAACGCGCGCGCCCATCGCCACGAGCCTCGCGTACGCATCGACGTACTCCCCCTGCACCCGGAACGCCACCCGCCGCGTCCCAGCGCGGCGTGCGTAGTCCATGAGAGCCCTGCACGTCCGCTCGAACCACGCTGGATCGCTCACGACCAACTTGAGGACGCGTAACTCCTCGCGCGTTCGTCCCTCCACGAGCGGCGCCGTGTGACAGAGCGCGAATGCGACGAGACGTCCCGCCTCGCGCACGAGCAGCGTATCGCCCAACGACAGGGAATCCGTGAGCGCGATCTCGCGCGTGTAATCGTAGCCCACCACGAGGCCGTGCGTCAGCGTTAGGCACTCGGCCAGCACATCGTCCTTCTCACGCGACGCGAGCCGGCCATAGAGGAGCGGTGGGGCGTCTCCGCTCGCCGCATCGAGGGTCAGCGTGACCGTGAGACGCGCCGGCAGAAATCCCAGGCCGGAATAGAAGCCGATGTTGTCCATCGTCCGCGGCATCGTCTCGAGCCCGATCACCCGCGTCGCGTGGTCCGCGAGCCAGCCGATTCCGGCGCGAACGATCTCCTTCCCGAGCCCTCCGCTCTGCCACTCCGGACGAACAGCGAGCGGACCCATCCAGCCTTCGATGCCCGATCGATGCGCGATGTTGAAGGCCACGATCTCTTCGCGCTCGCCGCGCCACACCATGGCGCCGGAGCCCGCATCCTCGATCGCATACCGCCAGATCGCCGGGTTCAGAAATGGCACGCGGACGCCGACCATCCCGTCACGCCGATAGCGTTCGGTGAACGCGTCGCTGAATACCTGATTGAGCCCGGGGATGTCGCTCAACCGAACCGGGTGCGGTCCGTCAGCGTGACGGGCGGTCTTCCAATCGCGAGCGGTCGCCATTACCCCGTCGCCTCGAACTCTTCGTACGCGTCGTCGTCCTGCTCGGTCGAATCGGAACTTGGCAGCTCGAGCACGGCCTGATCGGTCTGTGTCACCACCGACGCGCCGGTCTCCTCATCGTAGCGCACGTTGATGATCTGATCGAGGCCCTCGCGCACCGACTCGATGTGCGTAATGAGGATGACCTGCTCGAACCGATCCTGCAAACGCCGCAACAGCTCCACGACGTTGTTGCGGCGTGATTCATCGAGCGAGCCGAAGACCTCGTCGAGGACGAGGAGCGAGAACTGCTGGCCGGCCCGCTCGGCGATCATCTGGGAGATCGCAAGCCGCAGCACGAGGTTCGCGAGGTCCTCCTCTCCACCCGAAATCACCGGCTTCGGAATGCCGTCCTCGAGCACGAGGACGTTGTAGTTGTCGTCGAGCTCGAGCTCCGAGTATCGCGCGTCCGTAAGATCGTGGAGGAACGCACTCGCAAGCTCAGACAGCTCGGGGCGAAGCTGGAAGTTGAGGTCCGTTCGGAGATCGGAATACGCGCGATCGAGCTCGTCGTGCAGACGACGGTCGACCTGCAGCCCATCGAGGGTCGTCTGAGTGCGCTCGAGCTCCCGTCGCGACCGCTCCGCGCTCTCGAGCGACAGCCGCGCCGCGTTGGCGTCTCCCTGAGCCGATGCCGCCGCGACATCAGCGGCGCGGGCTTCGGCGGCGGCTGTCTCGAACGCGGCGCGAAGCGTGACGAATTCGGACTCGGAGAACGGGATGATCCGGGTCCGCTCGCGAAGCGAGGCCAGACGATCGCGCAACGCGCCCAGCGACTCCGTCACGCGCCGACGGTCCTGATCGAGCTGCGGCTCGCGATCGATCTGCGCGCTCAGGCGCGTAGCGCGATCGTTGAGCGGCATGAGGCGCTCGACCTCCCGACGCAGCGCGGCGTGCTTGGCACCGTCGTATCCGGGAGGAATGGCGGCGAGATCGCGACGGACAGCTTCGTGCCGCTGCTCTTTCGCGCCGATGTCTTTCGTGAGCTGTGTCAGCTCCTGAACGGCAGCCTGCACCTTTGCCAGGCGCCGTTCCAGCGTGCCGACTTCCGCGGTCAGCGCACGACGGGCTTCATCAAGCGCCTTGACCTCGTCAGGCATCTCCTCCAGCTGATCGAGCCGTGTGTTGTAGAACCTGCCGTCGACGGCGATGGTCTCGAGCTGATCGTCGAAATGCTCAAGCACGCCGCGGAAGTGCTGATCGAGCGGTCGAGTGCAGACCGGGCAGGTTCCGTCCTCACCAAGGTCGACGATGCGGTCGCGCTGCGCCTTGAGCTCGGCGTATTGTCGCCGCAGCGCATCGCGCTTGGTCTCGGCTTCCTGGCGGTCGCGTACCCACTCGGTTCGTCGGGCTTCGAGACGACCGAGACTCTCCTCGAGCTCCTTGCGCTTGGCCTCCACGGCGATGGTGGCTTCCTCTTCCATTACCGGCGAGTTGAAGATGCGCGCCCGGCGTTCCCGGAGCCGCGTCAGCTCGTCGACCAGCAATCGCTCGGTTTCCACCAGCGTCTGTCGCCGCCCCTCTTCTCGCGCGAGTCGCTCGTACCGCTGGAACTCCTCCGCGACTTCACTGAGCGGTTGCAGTTCCGTCGCGAGCGCCTCCAGCTCGGAGCGTGCGGCGGCGACGGCCGAGAGCTCGCGCGATACACGATCGGCCTCGCGCGCGAGGGCAGCTTCCTCCGTCTCGGCAACGCGAAGCTCGCCGAGGAGCTCCTGGAGGCGATCCCGCTCCTTTTGCGCGCGCTCCCAACGCGGTGTGAGATCAGCCAACGTCGCTTCGCGGTCCTTGCGGGCACGATCCGCGGCTGCGGCGGCCTGGCGCGCCACGGCGAGACGGTGCTCGGAGTCCGCGAGCAATCGCGCAACGGCCTCGGCGTCGGGCATCCCGGCGCGCAAGCCCGCTGCCTCGGCCGCGATGATGCGGCGACGATCACGCACGAGCGTCTGCGCCGTCCTGAGCTTCTCGTAGCCGAGCACCCGGGAGAGAAATTGCGCACGCTCGGACGGCCCCATGGCCGCCATCACGTTGAGCTCCTTCTGCCCGGTGAAGTAGGTGTTGAAGAACTCCGACCGCGACATACCGAGCCGCCGCTGCAGCAGCTCGTTGACGCCCGTGATGGAGTTGGCGATTGGCTGGCCGGCGCCATCGAGGTACAGCTCGGCGTCGGTGAGGCGCCTAACGATGCGATACCGGTGTCCGGCGAGCTCGAAATCCAGCTCGACGCGCACCGGTGATCGCGGCGCCGCGCGCGAGAACCGGATCGAGTCGCGCGTCCCGCGCGTGGCCGAGTTGCCGTAGAGCGCCCACGCGATGCCTTCGAGGATCGTCGTCTTGCCGGACCCATTGGTCCCGATGATCCCGGTCAACCCGGTCTGGAACGTGAGGACCGAGTCCGCGTGCTGGCGGAAGTTCTGCAGCTGAAGCCGGTGCAGCTTCACTCGAGCGTCCCGACGGAGTTGGCCGGGACCGTCGCCTCGAGCGCTTCGGCCTCCCGAAGGTAATCGAGCCCCAGCGACACGAGCCGTTCCCGGTCGATGTCACTCGTCATCACACGGCGCTGGAGATGTTCTCGCACCGTGTCGGCGAGAGACGGCCGCCGCCCGGGACCACCACTGGCGACGGCGCGGATGATCTCGGGACGGCGCGTGTCGAGATGGTAATGCAGCGCTCGCCGCTTGAGCTCTCGCAGGGCCTTGTGGTCGAGCTCTCGCGCAATGTGACGCGGGACATCGCGAACGACCTGTCGAATCACCTTGTCGTCGATCCCGCCACTCACGCGTTCCACCCCGGCCTGAATCGCGGCGTCCACGTCGGCCGACGACATGCCGCGCGCCGAGATCGATGGCAGGTCGATGATGGGCCGCGTAGCCGGCAGGAAGTGGAACTTCCGCTTGTTCGTCGCGAGGTCATACTCGATCATGCCCTTCCCTGGCAGCTTCACCGCGCGCTCCTCGCCCAGCTCGCCCCACACGTTCGGGCTCGTATACTCCATCGAGCCGGCGTAATACATGTTGGGCGCGAGTTGCCGGTACACGTGGTAGTGCCCGAGCGCGACGTAGCTCCATCGAGCCGGTCCGATCTCATCCGGGCTCACTTCGACGACCGTCCGTTCCGGCGCCGCGGCGGTGGCCGCGAGCATTCCGGTGATCTCACAATGGATCAGGAGAATGTTGTGCTTGAACGCCGAGTCGGGCTCGAGCACCGGATGGTCGCCACGCAGCGCGTCGGGAACGGCGAGAATCGACAGGTCGCGATCCGGAAACGTTAGGCGTTCCGCCTCGCCCTGCACCACGTGGATTCCCAATGGCGCGAACAGTCGGAGGATGCAGCCCGTCTCGGACGCCCTCGGAGAATCATGGTTGCCAGCGATCATCACCACGATCGACTCGGGCAGCGCCTGCTTCAACCGGCTGAATTGCGAAAACGCATGAACGATCGCGGAGTTCGTGGGCCGAACCGCGTGAAACACGTCGCCCGCGATGAGCACAAGGTCCGGCGTGAGCGCGATGATTTTATCGATCGCCCGCTTGAACGCCGCCGCGATGTCCGCTTCGCGCTGATTGATCCCGGTGGGTGTCTGCCGCTGATACTGACGGAACCCCAGGTGCAGATCGGATATGTGGATCAGCCGCATGGTGCCAAATATAGGCCGCGGAACGCGTTACGACACCATCACGGGATCGCCCGAACCCATTGAGTGACCTTCATCCGGAATCGCATCGCCGCGCTCGTGCTTCCCGACGTCGGTGAGACGGTGGAGCGAACCGTGTAGGTCATCCGCGCGTCGCTTATCCAGCGCAATCGACGATCGATGACGAGGCTCCCGGTCACGGAGCCCGACATCGTGAGGGTCATCCATCCATCCTTGGCTGACGGCGGCCTGCTCAGCGTCCCGACGAGCGACACGTAGGCCCTGTCTCCATTGCGCGATAGCGAGTCCAGCCTGAGTGTCGCCTCGAGCTTACCGCCACTCGTCGGAGTTGCCGGACCCATCGGCGCCACCATCGTGCGAGACCAGCTCTGGCCGACGGTGACAGGGTAGCTGGGCAGCGTCGCCGGCATTTGCGCGAACAGCGCATTGAGCTCGGCGTTCCCGGCGACGTCCCCGCCCGCCAACTCCGTCGCCCCATCAGGGGAAATGCGAAGCCGCACCTGCTTGCCCTGCATCGCCCGGCGCGTGTCGGTGCCGACCGTCTGCGAGTCGGCGCCGGTGCTCGATGCCGCAACCGAGTCGGTGGACGCGAGCACGACACTGGCGTCGCGATCACGACGCTCGACGAAGGTTCGCGAGATGACGAGCAGCGTGGAGACGACGGTGGCGGTGGAATCGCCTGCACCCACTCGGGTGGTGCCCGACATCTCCACCCGCTGATCTAGCCGCATACGCACCGTCTCGCCGACCGGCGGTTCGATCCGAAGCGCGACGGGTTGCTGGGCGCCCGCGACCGACGTGGCGAGCGCCGACCACGCGGCCAGCATCACTACCCGAGCGTGCATGGCGAGACGGTCGCGGCTCAGAACCCGTAGGGATCATCCGCCGGCGTGGTGCGCAACGGCGGCGTCGAAGCTCGCGCTGGCTGGCGGGGCGGCACGATGCGACGAAACTGCGACGCGAAAAACGTCTTCACGTCGTCGGGTCGCGCGTGCAACGTCGCGTTGCGCGCGCGAATGACCTCCTCCTCGGTCGCGATGGCGATGACGTCCTTCACCCAGCCTAACGTGACGCCGGGGTCGAGTTGCCTGAGCGACCGCACGATGGCGTTTTCGAGCGTCACCTCCGCCGCCTGCGGGAAGCGCTCGGCGCCATCGCGACCCAGCATGATGGCCGGGCGTGGAAAGCGGACAAAGATCGGTTGCGTGAAATGCGGGTGTCGAACCATCAGCTGTCCCTTCTCCAACGTCGCCAGCTTCGTCTTCGTCGCCGGACTCAACACGAGGTACCCGGGCGTCGCCAACTCGTCGGCGTCCATGCGGCCGTAGAGCGCCGTCCCGGAGTTGCCCACGACGCGGCGGTGCACCTGCGAGCGAAACTGCTGCGCGCTGAAGAGCACAAGGCCGAGATATCGGCCGCGCTCCGCGATGTCGAGAAGCATCTTGCGCACATACGTGTCCTGCCCGTCGTTGGGCGCGTACTTGTTCAGCTCATCGACGAACACGATCACGTGCTTCACGCCGAGGTCGCGACGCTCGAGATGCTCGCGAAGCTTCGAGACGACGCGGGCGAAGATCAGGTCCTGCGCGTCTTCTTCCAGGTTCGCGACGTCCACCACGTACACCGCACGGTCCTCGAAGTTGCCGAACGGCACGTCGCTCACCGTGCCGTCGTCGGTGACGAGGCCGGCGCAGCGCGTGGAGATATTCGACAGCCGGTTCCGCACTTTTCGAATCGTCGCGACGTGATGCGTGCGCCAGCTCTGGTCGTCGGCCGCTTCCATCGCGCGGAGCACATCCCGGAACCATTTGTCCAGATCCGCGAACGACTGCACGCGGTAGCGCGTTTGGCCCAGTCGCTCGTCGGAGAAATCCTTGTCGATGACGCGCTCCTTGATGAAATCAATCAGCGCATCGGCCTTCGCGTCGACGTCATCCTTGTTGAGCAGTACTTCCGCGAACTGCAGCACCTCGCGGAGCCCCCACGTGAGCGGGGTGACGTTGTGCAGCAGCGCCTCGTTCGAACGCAACGTGTTCAGCGAAAACCCCTTCGCGTTGTACGGCGCGAAGTACCGGACATTCTCGAACGGACGTGCCGGAACTCCCATCTTGTCGTAGAGCTCACGGTCGCGGTCGTCGAGCGTCCCGGCCTGATCGAGGAAACACAGGTCGGGCCCTTTCACGTTGAAGCACACGGCGGCCACGGACCCCTTGGTCGCCGGGAAGTGCGCGAAAATCGACGAGAGCATCCACTCGACAGCGGACGTCTTGGTTGCGAGTCCGGAGACGCCGGTGATGTTCAGATGGGCTGCCTCGGGGCCAACGAGGAAATCCGCGTCGAGGTAGATCGCCGAGTCGGTTCCGCCGGCGCGATACACACCGATCGGAATTCCAGTGCGATTCCCGTCGCGCAGATAGCCGTCCATACGCAGAGCGACGGCGACATCCTGTTCGGTCGCGAGAAAAACCTGGCCCATTGGCACAGGCTGCAGCGGCTCATCAGGGATCTGGCGAAGCACCGCCGCTGTGTAGAGCCGGATCTCCGCGCGATCCGTCGGCGCGTGCCCGGCACTCGCCGGCGTGCCGTCGTGGCCGATGACGTCGTGCAGCGGCGACATCAGATCCGTATAGCTGAACCCCTCCACGACGATCCCGTAGATATGGGGGATCGTCCCATCGACCGGACGACCATCCACTCGCACGATCGTCCCGATCCCTACGGGGGATGCGAGCGCCGTCCAGAAATGAAATTCGTGCGGGGTGTTCGGGCGGCGCTCGGTGGCCACCACGCGCCCAAGGGGTGCGGCTGATTCCGGAGGGGCTGTCACGACGGCGGACGCGGGGGCTGGGGTAAGTCGACGGGCGCCCAGGGGCCAAAGAGCTCCGACAAAACTATCGCCCGCACCGCTGTTACGCCCGCAGGCTCCGTAGGAACTCTTCGCAATCCCGGATGCCGTAGACCATCTTGTCCCAGCGGGAATCGGGCAGCGACAGGGGCATGAGCTCGGCCAGAATCCAGCGCGAGATCAGGTTCGCGTGATCGGCGATCGCCTGCGGCGACTCAGCGATGTCGGGCAGCGCCGTCTCCACGCGCAGCAGCCCCCACATCGGATCCTGACCGACGCCGTCTCGAATCCGCAGGTACCAGCTCGCGACGGATGTGCGGTGATACGCCTCGACGCGAATGACGCTGGAGCGATGGTTCACTGGCAGCGACTGCACGACGCGCATGGCCGCGCCGGCAACGTACAGGGTGCGGTGGCTCTTGATGACCCCGATCGCATTGGGCGCCGCCGCCACTCGGTCACTCGTGGCGATGCTGCCATCGACGAATAACCGGTCCTGCTGTGTCGCGCACCATTCCTCGGCGAGCTGACGCTCGGCCGCCTCGCGATCCCGTTTCACGGCATCGAGCGCGCGCTGCGCGAGCACGAACGGGTGGGGGTCTTCGGCGGTCCATCCCGCGTCGGCCCGGCGGTCGCTCGTGTCGACGACATCGAAGCCTGCGTCAACCGCACGCATCCAGAGCGTCGGCGGCACCAGATCCCGCGGTGCATAGAGCCGCGACCGGCACAGCGGCCGCTTCCAGGTGACCATCCGTCGCAGCACACGCTGACGCACGACGGCAGCCACACGACCGAACACGATTGGCACGCCGTCCGCGTAGTGAATGACCTTACTCTCCTGCGCGCCGTCGAGAAACGCGTCGAAGCCAACGGTCGGCGAGTCGACGATCCGGTGCGCCCGCACCGTTGTGCTCTCGATCACATCCGACTGAATGACACGAGGTGGCTCGGGCGGGGTGACGGTCGTCTCAAGCGAGGGACCGAGATCGCGAAGTGCCGCGGCGTCATGCTGGAAGAGCCGTTGCGCATCGCGAAATCGTGCGTCGGCCATGGTCGCGATGGTTGTCACGCGTCGCGTCCGAGGACCGATGCAGCAGCACGACGGCTTGGGTGCTCGCGCGCGCGACGCGCGCTGGATGCCCGAGTCGCACCTTTGCCGTTCGCGGAAGTTCCGCTCATGAAGCGATTTGCGCTCATCGCGACCATCCTAGTGGCCGCTGCTGGGTGTGACAAGACAAAAGCTTTGCTCGGGCTCGGGAAGGCACAGGAACCCGACGGTCCGCCGCCGGAGGCGCGCCTCGATCTCACGAAGCGGCCGAACGTGGTCTTCCAGCTTTTCGGGGAACGCGATGACGCGCGCATGATTCCCCTCGGCGCTGTCGTCGACGGCGTGCTCAAGCCCATCGAGCTGACTTCCAGTGGGTGGCACGAGTTCGATGCAATGTACACGCGGTCCAACAAGAGCTATCCGCTCTATCAGGACGGCGCGGAGATCGGTCAGGTGCACGTCCGTCGCGGCATGTGGGAGCGTGCCGACGAGCCCCTCTACTCCCTTCCCAGTTGTCCGCTCGTGACTCCGTTGTCCGCGGTGTCGCTGGAAACGACAGCGCGGATGAGCTTCACCATCGAGGCCCTGGCGGCGACGCCCGGCATTGTCGTTAGGCCGAAGACCCCCGTGAAGGTCACGAAGGACCTCGACGCGCGCGCGCGCGGACTGGCGCTCGACGCGGCACATGCCCAAGGCATCGACACAACCGCGCTTCGTCCCTCGGCGTTCCACTTCACCGCCATCAACACCGGTGCGACGAAATCGCCGACGCTCGTCGCATCGTTCCTCGACCCCGAGCCGAGCGAACGCAACGGTGCGACTGCACATGTTCTGATTTTGGCCGACGACGCCGGCAACGGCTACCGAACCACGTTCCGCCACACGGCGTCGGGCATGGTGGGTACCGCCGAGTTTCGCCGTTATATCGATCACCTCGACATCAACGGCGACGGTATCGACGAGATCGTGCTCGAAGGGTGGCAGTTCGCCGGCGAGACGTTCATTTCCGTCCTCGGTTATGCGAACGGCGAGTGGAGCGAGGTGTTTCGCGGTCGCTCGAGCTGGTGTCTGTCGAAAACGAAACACGCCGCCGAATAACGAACCTGGTGGAGTGTCAACCAGGTCCGATCGGACGCTTGCCTAACGGCTGTTCACTACGGTGACCAGGAAGCCGTCATACGCCGGCATGAGGATCGAGGTGACGCGGCGATCACCGGCGATCCTCAGGTTGAAGGCCCGTACCGCTCTCAGATCCTCATCATCCGTGCGCGACGCCTGCTCCGCGACCCGGCCGCCGAGCAGGACATTGTGGGCGAGGATCAATCCGCCGAGGCGAACGAGGCGCATCGCCCAGTCGAAGTACGTCGCGATCGGGCCACGGTCCGCGTCGAGATAGATCAGGTCGAATTCCTCGCCATCGAGTGACGGCAGGATGTCGAGCGCACGACCCTGTCGAACGTCGACCACCGCCGCGAGTCCAGCGCGCGCGACGTACCGTCGCGCGAATTCGGCATGCCGTTCCTCGCGTTCCAACGTCACGACGACCCCGGCTGGCGGCAGCGCCCGTGCCATCCAGATCGCCGAGTATCCGCCTAACGTGCCGACCTCCAGGACGCGCCGCGCGCCGATCGAGCGCAGCAGCACCTGGAGAAAACGCCCGGCGTCGGCCGAGATCGCCGTCGGAGGCAGGCCGGTGCGGTCGGCTTCCTCGCGCAGCGCGCCCAGCAGCTCGTCCTCGGGCGCGAACAGCGACACGATGTACTCGGAGAGGTGGTCCAAACGCGACGCAAGCCCGGCTGAAGGAAACCTGCCGACCAACCCGTTAGGCAGGCGGAACGACCCGGCTGGCCCTACTCGACGCCGATATCCCAGGCCTGTTCGAGGTCCTTCTTGGAGTAGGCCCGGAAGGCCGTGAGCGTCTGCGTCCGCTCGATCGCCGAGACCTCCGGAAAGCGCTCCGTCACGACCTGTGCGATCTGCTCATACTCCGCGACCTTCACGATCGCGACGAGATCCCATTCGCCGGATACGGAATACACCTCTTGCACGCCGTCGATGCCGGCGAGCTTCATGGCCGCTTCCGGAATCCGCTTCGGGTCGGCCTTGATCAGGACGATGGTGGTGATCACTGGCCTTCCGGAAATGGAGGAACGCCGAGGAGCCACACGCCCGCGATCCGGTCCTTCCCGTCCACATCGATGAGAATGTCGCGCGCGATGCGCACGGTTCTCGTCTGCCGCGATGGGCCGAGGCGAAAATGAATCGTGCGCTCGGAGTCATCCGCTTCGGCAGCCATCGCCGTGTTCATCTCGATCGACGCAATGCCGTTGTCGGACCCGCCAACCATGACGCGGCCATCGGTCGTTTCGCTTGGCGGAGCGAGGGCGGAACGCTTTCGAACCTCAGGCCACACGGCAACCTCGACGCCGTGGACGGACCCGCCGTTCAGATCGAGGATCAGCCACGACCCGTCGGCGCCTTCGATCTCGACGGAGCCCGACGCGCCATCACCGGCAGCGCGCGTGCGCAGATTCGCCGTGAGGATGTCGGTGTCGGTATCCCACCGATACTCCACGTCGCTTGGGTTTCCAACCAATGGCTCGACCCGGACTGCAATGCTCACGGTGTGTCTCCACTACGGGAGCGTCCAATCTGCACGTCGGCTGCGCGCGGCGCACACCGATCCATTGCAGTACGACGCCGGTAAACGCAAGCACCCCGGCTTCGGTGGCGCAAAAGATAGTGACGCCCGCGATCCGCTGACCAGAGCGCGACCCGGCGGACTATACTTCGGGCTCGCCAAACAACTTTCGCGCCGCCTGCGGCGCCTTCAGACGCAAGGAGCCCGAGTGGTAGAACGAGAAGCGAGTGTGGGGCGGTCCGCCCCGCACGCAGTCCACGTGCTTCCGCACGCCGAGTTCGCGATGGCACGCGTCCTCGAGCCAGCGCTCGACCGCGTCACCCCTGACGCGGACGCGACGCAGCTGCTCGTTCTTACGGCGGACACCGACACCGCGGTCGCCATGGCGGCCATCAGCCGGTCGCTCAGCGATCGCTCGGTCGCGCCATTGGTGGCAATCACAGCGGCGGGCCGAGGCGCGCGACTCTTGGGGTCGCGCGTGGTGCCCGCGGTTGCCGGTACCCCGAGCACGCTCGTAGCGCTTCTTCGGAGCTCAGCCGTGAAGCTCGAAGGCGTGCGCACCGTGATCATCGCCTGGGCCGACGAGCTGCTCGAGGCCCGCGAGGGCGAGGCCCTCGAGGTCGTTCTCGCGGAAATCCCGAAAGACGCGAGCCGCATCGTCGTGGCCGACCGCCTTACGCCCGACGTGGATGCCTTGATAGAGCACCACCTTCGTCGCGCGAGCCGCCTGGGGCTCGGCCCTGAGGAGAGCGGCACGGCGTCGCTGGCGATTCGCTATGTGAGTACCACGCCGACAAGTCGACATGCCGCGTTTCGGCGCCTGCTCGACGATCTGGATCCACCATCCGTGATCGTGCTCGCGAGTGACTCGAATGCCGTCGAGGAAGCTCGAGCCGCCGTGGCATCGCTTGGCTTCGAGGGGGACGCGAGCGTGCGCGTCGAAGGCGCGCCAATCGAGGAGCAGGCAGCGTTGGTGGTCTTCTACGACCTGCCGCTCAGCGCAGGCGTGGTAGCGAAGGTCGAGGCCACCGCGCCCGCGCAGGTAGTTGCGCTGGTCGCGCCGCGTCAGGTACCCGCGCTGCGCAGGCTCACCACAGGCGCGGTCGAGCCACTGGACGTTTCGCGAGCCGCGGTGAAAGCCCGCGCTCGGGACGAGCGAGTCCGCGCCGCGATTCGCGCCGAGCTGCAGGGCGGGTTCCCCGTGCGCGAGGTGTTGGCGTTGGAACCTCTCTTGTCCGAGTTCGACGGGTTGGAGATCGCGGCCGCAGCGCTCCGCGTCCTCGAACGCCAGCGGAGCGAAGAGAATGCTCGACGCGCCGAAGCGGAACGGCCGGTTCCTCGAGCCGCCGAGCGTCCCGCGGACCGTGGCGACGAGCGGCGGGACGCACGCCCGAAGCGCACCGAGGCGGGTCGCGGCGCCGGTGAGTTCACACGCGTCTTCATGAGCATCGGCGACCGCGACGGGGTGAGGCCCGGGGATCTGGTCGGGGCGATCACGGGCGAGTCGGGCATCACAAGTGACCGGATTGGGAAACTCGACATCCGCGATGGTCACTCGGTGGCGGAGATCGCCTCGGCGGATGCTGAGACAGTGATCGAGAAAATGAACGGCCTGACGGTCAAGGGACGTCGGATAACCGCACGCGTGGATGACCGCCCTGCGCCGCGGCCGCGCGAAGGAAGCCGCGAGGGCCGGCGCGAATCCGGAGGGCCGCGGCGATCCGGTCCCGGTGACGCACGACGTGGGGGTTTCCGGGACGCTGGCCGCGGCTCTCGCGAGGGAGCTCGCTTCGGCGGCGACCGATCTCGCGATCGCGGCGATCGCGGACCACGAGGATTCGGCCGTGACCGGGACGGCGGTGAGCGACGCCCGCGCCGCGATGATGACAAGCCGCGCGGGCGCGGTGGATTCCGCGACCGTTCCGATGAAGGGCGTGTTCCCAGAGCCGCGCGCGAGCGGGAGGAGTGGAGCGAGCGGGGCGAACGAGTCCGGAACGCGCGACGCCCGAGGCGGGAAGATTCGTGACCGGTTTCCAGCTCACTGGAGGTTGGATAGAGGTCATCGCGGGCGTGATGTTCAGTGGTAAGAGCGAAGAGCTCATTCGTCGCGTCCGTCGAGCAATGATTGCGCGCAAGCGAGTGCAGGTGTTCAAGTCCCACCTCGATGGTCGCTATTCGGGCATTTACGCGATCTCGAGTCATGACGGGCGGAGCGTGGAGGCGGTGCCGGTGGACTCGTCCGCGCAGATCGCCCAGTGCCTGGATCCGATGGCACGCGTGATCGCGATCGACGAAGCGCAGTTCCTGGACGACTCGATCGTGGACCTCACGACGTCGCTCGCGGCGCGCGGCCGCCGGGTGATCCTCGCGGGCACTGACACCGACTTTCGCGGGGAGCCGTTCGGCCCGATGCCTCAGCTCATGGCGATAGCGGAGGTGGTCGACAAGCTCCACGCCATCTGCGTGCTTTGCGGTTCTCCGGCGAGCCGAAACCAGCGGCTCGTGGAAGGGCGTCCGGCACGCTACGACTCACCGGTGATTCAGGTGGGCGGAACGGATTCCTATGAAGCCCGCTGCCGCGCGTGTCACCAGGTGCCTCGACGGGACGAGGATCAGGGGCGCCTTTTGTAGGGAATCGGGAATAGCGGGAACTGGGAACGGGGAACAGGGAACCGCGCCTCCGCGCGGAGCCTCGGTTCCCGGTTCCCCGTTCCCAGTTCCCAGTATTCCCGATTCCCGACGTCGGGTGACGCGCCCCGTTCGCCAACCGTCTTTTCTGGCAAGGCTTACAGTCACCAGAAATCCCGCATATGGGAATCGTCGCGGCGCTTCTCAAGAGTCCAGAACAACTTCACCGTCTGCGCGCCGCGATCCGAGGGCGGTATCTGGTGACCCCGTGCGACGGGTGGGACGCCGTGCGCCGGCTCTGCGATACCGAGCCTGTCTCGCTGGCGGTGCTCGACCTGTACGCCAATGGCTCGATGGATCTCGACCCGGTGCGGCAGCTGCGGCGCCTCTACCCGCGACTCGTGACCATCGCCTATGTCGCCGTGCGCACTGACCGAGTTCGCGATGTCTTCGATGCCGGTCGCGCCGGGTTGGACGGGCTGATCATCGCGGACAGGGACGACGCGCCAGCGGACCTGTGGGCCATGCTGGAGCAGGCAGAGTCGCGTTCCGTGGCAAACAATCTGCGCACCGCCCTGGCGGGATTCGATCCTACGGTTCGCGATGCGGTGCTGGTCGCAGTGACGCGGGCGCACGAAAACCTCACCGGGGATGACCTCGCTCAACTGCTGTCGACGCCGCGGCGCTCGCTCACCAAGCGACTTACCCACGCAGGGTTCCCCGCGCCCCCTCGCCTGCTCACCTGGGGTCGGTTGATCGTCGCCGCGCAGATGCTGGATGACCTCAACCGAAGCGCCGATGCCGTGTCCGCGGCGCTCAAGTTTCCCTCAGGCAGCGCGTTCCGAAACACCTGTCAGCGCTACGTACACGCGACTCCAACGGAGCTTCGTCAGCGCGGCGGCGCCGAGTACGTCGTGAGCCTCCTCCTGGCTGAGGCCCAGCAGCGGCCCCGGCGCACCGCGGCCTAGCGCTTACTCCCGGGCATGTGCGAGGCGGAGGAACTCGTCTCGCGTTTTTGCATCGTCCCGGAAGGACCCGACCAGGGCGCTGGTGATCGTCTTCGAGTTCTGCTTCTCGACGCCGCGCATCATCATGCAGAGGTGCATCGCCTCGATGACGACGCCGACACCGCGTGGCTTCAGGACCTCGCAGACCGCCTGAGCGATTTGATCGGTAAGCCGTTCCTGGACCTGAAGTCGACGTGCGAACACTTCAACCAGCCGCGGCAGCTTCGAGAGTCCAACGATACGGCCCGACGGGATGTACGCGATATGGGCTTTCCCAAAGAATGGCAGCAGGTGGTGCTCACACAGCGAGTAGAGCTCGATGTCGCGCACCATGATCATGTGGTCGTGTTCTTCGGCGAACACACCCTCTCCGACTGCCGTCCACGCATCCTCGCGGTAGCCCCGGGTTAGCCAGGCCAGCGAACGGGCGACGCGTTTCGGGGTACGAACAAGTCCCTCGCGATCCGGGTCCTCACCGATCAGTTGCAGCTGCCTTCTGACTGTTTCCTCGAATTCCGCCTCCTCGGCATCCGAGAGGAGCTGAACGGTTCCAGTTGGAAGCGGCGGCCGCGACGAAAGGTCAACTGGCGCATTCGGGGCAATCGGGTGCTTGATGGCATCCGACGAGTGTGACGCGATGCGACCGCGCTTTACGGCGGTGCGGGCACCTCCGTTGCTCCGCTCGCCGTTCCGACGATTCGACTTCGCCACGTCAGTCCTCCTCGAAGGGTGTCATTGCTGGTTGACCATCTTACCGAATCAATGTCGTCCAACAGGCTCGATTGCCAACATAGTGACCTCGGAAAGCGACCCGTACGTTGACTTTCCATCCGGGCGGTTCCTACCTTGCAGCCCTGCAACGCCCTAGCCACGACGTTCGCATTTCAAGCACATGCTTCTCATCGGTCTAACGGGAAATATTGCTGGCGGGAAGTCGACGGTGGCGCGACTGCTGTCCGAGCGCGGTGCGACTATCATCGATGCGGACGTGCTGGCGCGTCGCGTGGTGGAGCCGGGCATGCCGGCGTTCGATGAGATCGTTCGCCGTTGGGGCCAGGAGGTCGTGGCCCCCGACGGCAGCCTCGATCGCGACGCGCTGCGGCGGCTGGTGTTCTCCGACCATGAGCAGCTCGAGGAGTTGAACACGATCGTTCACCCGGAAGTCGCTGCGTATCGCGACCGGCTCGTGAACGAGGCGCGCCAGCGCGGCGACCGTCTCGTGGTCCAGGACATCCCGCTGTTGTTCGAGCGCGGGCTCGTGGACCAGTTCGATCGCATCATCCTCGTCGACGCACCTCGGCCGGTGCGACTCGAACGTTTGATGCGGGAGCGTCGGCTCAGCGAGACCGACGCGATGGACATGATCACCGCCCAGATGCCCGCGGAGCTGAAGCGGGCGCGAGCCGACTACATCATCGAGAACATCGGAACGGTTCGCGAGCTCGAAGAGCGGGTCAGCGACGTGTGGCAGTCACTGGAGCGTGAGGCCGCCTCGCACGCAGCGACGTCCGCGGTTTCTTGACGGTCCAATAGGGTACGTCTAGACTTCGCGCTCCCAGCGTCCATCCATCCCACAACTCGCCGAGAGATTATTCGTGTCGTCGATCCCAGCCGATCTTCGCTATACCGCCGAGCACGAGTACCTCAAATCAACGGGCGATGACGCCGTCGTGCAGGTCGGCATCACCGATTACGCCCAGGGTGAGCTCGGAGACGTCGTGTTCGTCGAGCTGCCGAAAGTCGGCGACAAGCTCAAGGCACACGATGTGTTCGGGACGATCGAGGCGGTGAAGGCGGTTTCGGAGCTCTATTCGCCGGTCGCCGGCGAAGTGGTGGAGATCAACTCGCGTCTCGACGGCGAGCCCGCGCTCGTCAACAGCGATCCGTATGGCGACGGGTGGATGATCAAGCTCCGCCTGGCGAACGCCAAGGATCGCGATGGGCTGATGGACGCAAAGGCATACAAGAGTCACGTCGGCGAATAGGCTGCTTATAGCTATTGGCTATTAGCCATTAGTCGTCAGCTGAAGGC
>DATCGG010000142.1:0-6051 GCA_036509075.1 Gemmatimonadaceae bacterium
CCGGACCGGGAGTACGGACACCATCGCGACGAACATTGGCCGCTCGCTTCACAGAATTCCTGGCACCCGTCGCGTGAGCTTCGTTCGCAAAGCCGCGCCGACGGAGTGGTGGATCGAGTCGCTCGATCCGGCGAGCCGGCAGACGTCGCGCATCGTACGCTTGCCGGAGGGGGTGGAGGACTACGCGTGGTTGCCGGACGGTTCGATCCTCTGCGGTCGGGAATCGAGACTGCTCCGGTGGTCCGGGAAGGCCGGGGAGGAATGGCGTGAGATCGCCGATCTCGGAGCGGCGGGCGTGAAGGGCATCACGCGACTTGCCGTGGACGCGCGCGGTGACCGGATCGCGTTCGTGGCGGACGGGCGGGCAGCCGCGCAGTAGGGATAACGAAAGGGCGCGAGCATCATGCTCGCGCCCTCGTTGGCTTCGCCCGACTTCCCTCATCAGTCGTTCGTCGATCGCCCGGCCCACGCGTCCATGAGGGTTCGCATCTTCGTTAAGATCGCGGGCTGCTTCGTGACGAACGCGTTGGTACTCCGATCGTCCCACAGGGGCGACGGACCGATGGTCGCCGAGACCCATTGTCGGTCCGACATCGCGTGTCGAGCGACACATTCGACCTTCGTGGGAAATTCTCCCGGCAACGCCCGCATGGGGAAGGCAGGAACGCGTTCCGCCAACCTGAGCAGCGTCACGTCGTGCCGGATGCCGCCATCCCATTTCGGGTGATAGACCAGCTGTTCGACCGCGTACTCGGCGTCGCCAATGCGAACGTGGAGGCGGCCACCGGAAGGCCGGGCGGCCGCGACCGCCCTGGCGGTCGTCACCACCCACTGCGCGCCGATCAGCGCGCAGTCGCTCTGTGTCGCTTGGGCACCGACTGCACAGCGACGCGTGTCCGCACGGGGACCGGACTGAAGTAGCGACGGTGGAAAGAACGGTCCGCTGATCACCATCAATGCTCCGATCGCGAACGAACCAGCACTCACATCATCCTCCGCGCTGTCACGACTGGAATGAGCTTCGTAATGCCTCTTGAACCCTGCTGTTCAGTATGACGATCGTGCGCGCCGTGCCGCCTTGCGCACGTGACAACTTGCACCAGACGACGTGCGAGACGAACCGGGCAGGGGCGGATTCCGCCGGTCGGGGTCCGAGCGCGTTCTACGGGAGGACTACAACCTTCCCGAACGACTCGTTGGATTCCATCCGCCGATGCGCATCCGCGATGGCCGTGAGTGGGAATACTCGATCGACGACCGCGCGCAGCGCGCCGCTCTCGAAGCCTTGGAGGAGATCCCGGGCGAACGCATTCGTGGTAGCGGCCTTCTCGTCCACGGATCGAGCGCGAAGCACTGTCCCGATGACCGTCAGTCGGCGAGACAGGATGCGGCGGAGATCGAACGTGGCCGTGGCGCCTGCGACGAGCCCGACGAGCATCAGCCGGCCTCGAGTGGCCATCGTCGCGATGCTGGCGGGCGTGTACGCGCCACCGACCAGGTCGAGCACGACGTCGAATCCGTTCGGCGCCCACTCGTGCGTAACCGGTGCGAGCTCGCTCGGATCGCCGATCGCGGCACCACGCTCGAGGCCGAAGGGAGTCGCTCGCTCGATCTTGTCCGGCGTGCGCGACGTACCGTAGGGAATCGCGCCGATCGCCCGCGCGACCTGTACCGCCGCGAGCCCGACACCACTGCCAACGGCATGGATGAGCACGCGCTCGTTCCGACTCAGATGGGCCTGCGTGACCAGCGCATCGTGCGCGGTGATGAACGCCTCGGGAATCGCGCCCGCGTCTTCCCACGACACACTCGACGGAACACGGGCCGCTGTCCGGGCGGGCACGGACAAGAGCTCCGCATGCGCCCCGCCACCCGCGATGCCGAACACGCGATCCCCGATTGAGAACCCGCGCACCTGGCGTCCAACGCCCGCAACTTCGCCCGCGTATTCGAGACCGGGGATGTCCGCGGGCGAGCCAGGTGGTGCGGGGTAGCCGCCTTTACGCTGGTGGATGTCAGCCCGGTTGAGCCCGGACGCATGCACGCGAACCAGCAAGTCTTCCGCGCCAGGTTGCGGCGGATCGACGTCGCGGATTTCGAGCACTTCGGGCCCGCCGGGACGGGTAATGACCACGGCTCGCATTCGCTGTATGCTAGAGCCGCGCTGGTTGAACGCCAATACGCAGGGTTAAAGGCGTCCCGAAACCGCGGCCTGATCGCCGCCGTACGGGACCCAAGGGTCATCCGGTAGCTACGTCACGAGGGGGTGCACACGTGTTGGGATTGCTCGCATTTGCGCTGTCGACGGCAGCGGTGATCATTGGGTTTACGCAAGCGAAGGACTTCGTCGCGCGTCGGCTTCGGTATGTCGACGCGGCGAGAAGTCCGCTCGCGCCGATTGTCGCGGGATTGGGTGCGGCGCTCATCGCGGCCCCGATCGTTTGGATGCTTCCACTCGTCGGCGCAGGAACCGCGATTGCCTTCGGGCTCAGTGTCGCCCTGGGTGTCGCGGCCGGCAACAAGGAAGTCCGTCGCTCGCTGCCGCCGGGCTGAGCGGAAGCAGTCGAAAGTGAAATTCGCCGCGCCAGGTCTGGCGCGGCGATTCTTTTTCGTCGCCGTGCGTGCGCGCCGAAGTCGTTAGGCAGCGGGTGCGCCGACCGCCGGACCCACACCGCTGATCCGCGTCGCGACGTGTGCGCGCGCGCGGTCCAGTGCATCGTCGATGTTCATGAAAACATCGTCACCCATCTCGTGAAACAGCTCCGATGCCTCGATCACCGCGAGCGGCTGGGCATGCACCTCGGCCAGCAGCACGAGCGTGCGGTCGCGACGAAAGCGCCGGACAACCTCCTGGAGTGCATGAAGCCCGGACGAATCGAGAAGACTCACGTCCCGCATGCGGATGATGATCACCCAGGGTCGTCCCGCGATCTGGCCCAGCGCCTCCTTGAACGCCTCGGCCGCGCCGAAGAAGAATGCCCCACTGATCTCGAAGACCTCGACCCGGTCGGGGATGCTGCGCCGGCTGATGGCGCCCGGGGCGGAGTAGGTCGTATCGTCGCCGTCAGCGCGGAGATCGCGTGTGACGGCAGAGATATTTGTCGCCTCGGCCATGCGCTTCATGAACAAGAACGCGGCGAGTACCATACCGACCGCGATCGCGACGGTCAGGTCCACCAGCACGGTGAGCAGGAAGGTGGTCACGAGCACCGCGGCATCCTCACGAGGGCCTCGGAGCTCTGCCCGGAACACGCGCCACTCGCTCATCTGGTAGGCGACGAGCATGAGGATGCCGGCAAGCGTCGCCATGGGAACGAGCGCCGCCCATTTGCCGAACACGAGGGCGATGAGCATGAGCGTTGCCGCGTGAACGATACCCGCGACGGGTGTCCGGCCCCCGTTCTTCACGTTGGTTGCCGTGCGCGCGATCGCGCCCGTCGCGGGAATGCCCCCAAACAGCGGCGACGCGATGTTTGCGATCCCCTGGGCGACGAGCTCCATGTTCGAGCGGTGGCGGCCGCCGATCATTCCGTCCGCGACCATGGCAGACAACAACGATTCGATGGCGCCTAACGCGGCGATCGTGAACGCCGGGCCCACCAGCCCGCGAAGCTCGGCGAGCGAGAGCGATGGGAGCTCGGGGCGCGGAAACGCGAGATCGATGACGCCGAAGCGACTGCCGACCGTCTCGACCGGTATGTGAAACAGGCGAACGACCACCGCGGTAACGATCAGCGCGACCATCGGTCCGGGGAATCGCCAGTTCAACCGCCGCCATGCGATCAGCAACAGGAGCGTGAACGCTGCGATGCCCACGGCCCACAGGTTGACCGTGCTCGCCGCTCTCCACAGGACCTCGAGCTTCTCGATGAACTCTGCCGGGATTTTGTCCACGCGGAGTCCGAAGAAGTCGCGAAGCTCGTTGGATGCGATGATCACCGCGATCCCCGACGTGAAACCGGTGACGAGCGGGTGCGGGATGAACTTGATGATCGTGCCGAGCTTGAACAGGCCGAGCAACACGAGAATGAGACCGGCCATGAGGGTGGCCACTGCCAGGCCGGACACACCGTATCGCTGGACAATCGCGTAGACGACGACCACGAAGGCGCCTGTGGGCCCGCCGATCTGAACCCGCGATCCGCCGAGCGCCGAGATCAGGAAGCCAGCGATGATCGCTGTGTAGAGCCCCTGCGCCGGTGTCACGCCGCTCGCGATGCCGAACGCGATCGCGAGCGGCAGGGCCACGATGCCAACGATCACTCCCGCGGTCAGGTCGTTGCCGAACTGGCGTCGATCATAGCCGCGGAGCGTCGTGAACAACTTTGGAACGAACACGGTAGCTTGGTTCGAGATGAGCGTAATCGCTAAACTGTGGACGAACGATTGAATCCCTCGTTCCATAAGTCCGTTGCGTCCACCGGCGGTCTCCGCGACAACGATGACCAATCCCGGGTTCAAAGACCACTTCTCGGCGTCGGCCTCGGATTACGCCACATTCCGGCCCAGGTATCCGGCCGAACTATTCGAGTTCGTGGCCTCGCTTCCCGAACGACGCAGTTGCGTCTGGGACTGCGCCACCGGCAACGGGCAGGCAGCGCTGCCCCTCGCGGAGCGATTCGACCGTGTCATCGCGACCGATGCGAGCGCGGAGCAGATTGCGCATGCGACACCTCACCCGCGCGTCTCGTACGGTGTTGCTCGGTCCGACGAGAGCGGCCTCGATGATGCCTCGGTCGATCTCGTGACCGTCGCGCAGGCGCTGCATTGGTTGCCGCTCGATCAGTTCTACTCCGAGGTGCGCCGCGTAACGGTCGGGCACGGCGTGCTCGCCGTCTGGTGCTACACGCGACCGACGCTCGACGAGGCGCTCGACGCCATCGTCCTGCGATATTACGCGGAGACCTGCGGCGCGTATTGGCCCGCGGACCGCAAGCTGGTCGACGAGGGATATCGGAGCCTCACGATCCCGATCGACGAGGTTGCCGCCCCCTCGCTGCACATCGAGAATCACCTCTCGCTCGGCGAGTTCGGCGGGTACGTGCGGACCTGGTCGGCGACCAAAAGGCTGGCCAAGGCCATCGGTCGCGATCCGGTGCTCGACCTGGAAAATGAGCTCCGGGCGGTGTGGGGACCGGACAGCGAGCGACGACTGGTTCGATGGCCGATCCACGTGCGCGCGGGGCGCGTGCAGCGCGAAGGCTGAATGGCGAGCTTGCATCGCCTCCGCGTTCTCAGGATTCCTGGACTGCTCGCGGTTTGCAGGTTGTCGCCGTCCGATGCCGTTCCGTCCTGGGCGAACGGTCCTGGCTTCGTGTCGATCACGCGCACGGACGACGAACTGTCGATCGTGTGCGCTGACGGCCTGGTACCACGGGGCACGCAGTGCATGCGGGGCTACGTCGCCATGCGCGTGGCGGGGACGCTCGCGCCGGAGCTCGTGGGTGTTCTCTTGTCGCTCGCGACGCCGCTCGCGGACGCGGGTATCCCGATTCTCGCCATAGGAACGCACGATACGGACTACGTCCTGGTGCGTGAGGCGGATCTCGACCGCGCCGTTGGCGCGCTCCAACACGCGGGTCACGAAGTCGATAGCTGACCAGGCATTACTTTTCCTGCCAAACGAGTCGAATGAGGCTGCATGGCTGAAGGTGGCAAGACGAAAAAGCCGCGCGTGAACATGGCGAGGGCGTGGGAGGAGGCTCGCTCCCTCATCTGGAAGCACCGACGCTCGCTGTCGTTCGGGATCGCACTGATGCTCATCAACCGCCTCGCGGGCCTCGTCCTGCCGGCGAGCTCGAAATACCTCATCGACAACGTTCTGACCAAGCATCAGCTGGACAAGCTGGTGCCGCTCGCGCTCGCCGTCGGTGCCGCGACGGTGGTGCAGGCGATCACGTCGTTCTCTCTATCGCAGATCGTGAGCATCGCGGCGCAGCGTGCAATCAGCGACATGCGCGTCGACGTGCAGCGACACGTGCTCAGGCTTCCGGTCTCGTTCTTCGATGCCACGAAGTCGGGCGTGCTGATCACCCGCGTCATGACCGACGC
>DATCGG010000143.1:0-42234 GCA_036509075.1 Gemmatimonadaceae bacterium
TTTGTCGGTCGGTCATGGTTTCGTATAGACACTCGATATGAGAGGAAGGTTGCGCGACTGGCGACTGGCGACTGGCGACTGGCGACGGGGGACGGGGGAGCGGGGACGGGCGGCCTGCGACGGCGTTTACTGCGCGGTCAGCGGTTCTCCGTCGCCAGCCGCCAGTCGCCAGTCGCGCAACCTTCCTCTCATATCGAGTGTCTATACGAAACCATGACCGACCGACAAACCAACCTGCTCCAGGGAACGCTCGACCTCCTCATCCTCAAGTCGCTCGCCCTCGGCGAGCTGCACGGGCTGGGCGTCGCACGGCGCGTCGAGCAGATCACTCGCGGCACCTTCCAGGTGAAGCCCGGATCGCTCTTCCCGGCGTTGTATCGAATGGAGGAAGCGGGCTGGCTCACGTCCTCGTGGGGTGCATCGGAAAACAACCGTCGAGCGAAGTACTACAAGCTCACCGCCGCGGGACGGAAACAGCTCGATGCCGAGACCAGCGAGTGGAAGCGAATTGCCGTCGCGATCGGGTTCGCCCTGCAGGCCACCTAACGACCATCCCGACACGGGAGCTGGAGTCGATGTCCCCGTTCAGCCAGACGCCTTCACGACTGCGCAGTGCGCTGCGCAACCTGTTCACCCGTCCCCACGTCGAGCGAGAGCTCGACGCCGATGTGCGTGCATACGTGGACCTCCTGACGGACGAGAAGGTCCGCGCGGGCATGGATCGCAATGACGCGAGACGTGCCGCACTCGTGGAGCTCGGCGGCATCGAGCGCGTCAAGGACGAAGTACGGGAAGTGCGCACCGGCGCAGTGCTCGAGACGACGGCGCGCGACGTTCGGTATGCGATCCGCACACTCATTCGGCGACCCGGATTCACCGTGGTGGCGGTCATCGCGCTGGCGCTGGGGATCGGCGCCACGTCGGCGATCTTCAGCGTCGTGAATGGTGTGCTGCTCCGTCCCCTGCCGTATCGCGATCCGGACGGGTTGGTGGTAATCCTCCACGAAGGGCGCAACCCGGTCGCGCCAGCGAACTATCTCGATTGGAAGCGACAGAGCTCGCTCTTCTCCTCGTTCGGAGCAGCGGAGTACTGGTCAGGGACCGTGACCGGCGACGTGCCGGAACGCGTGCAGGGCCTCAAGGTCACGTCGGATGTACTGGCGATGACTGGTGTGCGTCCCCTGATCGGTCGCTCGTTCCGCGCGGACGATGATGCGACAACCGGCGACCTTCCCATCATACTCTCCTGGGGGTACTGGCAGCGCCGATTTGCCGGGGAACCAGACATCCTCGGCACATCGCTGATCGTGAGCGGTACGTCGTACACGGTCGTCGGCGTGATGCCGCGCGGGTTCGACTTCCCGATGTTCTGGGCGCCCGGCGTCCAGATGTGGACCCCGCTTGCGTTAGGCGAACGCGCGTCGAGCCGGCAATCACAGAGCCTGCGCCTGTTCGCGCGACTCCGGCGCGATGCATCGCTCGAGGCGGCACAGGCACAGATGTCCGCGATCGCCGCGAATCTCGAGAGAGCGTTTCCGGGGACGAATCCTGCCGTGACGGTGACGCCGCTCGCCACGATGGTCGTCGGCGACATTCGGACCGCGCTGCTCGTTCTCCTCGGCGCGGTCGGGTTCGTGCTGCTCATCGCATGTGCCAATGTCGCGCACATGCTGCTGGCACGGGCGTCGGCGCGGCATCGCGAGATGACAGTCCGGCTCGCGCTCGGAGCGAGTCGCGCGCGACTCCTCCGTCAGCTGCTGACCGAGAGCGTGGTGCTCGCGCTCGTGGGCGGGACGTTAGGCATCGCGCTCGCGCGGCTGGGGCTTCGCACCCTCGTGGCTCTCGCCGGGACGAGCCTTCCGCGCGCCGATGCCATCGGGCTCGATCTCTACGTGCTCGCCGTTACCACCGTCATCTCGCTGCTGACGGGACTCGGCTTCGGGCTGCTCCCGGCTCTTCGTGTTTCGCGAAGCGAGATGTCGGAGGCCCTTCGCGACGGCGCCCGCGGGTCCACCGAAGGGGCAGGACGGAGCCGAATTCGCTCGATCCTCGTGGCATCGGAGATCGCACTCGCGCTGGTGCTGCTCGCGGGCGCGGGACTGGCGATGCGCAGCTTTGCCGCGCTGCGCGCGATCGACCCGGGCTTCGATCCGCGCGGCGTGCTCTCCGCGGTCGTCTCATTGTACGGGACGGCCGAGGCGCCGCCAGGGCGCCGCGACGCGTTTTACACGTCGACGCTCGAGCGCGTGCGCCAGCTGCCTGGGGTGGAATCCGCAAGCCTGATCAATCACCTCCCGATCGCCGGAGACATCTGGGGCCTGCAGTTCCTGATCGAGGGCCGCCCGCGTCCCCGACCCGCAGACGTTCCGAGATCGACGTTTCGTGTCGTGTACCCGGGCTACTTCGCGACGATGCGGCTACCATTGCTGCGCGGACGAGATGTCGCGGAGACAGACCGCGCCGACGCGCCGCGAGTCGTGGTCGTGAACGACTTCTTCGCCCGACGGTACTGGCCGAACGAGGACGCTGTTGGCAAGCGCGTCACGTTCAATCCCGCCGCCCCGGCGCCGACGTGGTTCACGGTCGTGGGCGTGGTGAAGAACGACGTGCAGTCGGACTGGTCGGCGCCAGCGCAGGAGGAGGTGTTTCTCCCCTATTCGCAGGAGCGAGAGTATCTCCAAAGCGACGGCGGACACGTGGGATACATGACGCTGGTCGTGCGCACCTCGTGCGGCGCCGTGCGAGCGTGCAACCCGGCGTCGCTCGCGCCCGCGATTCGCGATGCCGTCGGGTCGCTCGACCGATCCGTGCCGGTAACCGACGTCCAGACCATGGAGGACGTGATTACCGGCGCGAACGCGAGGCCGCGGTTCACGCTTGTCCTGCTCGCGACGTTCGCCGCGGTGGCGCTCGTGCTTGCTGCCGTGGGCATCTATGGCGTCATCAGCTACGCGGTGTCTCGCCGCACGCACGAGATCGGCGTACGAGTCGCGCTCGGGGCGAGTCCCTCGGCAGTCGTTAGGCTCGTCGTCGCGCAGGGCATGCGCGTCGTGACGGTGGGGGTCGTGATCGGGCTGGCCGGCGCGCTACTCGCGAGCCGGCTCATGACCCAGCTCGTCTACGGCGTTCGCGTCACGGACCCGATGACGTACGTGGGCGTGGCCGCCCTGCTCGGCGCCGTGGCCCTCGTGGCGAGCTACATCCCGGCCCGCCGTGCGACGCGGATCGATCCGTTGGCCGCCATGCGGACAGACTGAGGAAGTCGTTAGTCGGTAGCTGTTAGTCGGTAGCGATGAGGCCGGCTATAGCACGCTCTCGAAGCGCTAACGACTATCGACTATCGACTAACGGCTATCGTTGCGCGTCGGTCTCCTGGTGAAACGACACCTTCCACGAGTCGCCGTCGCGGACGTACAGCGTCGACGACCAGGCGTCCGCATGGACCAAGCGATCTCCGCACGTGACATCGGACATCGCACGATAGGTGAGCAGCGCGACGTCCGGGGACAACGAGTGGACCTCCTCGTTCCGGAGCACGTACCCGTCCACCTTGCACGTGTCCGTCTCCATCCCTTTCGCGATCTCTTCTCGCGTGCTGAGTCCGGTGCCACTCACGTAGGCAGCGTTAGGCAGCAGCGTCGTGCGGAAAAACGCGCCGTCCTTTCGCTTCCACGCCTCCCACGCCTGACGCTCGACCGCAACGATCGCGTCCCGCACCGATCCGCTGGCGGCTCGGCCAGGCGCAGGGCGCGGCGGCGCACACACCGCCAGGACCAGCGTGGCTGAAATCGACACAACGGCTCGCTGCCAGCGGTGAACTCGCATTTCTGCTCGCCTGAAATTGGGAAGCGCATACTCTACACCTCGCACGGTGGTCGCGCACCCTCGTAGTGTCGCGTTTGGAGTCACTCCCAGCTTTGCCGGAAGGCTTGCGGTCGCGCGACACGCCGCGATGGGGCAACGGACGCGTTGCACCCGTGCGGCGGCTCACCAACAGATCGAGAGTTCCGGCGAGTATCGCCGTGCCAATTGCCGTGCCGGCGCGGTGCGGGGACTGCCTTATCACCGACCGTCGTCAACAGGGAGGCGGTCGCATGATGTCGTTTGTGTCCGGTCTTTCGGTCAAATTGATCGCACTGCTCGTTGCTGCTGAGGGCTCTGGAACCGATAGTGCGCGAGTCGTCGCGTCGACCAGTAGCCGTGTTGTGGTCAGCTCGAATAGCACCGGCTCACCCGCCCCGGCAACGTTGGAGCGCGGCATCGTGAAGACGGCATCGCGCTACCTCGGGACCCGCTACCGCTTCGGGGGCACGAAGCCCGGGGCGTTCGACTGCTCTGGTTTCGTGCGCTACGTGTACGCCCGCCATGGGATCGCGTTGCCACGCACGGCGACGGACCAGTCAGTCGTTGGCCATTCTATAGTAGTGGGCCTCGACTCGGTGGCGGTGGGAGACCTCCTGTTCTTCGCAACGAAGCGTGGTCGCTGGACTCACGTCGCGATCTACGCCGGGAACGGGCGGATCATCCACGCCAGCGCCGGGAGTCGCCGCGTTCGTTACGACGACCTCGATTCGCCTCGAGGACGCTGGTTCATCGAGCACCTCTCCTCGGTCCGCCGAGTCATCGTCGTGAGCCCGCCGATGTCGGTGCTGGCGTCGAAATAGCCTGGGGATGAGGGATGGGGGATGAGGGGCGCCGTTAGCCCTCATCCCGCATCCCCCATCCCTCGAACGCTTCCTCTTGACTTCCGACAGAAGTCCGTACACCTTCCTGTCGGAATCCAAGAGAAGCCGTCCCGTCTCGAGCCGCTCGCGCCATGCAGCCGCCATCCAGTGACGTCCTCCGCGGTACCCTCGACCTCCTCATCCTCAAGACCCTCACCCTCGAGCCTATGCATGGGTGGGGAATCGGGCAGCGCATCCAGCAGCTTTCGCGCGGCGTGCTCGATGCCAATCAGGGCTCGCTCTATCCCGCCTTCCAGCGGCTCGAGCAGAAGGGGTGGATCGAGAGTGAATGGCGCACGACGGAGAACAACCGGCGCGCCAAGTACTACCGGCTGACCACCGCTGGCCGACGCGCTGTTGGCACCGAGGCCGCAAGTTGGCGCCGGTATGTCGAGGCCGTCGAGTTCATCCTGCAAACTACCTAACGACGCGATCGTTTTCGGTGGTTCGCCTCGCGCCGAACCACCGAGGCTGGAGCTACCATGAGTGCCATCAAGGGATTCGCCGCCCGCCTGCGCGCGCTCTTCGCGCCCCGCGCGACCGAACGGTCGTTGAACGAAGAGATCGAGTTCCACATCGAGCAGGAGACCGAGAAGAACCTTCGCCTTGGCCTGAGCCGCGCGGAGGCCCGGCGGCGCGCGCTGGTTGAATTCGGTGGACTCACGCAGGCTCGTGAGGCGCACCATGACGTCTACGCCGCGAGACCGCTCGAGGAGCTCGTTGCCGATGCGCGCTACACGCTCCGCACGATGCGGCGCACGCCGGTGCTCGCGGGCGCGGCCATATTGACGCTCGCGTTAGGGATCGGCGCCAACACCGCGATCTTCTCCGCGGTGAACGCCGTCGTCCTGCAGCCACTCCCGTTCCCCAACCCCGACCAGCTCTACATGGTCTGGGAGGAGAATCCCGAAAAGGGGTGGTACAAGCAGGTCGCGGCACCCGCCAACATGCTCGATTGGAAGGAGCAGGTGGCGGCGTTCGGCGACGTCATGGCGTACTCCGAAGGGTTCGGCACGTCGACCCTCATTGAAAACGGCGAGCCGATCATCGTGAGGCCGGCGTTCGGCACGGGCAACTTCTTCTCCGTGCTCGGCGCGCGTGCCGCGTTAGGCCGCACGTTCGCGGATGCCGAGACGTGGACAACCGGACATCCGATCGCCGTGCTGTCGCATCACCTCTGGCGCGACCGGTTCGGCAGCGACCGCAACATCATTGGCCGCACGATTCAGCTCGACGGCGTCGGCGTCCAGGTGGTTGGCGTGATGCCCGCGAGCTTCGACTACCCGAACGAAAAGGTCGATCTGTGGCAGCCCTGGGCCTGGGACCCGAAGAATCGTCAGCAGGTCTCGTTCAGACGCGCACACTGGCTCAGCGTGGTCGCGCGCGTGAAGCCGGGTATCGGTCAGGTGGCCGCCAACGCGCAACTGCAAGCCGTCGTGAAGCGGCTGCAGCGTGACTACCCGGCGACCAACCGGGTGATGGGTGCCGGGATCACCCCACTCCACGAATTTCTGGTCGGAGACACCCGGCTGCCGCTGCTCGTGCTGCTCGGGGCGGTCGGGCTGCTCCTGCTCATCGCCTGTGCCAACGTGGGGAATCTCATGCTCGTGAAGGCGGCCGATCGGGAGCGCGAGGCGGCGTTACGGCTGGCGCTGGGCGCCGGGCGGCGGCGACTCGTGAGGCAGGCGCTCACGGAAAGTCTGGTGATGTCGTTCGTCGGCGGGGTCGCCGGCATCGCGTTGGGCATTTGGGGCACACGAGCGCTGCAAGCGATGCAGCCGGCCGGGATGCTGCGCGTTTCGCACTTCGATTTCGACTGGGTGGTGTTCGGATACGTGCTCGCGGTCACGACGGTGAGCGGCCTCCTGTTCGGGATCGCGCCAGCGCTGTGGTCGAGCCGCCGCGCACCGCAGGACGCACTCAAGGAAGGGGGGCGCGGCGGGAGTCAGAGCCGGCGCATGCGTCGTTGGGGAGAGCGACTCGTGATCGGTGAGGTGGCACTCGCACTCATGTTGAGCGTCGGCGCGGCGCTGCTCGTTCGAAGTCTGCTTCGCCTCCAGCAGGTCGACCCGGGCTTCGATCCGAACGGGGCGATCGCCGCGCAGCTCGATCTCCCAGGTACGCGATACGACACGGGGGACAAGGCGAACGCCTTCTTTTCGCGACTCGAGGAGCAGCTTCGATCGATTCCGGGCGTGCAGTCAGTGGGCAGCACCTCGAATGTCCCGCTCACCGGCGGGGGCTACTCGAGTGACTTCACCGTCGCCGGATGGCCCGACGGAATCTACGGCTCAGAGGTGCTGCACCGTCGCGTCACACCCGATTTCTTCAAGGTGATGAGGACGCCGCTCCTTGCCGGCCGCGCGTTCACGGTCGGCGACCGGGCGAATGGCGCTCAGGTCGTCATCATCAACGAGGCGATGGCGAAGAAGCACTTCAAGGGACAGGACCCGGTGGGCCAACGGATCACGTTCGACAAGGTTCCTGACTCCAGCTCGACGTGGAACACAATCGTTGGCGTCGTGAAGGACCAGCATCAGACGAAGCTCGGGATCGAGCCTCAGATCGAGGTGTTCGAGCCGCTCACCCAGTCGCCGACGAACGGCATGGCTATGATCGTTCGAACGGCGGGAGATCCCGCCTCGTTAGGGCCGGCGATCCGTCGCACCGTCGCCGACATGGACCGCACCCTCGCGCTGTCCTCCGTCGAGACGCTGAACCAGGTGCGCGCCGAGTCGCTCGCACGTGAGCGTTTCCTGACGACGCTCCTGTTGCTGTTCGCGGGTGTCGGGTTGGCGCTGGCCGTGGTGGGCGTGTACGGCGTGATGGCGCAGATGGCGCGTCGTCGCGTGCGCGAGATGGGGATTCGACTTGCGCTCGGCGCTCAGGCGAGCGACGTGCGTTGGCTCGTCGTTCGGAATGGACTGCGGCTGGTGACCGTAGGTCTCGTCATCGGCACGGCCGGCGCGTTCGCGGCGACACGGGCGATGCAGGCACTGTTGTTCGGCGTGGCCCCAAAAGATCCGCTGACGTTCGTCGCGGTGCCGGCGCTGCTGGTGCTTACCGCGCTCGTGGCGACCTGGATGCCGGCGTCGTATGCGAGCCGCGCCGATCCGGCGACGGCGTTACGGACGGAGTAATGGCGCGATACGTCTTGGCGCGTTCCTCGACGACCGGCACGGCGGCATACTCTCCGCTGCGTCGCGTCACGTAGTCTCGCACCGAGCCCTCGAATCCCAACCAGAGCTTGAGGCGCGCGACGTCGCGAATGAGCTGCTTGGTGTAGTCGTGTGGCAACTGCTCGCACACGCGATCGAGGAGCACCGCGAGATCGGCGTCGATGTGACCGTTAGGCGCCGAGCTGTCGTGTCGGGTGACCGTTTCGCTCATTCCGGCTCCTCTGGACTGGAGTGCCGCGAAGGTATACGGACCGGACATCTGCTGCAACTATTTGATCGGTCTAACGGTGCTATCCGATTTCCCCGTGCATGCTGGTCAGCGCAGATGCTCGCTCGCGAGCGCGCGGCGCATCGAGAATGGAACGGACCCGGCGCGCGAGCTCGATCGGATCGTACGGCTTCGCGAGAAACGTCTCGTCGTCAAAGTGAGACGAGTCACCTCGCGCATCGAAACTGTATCCCGACACGAACAACGTGGGCAGCGTTGGTGCGCGCAGCCGCAACATGCGACTGAGCTCGTGCCCATCGAGTCCGGGCATCACGACATCGGAGACGAGCATGGCCACGGAGCCCCGTGATCGATCGAACACTTCGATCGCTTCCGCCGCGTTCCCCGCCTCGAGCACCGTGTACCCAGCCTCCACGAGCACCCGGCGTGCGACGGTTCGCACTTCGTCTTCGTCCTCGACGAGCAGAATCGTTTCCGATCCGCGCGGGATACCATTTCCAGCTCCGGTCCCGCTATGCGGATTCTCGAGATGCGTCGCACGCGGCAGGAACACCATGAACGACGTCCCCACCTGCGGCGTGCTCTCCACGGTAACGAAACCGCCGGACTGATGGACGACGCCATGCACGGTTGCGAGACCGAGCCCGGTCCCTCGCCCGAGGGGCTTCGTCGTGAAGAATGGCTCGAAGATCCGCGACCGCGTCGCGTCGTCCATGCCGACACCCGTGTCGCTCACGCGAAGCGTCACGTACGGTCCGGGGACGACACCGCGCGCCGTAGCTCCCGCAGTGCTCAACGTCATGTCGCCCGTCGCGACCGTGAGCACGCCACCGGCAGGCATCGCGTCGCGCGCGTTCACCACGAGATTCACCAGCACCTGCTCGATCTGCCCGCGGTCCGCCGTCACCCGAGAGACCGTGGGCGCGAGCTCAGTGACGAACGTAATGTCCTCACCGATCACGCGACGGAGCATTCGCTCCGCTTCGGCAACGACCTCGGTGAGATCGAGGACGGCCGGCTTGAGCACCTGCTTGCGACTGAACGCGAGAAGCTGTCTCGTGAGAAGCGCCGCGCGTGACGCCGCGTGCGCGACCTGCTCCAGATCATTCCGCAGTGGGACAGCCGTCGGCAACTGGTGCAGCGCGAGCTCCACGTTGCCCTTGATGACGGTGAGGAGGTTGTTGAAGTCGTGCGCGATGCCGCCGGCGAGCTGGCCGACCGCCTCGATCTTCTGTGACTGACGGAGCTGCTCCTCCAGGCGGCGCTGCTCGGTGATGTCGATGGCGAGGACGAGACGTGCGTGGCGACCCGCGAACACGAAGTCCCGCGACACGATGTCCACGATGACGATAGAGCCGTCCCTTCGCCTGTGCCGATACGGACCCGATCGTTGTGAGCGCACCTCGGGAGGCGCGGCGACTCGCGACAGTGCGATTTCCGCGTCCTCGGGCGGCCGGATGTCGAGAATCGACATTCGCGCGAACTCCTCCCGCGAGTACCCATACTGCCGCACCGCCGACGCGTTCACCGACAGGAACATCAGCGTCTCGGCGTCGATGACGAGGAGCGGGATCGGGTTCTCCTCGAACAGCAGACGATGCCGCTCCTCGCTTTCGCGGACGGCCGCGTCGGCGCGCAGATGCTCGGCGTCCACGATGGCCGTCAGCCGTGCTCGCGTTTCCTCGGCCTGTTTTCGCTCGGTGATGTCGATGTGGACGCCGGTCATTCGGCGCGGCGAGCCGTCGGCGTTGCGCTCGACGACCTTCCCGCGCCCCAGAAGCCACATCCAGCCGCCTTGCTTCGTCCGGCAGCGATACTCCGCCTCGTACGCCGGCGTGTTGCCTGCGACGTGCTCGTCGATCGCGCGCTGGACCGCGCGCATGTCATCGGGGTGGACGTTCTGGTCCCACGTGGTGCGCCCGGCTCGGCGTTCCATCTCGCCTGGCTCGTACCCGAGCATCCGTTCAGCCGCCGCGCTGTAGTAGACGTCTCCGCCCTCGATGCTCCAGTCCCACAACCCTTCGTTCGCGCCTTCGAGGGCGAAGCGCAATCGCTTCTCGCTCTCGCGGAGGGCGTCCTCCGCGGCTTTCCTGGCGGAAATGTCGCGATAGACCGCGACCAGGCCTTCCTTCTGGCCCGGCTGGTTGGTGAGGGGGACGAGCGTCGCCTGCAGAGTGCCCGGTCGGCCATCCACCGTTATGAAGCCGATCTCACCTTCCCACTGACCGTCTTTGAGCGCACCACGTCGCGCGGCGGCATCGTCCGCGGCGTTCAGGCCAGGCGTCTCGTTGTCGGTTGTGCGGCGAAGCGGCTCGCCGACTGCGGCGCCGAACAGGCGTTCGGCGGCTGGATTGAGATCGGCGACGTAGCCATCGGCGTCGAGTACGACTGCGGCGTCCCGGACCGTCGCGAATACCAGCGCGAGGTAACCGGCGCGTGCCGCTGTGCGCCTCGCGTTAGGGGCCGCGGATGTCAAGCTGAGTACGGCGCCGGAGTGTTACGCATGGTCGACGACCACGATTGGCAAGGCGGACTGGCCAAACGGCACGGCAATCACCACCAATGTAACTGGTCCGGCTGGGGAAACAGCGAGCAACATCACAAGAGATGAAACGCAGTTCGCGCGCCGAGCCGGCCTTGCGAATTAGTCGCGATCAGCGCCTAACGCCCAGGGCGGCTGTGGCCGTGTCGTGGACCGGTGTGTCGATGCCCGCTTCGGATGCGAGCCGGGAGACCGCCCCGCTCAGCGTGTCGAGCTCCGTTTGCCCGCCGCTCTCCAGGTCGAGGAGAAAGCTCGGGGTCATCGCAGCGGGGAGCGTATCGATGTACGCGGCGGTGCGAGGCGCTTCGTCATCAGGGAGTGGTACGCCACGAGCGCGAGCGACATCAACGACTTCCGTGACGGCACGTTGGATGAGGCGACGCCCACCTGGAGCTGCTCGCACCGGACCGATCGACGTACGAGCCAGCCCACACACGGCGGCCATGGCGGTGATGAACACGAACTTCTGCCACAGCTCGACGCCCATTGTGGCCGAGGCGCGGGCGTCTACGCCGGCGGATCGCAGCGCATCCGCGATCTTCGTCGCGCGTTCACTGAGCCCCCCGCCCAATTCGCCGACGACGATGCTATAAAATCCGCTCCGACGCTCGACGACGCCCGGTTCGGTTCGTACCACACTCACCCGCGCGAGCCCACCGAGTACGCGTGAGGGTGGCACGCCGCCGGCTTTGAGCTCGTCAGCGGCGGTCACTCCGTTCAACAACGGGACCACGTCGGCGCCTCGCTCGGCCACGACACGCACGATCGGAGTGACGTCGGGCAGGGAATAACTCTTCACCGCGACGATCGCGACGTCTGCGGCGGGGAGCTCGCTCGGGTCGTTCGTCGCCCCCACGCGAGCTACGAACTCTCCCTCGGGAGTTCGCACCGTGAGCCCGCGCGTTCGTAGGGCGTCGAGATGCGCGCCGCGGGCGAACAACGTTACCTCGTGGCCGGCGCGAGCAAGCTCGCCGCCGAAGTATGCGCCGATACCGCCGGCTCCGACGATGACGAATCGCATGAATGGCTAGCGTTGTGTGTTGGCCGTCAGCAGGTCGTGCACTTCCTCGTCCGTCGTCTGCGCGAAGTCCTCGTACCACAGCCCCACCGCATAAAACGGCGACGGCGTCTCCGCGCACACGACGTCGTCGACAAGCGTGCGAAAATCGTCGCACGTCTCGGCCGCGGCAACGGGTACGGCGACCACGATTCGTGCCGGCGACTCCTGGCGCAGGGCAAGAATCGCAACCCGCATCGTCGCGCCGGTTGCGAGGCCGTCATCCACGAGGATGACGGTGCGGTCGTGCAGCGCCGGCAGCGGCCGATTGTCGCGATAGATGCGCTCGCGGCGCTCCAGCTCCTGCTGTTCCACCGCGGTGACGGCCTCGATATCCGCGTCCGACACATCGTACGCCCGGACGACCTCTTCGTTGATCAGCCGGATGTCGCCGCTGGCAATGGCGCCCATCGCGAGCTCCTCGTGCCCCGGGAGGCCGAGCTTCCGCACGAGGAACACGTCGAGCGGCGCGCCGAGCGCGCGCGCGACCTCGTGGCCCACCGGAACGCCACCGCGCGGCAGCGCGAGCACGATCAGATCGGTACGTCCCTCGTAGCGGGCGAGCTCCGCGGCGAGGACGCGACCGGCCTCGGTTCGGTTGCGAAATCGCGGTCGGATCGGTGGATCGACACTCATGGTGACGCCAGGGGTGGATGGGGCAGCCCCGCCCGGGCGCGTCGTTTGGTCGTTAGGCCCAGCACGGACAGCACCGATGCGGCGGCGCGGTACCCGGTGCCGATGGCTCCGTGAACGGTGCCGGTTCGACCTTCGGCGTCAGCGGCTTCGCCGGCGAAGAACAACGTCCGGGCGACGGGCCGCGCGAGACGTTTGGCCGCGGTGCTTCCGCCAACCAGGGCATAGCTGTAGGCGCCGAGGCTGAGTGGATCGGCGTGCCAGTCATGATACCAACATCCCTCGATGAGCGATTCGACACGCTGGCGTCGTATGCCGAATAGCCGGCCGATCGCCGCGATGGCGCGCGCTTCCACCTCGGCCGACCCGCGTGTCACGAGGCGAGTCGCCTTTGGCCCGCCCGCCCACCCCACGAGCGTCGCCGCGCGAACCGGGCCGGCGGTCCACCAGGTGGGAACGTCATCATCCGACGAGTGGAGAAACGAGAGCTCGGCCAACGAGCGACCACCGGTCTTCCGCTTCATGGCCTGCGAGGTCCAGAACGGATCGCGAAAGAGCAGGACTATCCGGGCGACGGTCCCCATCGCGAGCTGATTGGCCGCGCGTCGCGTATCGGCGACGTCCGGCATGAACGCAATGGACGACGGCCCATTCTCCTGTTGAAGCACGCCGAGCGGGACAGTGATGATCGCCGCGCGCGCAGCGATTGCGGAAACGCCGTCGCCCACTCGAGCGTAGCGGACCTCGACGGCTCCCGGCTCCCACGCGATCTCGCGAACGACGTGCGCGAGCCTAACGCCGCTCACCGATGCGGCAAGCGCCAGCGGCACCTGGTCGTATCCGTCGAGGATCCTCGCCTGGCGCTCGCCTTCTTCGTTCTCGGGGGCGCCGCCATCGGCCAGTGCGCGCTCGCTGACGCGCGAGAGATCCGCGGCGTGAAAGCCCTCGACGTACTCACCGGCGATCCGCCGCTCACGTGCCAGTGACGCGCCGCCGGGTTTACCGTCGAGGAACTCCTGGAAGGAACGATCTGGCGTTCGCTCGGGATCGAGTCGACCCATGACTCGCTCGAGCTGCTTCCAGAAATCGTCATCGTCCATCGGCTTCAGCTTGCCGCGCTCGGAACTCCAGCGTTCGCCGTGGATGTCGCACACGACCAGGTTCCGTCGTCGGGTGATCTCGACGAGTTCGGGTGCGGAGCCATGCATGAACTCCGCGCCAAGCTCGATCGGGATCGGCGTGCGATCGTCGCGAATGGTGTGGATTCGCCCACCGATGCGGCCCCGAGCCTCGAGGATGACCGTGGTCGCGCCTGCTTCCGCGAGTCGTTGCGCGGCAGCGAGACCGGCGACTCCGGCTCCGACAATGACGACGTCTACGCGCTCATGCATGGAGCTTCATGATGCGAGAAATGGGCAACGTCGGGAATCGGGAATCGGGAATCGGGACTGCCGGGAAGCGGGAGACGGGAAACGGGAGACGGGTTAGGGGCGCTAGGAGCCCGGACGGGTAAGAGCTGCCGGTGAAACCGCTGGTGGGTCGGGGAAGGCGGCGCCAATGGACCGCAGTGTCTCGCGCATGCGGCGGCGGGCGTCGAGGTAAATGCGCGCACCGTTGCGCATGGAGCCCAGGATGTAGCCGAAGTCGCGTGCATCGACGCAGTCGATCGTGCGCTCCTCCGTGCAGCTCGCCTCGCGTTCGCGGAGTACTCGCATGGCGAGCACGAGCGAATCGAGGCCCTCGAGCATCTGTCGATGGAACTGCGCGACCGTGTCAGGTCGCATGATGCCGCCGAACCGCGTCGAGAGTCGCTCGAGGGTACGCGCGGCCGCGCTGTCGTACCGCACGTTGGCTGTCGAGTCGAGCGTGAGGTACGACGCGACCGATGACAGCGCGCTGTCGCCGGTGCTCGCGGTGCGGTCGGCGTATCGCTGGTAGGCGCCTGCGGACTCGCGGCAGCTCAGTGCAACGAAGAGTATCGAGAGTGTGGCGGTCAGTCGCATCGCTCAACGGTTGCCGGTTAGAACGCGTCACGCTGGAATATGCAGAGTTGGACCCTGGCCTGCCGGGCACGGATTCGGTCGACGCGGTGGCGAACACACAGTAGCCTTATGCGTGTCGCCGACCGGCGACCATCGACCAACAGCTCACGCCTCATCGTCATGCGACTTCTTGCCGCCATTCTCGTGACCGCAGCTACCGGCGCCGCCGCATCCGTGCTGGATGCGCAGACCCCGACACCTTCGGCCGCCGATATCGCACGTGCCAAGCGTGTCCTGAGCACGACGCCACTGATCGATGGACACAACGACCTGCCGTGGGTGATCCGGGAGTCCAGGACGGCGCCACACGACGTGGAGGCGTACGACCTGCGCAAGAAGACGCCCGGGATGACTGATCTCGATCGACTGAAGAAGGGAATGGTCGGCGCGCAGTTCTGGTCGATCTATATCCCGGGTGAGATCAAGGATTCGGGATACGCGCGCGTGCAGCTCGAGCAGTTCGACATCGCGCGGCGCGTGATCGCGAAGTATCCGGAGCGCCTCCAATGGGCCCTCACGTCGGACGCCATTCGCTCGACGTTCAAGGCCGGCAAGATTGGCTCGCTGCTCGGCCTCGAGGGCGGACACGCGATCGAGAACTCGCTCGGCGCACTGCGTGTCTACTACGACCTGGGCGCGCGGTACATGACGCTGACGCACAACGTCACGCTCGACTGGGCGGACGCGGCGCTCGATTCGGCGAAGCACGGCGGGCTCACGAACTTCGGCAAGGAGGTCGTGCACGAGATGAACCGGCTTGGCATGCTGGTGGATCTCTCGCACGTGTCGCCGGGCACGATGAGCGATGCACTCGACGCGACGGAAGCGCCGGTGATCTTCTCGCATTCGGGAGCGCGCGCGCTCGTGGATCATCCGCGCAACGTGCCGGACTCGATTCTCGCGCGGTTGCCGAAGAATGGTGGGGTGGTGATGGTGCCGTTCGTCACGTCGTTCGTTTCGAAAGAGAACAAGGAGTGGGGTGACGCCCAGACCGCGGCGACGAACGAGGCGCGGACGCGACTCGGGAACGATACGGCAGCCGTCCGTCGCGCCGTGGACGAGTGGACGAAGGCCCACCCACAGCCCAAGGTGACGTTAGGCCAGGTGGCCGATGTCATCGAGCACGTGCGCAAGGTGGCAGGTGTGGATCACGTGGGGATCGGCAGCGACTTCGACGGCATCACCGATCTGGTCGTCGGTCTCGAGGATGTGTCGAAGTATCCGGACCTGTTCGCCGAGCTGTCGCGTCGGGGCTGGACGGACGCGGATCTGAAGAAGCTGGCGGGCGAGAACCTTCTTCGCGTGCTGAAGCAGGCGGAGACGGTGTCGGCACGGCTCAAGAAGGAGCGCCCGCCGTCCAACAAGACCATCCAGCAGCTGGACGGGAAAGTCGCGCAATAGAAAGCAGCCAGCACGAGCAGCCAGCAACCAGCGGCAGTGATGCCAGTTGCCACCTCCGAGGGGTCTGCGTCACAGATTGGAAGTGTGAGGCAACCCGCGTGCGTTCGAGTCGTCCTCCCGGTAGGCTAGCCTAAGGTCTCACCGCACCGACTGTCCGTCGTCGTGATCCCGTCCTCTCGTTCTCTCGTCATCTTCGCCAACGCGCCTGAGAAAGGGCGCGTCAAGTCGCGCATCGCTGCGGACCTCGGGCCCGACATCGCGCTCACGGCCTACCGCACGTTGGCCGAGCACGCGGTGGCGGCGGCATCGCACGTGGAGTGGTGCCGCAAGACGATCGTGTACACGCCTAACGGTGGCGGCGACGTCATGCGCAACTGGTTCGGCGACCTATTCGATTACCACGCGCAGGGCGACGGCGACCTCGGGCGTCGGATGTTGGCCGCGGTCGAGCGTGCGTTCTCGGATGGTGCCGACCGGGTGATCCTGATCGGCGTCGACTGCCCGGGCGTCTCCGAAGCGGTCATCAGCGATGCCTTCGCGCGGCTCGATCAGGCCGATGTCGTGATCGGCCCGTCGTTCGACGGCGGCTACTATCTGATCGGGATGAAGAAGCCGATGAAAGTGCTCTTCACCGACATTCCGTTCGGCACGGGCGAAACGCTACAGAAGACACTGACCACGGCGCGTCGGGGCGGGATCCGCGTGTCCCTGCTCGACTGGAAGCGTGACGTCAACACGGGCGATGCGTGGCGGAGCGTCGCCAAGTCGCTCACGGAGAACAAGCCGGTCTTCAAGGCGGCGTTGCCGTTTTAACGGCCGGGGACGGGCGACGGGGGACGGGCGACGGCAACAGAGCGGAACCCTCGGGATGCATCTCGCAATGAGATGAGCATCCCGAGGGTTCGTCGGTTTCTAAACCGTCGCCCGTCGCCCGTCCCCCGTCGCCGGCTGTTCGATTCCCGATTCCTTATTCCCGATTCCCGACACAGTTTCCTGCCGCCACCCGCCAGGACTCGACAATGCGTTTGTGTCGTCTTCACTGGGCAGCGCTCGTCACCGCTGCCGTCGCTGTTCACGCCGTTCCGCTATCGGCGCAGGCTCGTGATACCACTCGCCAGGCCCGCGACAGCTTACGGCGCGACGCCGCTCGACCTCCCAGTGCGCGGGGCGACACCTCGACGCGCGCGGACACGGCGCGGGTCACCGCAGGGGCACGAGATACGACGGGCGCCCGCTCCGATTCCGGACCACCGTCGCCGTACAACGGCCTGAAACTCCGGTCGATCGGCCCGGCGCTCACGTCCGGACGCATCGCGGACATCGCCGTCCATCCGCGCGACAAGCGCATCTGGTACGTCGCTGTCGCGTCGGGCGGCGTGTGGAAGACGACGAACGCGGGCACGACGTGGACGCCGGTGTTCGACAACGAGTCGTCGTACTCGATCGGCACCGTCGTCATCGACCCGAAGAACCCCAACGTGGTCTGGGTCGGTACTGGCGAGAACAACGCGCAGCGATCGGTATCGTACGGCGACGGGGTCTACAAGTCGGTGGACGGCGGGCGGAGCTGGCAGAATGTCGGCCTCAAGCAGTCGGAGCACATCGGCAAGATCCTGATCGATCCCCGTAACTCGGATGTCGTATACGTCGCCGCGCAGGGGCCGTTGTTCAACCGCGGCGGCGACCGCGGACTGTTCAAGACAACCGATGGCGGGAAGACGTGGAAGAAGGTGCTCGATGGCGGCGCGTGGTCCGGCGCGAGCGACGTCGTACTCGACCCGCGCAATCCAGACGTGCTCGTGGCCACGACGTGGCAGCGCTTTCGCCGCCAGTGGGGCTACATCGCCGGCGGGCCGCAATCCGGGATCTGGCGCTCGACGGACGGCGGCGCCACCTGGAAGAAGTCGCAGACTGGCTTCCCGCCTAACGAGGATCTCGGGCGGGTCGGCCTCGCGATTGCCCCCGCGAACGCGGACGTCGTCTACGCGATAGCAGAAGCCGCCAACGCGCGGGGCGGCTTTTTCCGGTCGCGCGACGGAGGGGTCAGCTGGGAGCGCATGAGCGCGTATCAAGCGGGCGGCCTGTACTACAACGAGATCTTTGTCGACCCCGTCAACGTCGATCGCGTGTACGCGGTGGACGTCCAGGTTCAGATCACCGAAGACGGCGGTCGGAACTTCCGGCGCCTCGGCGAGCGCAACAAGCACGTCGACAACCATGTCGTGTGGATCGACCCGGACGATACCGAGCACCTGCTGATTGGCTGCGACGGCGGACTGTACGAGTCGTTCGACCGCGGGCAGAACTATCGGTTCTTCGCCAACCTGCCGATCACGCAGTTCTACCACGTGGACACGGACAACGCTCTCCCGTTCTATCGTGTGTTCGGCGGCACACAGGACAACTTTTCGTTAGGCGGACCGTCGCGCACGCGGACCGAGCACGGCATCACGAATGCCGACTGGTTCGTCACCGCCGGGGGCGACGGCTTCGTCTCCCGCGTGGACCCGAAGGACCCCAACACCGTGTACGCGGAGTCGCAGCACGGGAACCTCCAGCGCTTCAACCTGCTCACCGGCGAGTCAATCAACATCGTCCCGCAGGCCGAGCCGGGAGAACCACCGCTGCGTTGGCATTGGGACACGCCGCTCATCATCAGCCCGCACGCGAATGCACGCCTCTATTTCGCGTCCGACCGTGTGTATCGCAGCGACGATCGCGGCACGACCTGGCGTGCGGTGAGCCCGGACCTGTCGCGCCAGATCGACCGCAACAAACTCAAGTTGATGGACCGCGTGTGGAGCGTGGATGCTGTCGCGAAAAATACGTCCACCTCGTTCTACGGCAGCGTGGTCACGCTCAACGAGTCACCGGTGAAGGAAGGACTGTTGGTCGCAGGGACCGACGACGGCCTCATACAGGTCAGCGAGAACGGCGGCCAGTCCTGGCGGAAGATCGACCACTTCCCTGGCGTCCCCGACACGACGTTCGTGTCTCGCGTGACGCCGTCGCAGTTCGACGCCAACACGCTCTATGCCTCGTTCGACAATCACAAGTCGGGCGACTACAAGCCGTACGTCGTCAAGAGCACGGATCTCGGCAAGAGTTGGACGTCGATCGCCGGCAACCTCCCCGAGCGCGGGACGGTGTACGTCGTGATCGAAGACCCCATCGATCGAAACCTGCTCTTCGTTGGGACCGAGTTCGGTCTCTACGTCACGACGAACGGCGGCCAGCGCTGGACGCGCCTCCGTGGAGGGCTTCCGACGATCCAGGTTCGCGATCTGGCGATCCAGAAGCGTGAAGACGACCTGGTTGTGGCTACATTCGGTCGCGGCTTTTACATCCTCGATGACATCGCGCCGCTGCGTGCACTCACGACACAGGTCATTGCGGCCGAGGCGACGCTGTTGCCGGTGAAACGCGCATCCATGTATGTGCTCGCGAGTCCGTTAGGCGGGACCGGCGCGAGCTTCCAGGGCGCCTCGTTCTACCTTGCGCCGAACCCGGCGCCGGGCGCGGTGTTCACGTACTATCTGAATCACGAGCTGCGCAGTCGTCGCGCGCGTCGACAGGCGGCCGAACGCGATGCGGCGCGCGGCGGCAAGGATGTGATGTACCCGGCGTGGGACTCGCTCAAGGCCGAGGACCGCGAGGAGCCGCCGACGATCATCCTGACGGTCAGCGACCAGGAGGGCCGCGTCGTCAGGCGCCTAACGGGACCGACGACCGCTGGCGTGCAGCGCGTGACATGGAATCTGCGCTATCCGACGCCGAATCCGCCCGGCGTCGCCGGCGGAGGCGGCGGCGAAGGCGGTGAGGCCCGAGAGCCTGAGCAGGAGACGCCATTTGGCGGAGGCGGTCCATCCGGACCGATGGTGGCACCTGGTCGCTACTCGGTGGCGCTCGCGAAACGTGTCGACGGCGTGGTTACCACGATCAGAGAACCGCAGACCTTCGCCGTCGCGCCACTGGATTCGAGCGTGACGCCCCGATCGGCGGCCGTGGTTGCATTCCAGCAGAAGACGGCCGCGCTGCAGCGCGCACTGCTGGGAGCGAACGCCGTGGCCAACGAGACGATGAGTCGCATCCAGCTCTTGAAGCGTGCGATTCAGGAGACGCCAACCGCCGACGACAAGCTCGGCGCGGAGGCGCGGCGGATCGAAGCAGAGCTTCGTCAGATCCAGATGAGCCTCTCCGGCGATCCGACCGTCGCACGACGTCAGGAGCCGACGCCGCCGTCACTGCTCAACCGCGTGAATGGCATCGCGAACAGTCTCTGGTCGAATACGATGGAAGACGCGACGGCGACGCAGAAGCGGCAGTACGAGATCGCTGCCGGGGAGCTCGGCGGGCTGCTCGATCGCTTGCGTACGCTGGTCGAGCAGGACCTCAAGCGCGTGGAAGACCAGGCCGAGACGGCGGGTGTGCCGTGGACGTCCGGCCGGGTCCCTGTGTGGAAACCTTAGCGACTCCCGGGATTTTCGAGGAACTGATGACCGAAAACCAATGACCGACGACCCATAACTCACGACTGGCCAAGACTCCTTGCGATGTCCTGGCCAGTCATGAGTCATCAGTTTTGGGTCATTGGTTTTCGGTCATCGGTTTCAAGAACGCTACCCCATTTTGCGTACCCCGAGGACGAGCTTCCGAATGTTGTTGATCACGAGCGCTGGCTCCTCGAGGTGCACGTTGTGGCCAGCGCGCGTCGCGACTACCTGTTTGGCGTTATGCGACAGCGCGACGAGGTCGCGCTGAAGGGCAGCGCGCTCGGTTGCCAAGGAATCGGACGGAGGCCCCGCCGCGCGGGAGATGACCACGAGTGGCACGTTACCGAGCGTCGCTCGATCTCGCAGCCGCTCGTCGTGCATGCGCTGCAGCTCTTCCGGCGACCAGTCCATCTCCGCGGCCCACGACAGTCGGTACACCGAGTCCTCCGACGCCACACGCCAGACATCCTGCAGTGGTCGAGGGAGTCGATCCAGCGGCGACTCCAACGCCGTGGTGTCGATGGGCGGCGAGACGATTGAACGCCGGAGACCGATGAGGGTCGAGTCAGCGACAACGCGCGGCTCGGGCCGGGCGCGACCCTCCGCCCAGGCACGAATGCGCTGCGGCGTTCCGTTGCCCATGTCGATCTGCTCGTCCTCGTGCACCGCGTCGACCAGCAGCACCCCGGCAACCTCCTTCGAGTAGCGCCGTGCGTACTCGCGCACGAGCAGCCCACCGTACGATTGACCAACCAGCACGAATGGTCCGTGCTCCCCTGCTCGTTGCAGCGCCGTGAACAGTTCCAGCGCGATCTGATCGTAGGTGCGCGGCGTCTTTCCGGGATCGCTCCAGGCGTAACCCGCGCGATCGTAACTGCACGCACGCGTGAAGGCGGAGACGCCTGGCTGGACGAGCGACCAGACGATGGAGAAGTCGCCAGCCCCGGCCTCGAACACGACGGTTGGCCATCCGTTGCCCGTGCAGTTGAGATGAATCTGCTGGCCGCCGATGTCCACGAGTCGGCCCGGTGCGTCGGGAAGACGCTCCGAGGGGTGAGCGATATGAACAGCGCCGGTCAACGGAAAGGCGAGCGTCGCGCTCGCCATGAACACGCTCAGGCGCCACGTCGTTGATCGCACCATTGGCTCATTGGGAGGTGAGGGTGAGACAACAACGGGATCGCAACCGTTGCGTTAGGCCCGAAACTCCCTCGATCTATCGCGCTCGACCTGGCGCAACGACCTGGGCGCCATGCTTTCACGGACCGCCGCGGCCAGGTGTCGAGCGGCCGCGAACATCGCCGCGCGATCCACGTGGGCGTAGCCGAGCAGCACGCCTGGTCGGCCCGCACCTCTGCCAACCGAGAAGGCTGACAGAGGAATGGCGTCGATGCCCCGGGCGGCGGCGCGACGAGAGACGTCCGCGTCATCCACTCCCGGTGCGAGCCAACCGACCAGGTGCATGCCGGACCCCGCCGCCGCCGCGTCCACGAGGCTCGCGCACTCGGCGCGCAGTGCCTCGATGAGGTCCTGCTGGCGCTCCGCGTACACCGCCCGCATGCGGCGCACGTGACGCTCGAAGTGCCCGTCGGCGATGAAGTCAGCGAGGACCATCTGCTCGAGCGTCGCCTGCTGCGTTCCCGCGAACTGGCGCGCCGCGGCGATCGCCGGCAGGAGCGATGGCGGCGCGATCACGAACCCGATCCGCAGGGCAGGGAACATGACCTTGCTGAACGTGCCCACGTACACGACGCGGCCGTCCCGATCGAGCCCCTGTAGCGCCGTGAGCGGACGACTCACGTAGCGGAACTCGCTGTCGTAGTCGTCTTCCACGATCCACGACTGCATTTCAGCGGCTGCTGCGAGCAGCTCCAGCCTCCGAGGAGTCGACATCGTGACGCCAAGCGGAAACTGGTGCGACGGGGTCACGTAGATCAGCCGCGCTGGCGGTGCCGCGATGCGCCCCGCCGCGACGCTCAGGCCATCCGCGTCCACCGGCACGCCGGTCACCCGCAACGCGGCGGCGATGAGCGCGCCTAACGCCCCGTGGTAGCCGGGGTCCTCGATCCACGCGCTGTCGCCCGGGTCGGTCGCGACGCGCGCCACGAGGTCGAGCCCCTGCTGCGACCCGGCGACGATCACCACCTGGTCGGGCGTACACGTCACGCCCCTCGCGACGGCGACGTAGCGCGCGACGGCTTCGCGCAGCGGCCGGTAGCCTAACGAGTCGCCGTAGCCCGCCACGGCCGGTCCCAGCCCACGACCCCGGAGGGCGACGAGCCGGCCCCACGTCCGCCAGGGGAACTGGTCGAGCGCCGGGACGCCGGGCGCGAACGCGATTGCCCGTTCATCGGCCGACGACTTCCGTCGTGCGTGCTCCACGAGGAGCTCCGCCCGCGCCGACGGCGCATTCGACGCCGGTGACGCGGCCTCGCGCACGCGCTGGCGCGTTCGTGCGTGCAGGAGCTGCTCGGGCAGGGTGTGACTGACGCGTGTGCCACGCCCGACGCGGCTCTCGACGTAGCCCTCTGCCAGCAGCTGATCGAATGCCGTGACGACCGTATTGCGCGATACGCCGAGGTCCGCTGCGAGCGCGCGCGTCGACGGAAGCCGCAGCCCGCCCGCGAGCCGGCCCGCCAGAATCCCGTCCCGCAGCGCCCGGTAGATCTGGCGCGAGAGTGAGTCCCTCGCCCTCGCATCGAGCGCGATGAGAACCGGGATTCCCTCCGGAGCACGTCGTCGCGTCATGCGGCTGATGATGTGCGCCGGGCCGCGACCACGGAAGCAACGCTGCGCGTGGTCCGCGGCACGAGGTAGTGCTCGAGACGATCGAGCGCCGCTGCCCAGAGACGCATGAGCCATGCGGCCTCGCGACGACTCGCGATCGCGTGGTGAACGAGGCAGAGCTCCGACTGGTCGCCTCGTTGGCCGAAGGTCACGTCGACAATGGACCCGTAATCATCCCTGTCGTGATGGATCCACGTGAACGACACGAATTCGCCGATTCGAACTTCGACCGTGCTCCCGGTGATGACGTGGATGATCGGGCCCTCCGCCAGCTCGAGCCGGAAAGCGCCACCGGCGTACGGTTTCACAACCGCGCGCGAATGAGCGCGGAACCCGAGCCAGGATTCGCACGCGGGTCGCGTGGTCCACGCCGCGAAGAGCTCCTTTCTCGATGCCGGAAAGACTCTCCGCGCACGGATCCGCAGGCATTGCTCGTCACCGCCGCGTCGAAGCCCATACTCGAGCATAGGACGGTCGCCGATGGGGAACGGGGTCGGCGAGGTCTCGAACGACTCCAGGGGCATGGGGCCTCCGATCGAGGACTGTTGCACCTAACGCCGCACGCGCGGCGGGCCAATTGGTCGACGATCGGGGCGATTCACGGGCGAGGCCAGATCCAATCACGTTCCGGATCATGCGTCCAAGCAGGCTGGCGAGCGGCGGCTGCTCGCTGGTAGCCGACGGCTGCATCAACGGCAGCTATCCGCCATCAGCCACCCCTGGTCATCCCGAGCGTAGCGAGGGATCGCAGTCGTCCCGACCGAGGGCTAGCCCCTCTATCGTGACAATCGCGATCCCTCGCCTGCGGCTCGGGATGACACGCTTCTTCGCGTCTCCCGTCTCCCGATTCCCGATTCCCGATTCCCGATTCCCGACGTCGCCCCGGACCCTACTGCACGTTTACTGTCCCCTCCATCCCCGGGTGGTTCGTGCAGTGATACTGGTACGCTCCCGCCGTATTGAACGTCCGGCTCGAGCTTCCCGATGAGAAGTTCCCGACGTTAGAGGGAGAACCCGCGGTCATGAACGTCACGTTATGCGCGGCGCCGGCCGTGTTGTTCCAGGTCACCGTCCCACCCTTCGTGATCGTCACCGTGGTCGGTGAGAATGCAAATGTGGTGTACCCGTAACCATCGTCAGACGACGTGATCGTAACCGTAGCCGAGGCGGTCGCTCCTCCGCCCCCGGGGTTAGGCGTCGGGTTTGGGGTCGTCGGTCCGCCATCGCCACCTCCACCACCGCATCCTATCGCCACGACGGCCAGCAGGACATAACTCATCCTCATTGGGATGCCTCCTCGCGCTTGGTATGCGCGCCATAGTGACGCGCGGTTGCAGTCGCTTCTAAGCACGGACGCGCCAAAACCAGCGCGGTCGTGCGCGGGTCGTGGCGACAATGCGACGGCTCGATGAGTGTCGGAGCGGGACGCGAATCGCAATCGGGACACGGCAGGGTGCAAGCCCGGACCGGCGAACGTCAGGTCTCGGGCGGTGAGTGCGGACGCTCACGGCTCGGCTCGCGATCAGAACTCGAATCCGAACGCCAGATTCAGGTGCGTGTTCTTGGCGACGCCTGTCCCCTGGTATGTCGTCCGTTGCTGCCGCAACCCGAACGACGCGACGACCGGCCCGCCGGGATGCGTCGTTATGTGAGCCTCGCACGCCACGTTCTTCTGTCGCCCGGCTGGCAGCCCGGCCACGTCCTTCGGATCTCCGGTGCCGCAGCCACTCGCCAGCTCGATCAGCGTGTTCGGCCTCAGGATCAGCTGCCCCCATCCGCCTCGGTCTTTGATGGGGTCTCCGGTTGTGGTAAGGTTTTGTCCGATGCCGCCGCCACCGAGGCCGCGCAGCGCCTGACCGGAATACGCCTCGGCGCGCACCTCGACGTGGCTGCCTAACGGGACTCGCGCGTCGGCGGCGAGCGCATCGCTCGACACGAGGCTGCCGTCGGTCCGGCGAAGCCACCCCTTGTGTACACCGACGCCGATCTCGCCGCGTGAGTCCTCATCGCCCCACTGCGTCCGGATCCGCGCCTGCAGGTAGGGGCGATTGGACCGCTCCGCCGGATCCAGCCCGGTGTCGAACGTTCCAACCGGGTCGCCCGTGGTCGGCGCGAGCACGGCGCCCTGAATGCCGACCCGTCCCTTCTTCGAGATGATCCACGTACCCCGAACCTGCGGAAGCCAGAGCCACAGGTTGCCGGCGGTCGCGAACTCCGACGTCCCGAAGCTGGCCACGCTCACCGGATTCAATCCGGCCACGAGCGGCACCTCCTGTCCGAACAACAGCTCCGCGCGGTCCCAGATCAGGATTCCGCGTGCCGTCCGGATGCGGAAGATCGGGAAATGACGCCCGCCCACGCTCGGCTGTTGGCCGCCGAAGAAATCGGAGTGAAGCTCTCCGTCGAAGCGGCCGCCAAGGACTCGCGAGACATCGACGCGAATACCGAGCGACGTCTGACGAATCGCGCCGCCCAGCCCGCCCTGTGCCCGCCCGCCGGAGGGCGCGGCGAACTGCGGAACGTCGCTATTGTTAGTCGAGTCGGAGTTGTGGAATCCGTTGACCAGAACCCGTCCGAACAATTCCACGTGCACCCGCGACGCGGACTGCACCTGCGACTCGGCCTGGGTTGCCATCTGCTCTCGCAGAAGGGCGATCGCTTCCTCGGCCCGTCGGAGTCGCTCCGCAAGCGAGTCGAGTGAGGCAGGAGTCGAGCGGGTCGTGTCCTGCGCTGCGATGCGGCACGCAGGGATGACGGCGAGCGCGAGCAGCATCCGCACGAGCCTCGAGCGTCGGCGTGCGCGGATCGCGATAGCGAGGCTGGATCGACGAGTCGTTATGAGGTAGATCATTGATGGTCTCTCTTTCTGCTGCGTTGACCTCGGGCGAACTCTTCTTCTCCACGGCCCCTGCCTGGCTGCGGACCGCGGGCGTCCTTGCATCGGCGATGGCGGCGATCGCCACCGTTAGGGTCGCCGGTGCGCAGGGGGCGGTGTCCGGTCAGGTCTCCATCATCGAGCGCCCTGGGGCTCGCACCACGGATCTCGCCGACGCCGTCGTGTGGCTGGAGCCTCGAAGCGGAGGGCCGAATCCCGCGCATTCACGTGCGCAGATCGTCATGGAGTCTCGCGAGTTCGTGCCGCGAGTGCGAGTCGTCTCGACCGGAAGCTCGGTCGGATTTCCGAATCAGGACCCGTTTCGCCACAACGTCTTTTCGAAATCAGGACCGGGCGAGTTCGATCTCGGTCTGTACGGGAGGGGCGATACCAAGGACGCCCGAGTCGAGCGGGCGGGGGTGTATCCGGTCTTCTGTAATATTCACGCGAAGATGGTGGCCTTCATCGTCGCGGTACCGACACCGTACGTGGCGCAGCCAAATCCCGACGGCCGCTTCACGATCGGGGACGTACCACCGGGGACCTACACACTGCACGCCTGGCACGATCGCGGTGGGGAGCGCTCGAGCGAGGTGACTGTCGCCGCTGCCGGTCGATCGGACGTGACGGTTCAGCTCGACGCGAGTGGGTATCGCCCAATGCCCCACAAGAACAAGTTCGGCCAGGAGTACACCAACACGGGCCGTGACCGGTACTAGCACCGACAGCTCGGCTGCCCCGGTAACTGGCGGGTCGCCGGAAGCGGCTCGAGGTCCGGTACAGCTGCGCGCGAGACCGCGCCGCCGCGGGCAGCCGCGCCCGGGCTCGCCGCTCACGTGGCGGCTTTTCCTCACCGTCGGCGCCGTGGTCGCAACGGTGCTGGTTGCGGCGTTGGTGCTGCTGTCGGTAGCGGCGGCTCGTGCGGCGAGCGTCAGCAGTGCACGCGCGCTCGATCGGACGACACGGCTGGTCACCGTTCTGCTCGACGGGCGAGAGCATGGTCTCAAGCGCGCGGCCGAGGTGTTTGTGAAAAACCCGAGCTCGTGGCCGCTGCTCATCGAGCATCGCCCGGAGGACATGCTCGACATGGCGGTCGAAGCGACCGATCGCGTAGGCGCGAGTTGGGTCCAGATCGTCGATGACCACGGGATTCGACTCGCGAAGAGCGATGAGCCGACCGCGGCACGCGTGCCTCTCTCGAGCTCAGCCCTCATCTCGGGCGCGCTCGACGGCACGTCGACAACGGGGGCCGGCGTCATCGGCGATTCGCTGCTCTTTCAGGGCGTCGCGGTTCCGTTCGTCGTCGCATCCCGTGTCGCGGGTGTCCTCATGGCCGCGCAGTTCGTGGACTCGGCGCTCGCGTCGCAGGTGAAGGCGGCGACGGCGAGCGATGTCGTATTCTACGTGACGGACACCGTCGGCACGCCGCGCATCGCGGCATCGACGCTCGGGCGGACACCGGCACTGGTGGACATGCTGCGACGCGCTCGCCTGGACACGGCCCGTGCGGCGCCTAACGATTCAGCGGCCAGCCCCGCGGCCGCTGTCGAGCCCCATGCGGAAGTCGAGCTCGGGGGCGAGCACTATGTCGGCCGCGGTGCGGCGCTGCGCTCGGCTGGCGGTGACGTGCTTGGCGGCTTCGTCGCGCTGCGGTCCCGCGAGGCGGAGATGGCGCCGTATGTCGCGCTGCGGCGATGGATTGCCGTGGCGGGACTTCTTGGGCTGGCCGTCGCGTTCGTGCTCGCGTTTCTGACCGCGCGGTCCGTCGCCCGGCCCGTGCTGGCCATTGCCGACGCGACGCGTCGCGCTGCCGACGGCGACTACGCGGCAGTCGTGGACGTCGACTCGAACGACGAGGTGGGAGAGCTCGCGAGCGCTGTTCGAACCATGCTGGCGGATCTCCGCGCGAAGGAGGCGCTCGTCGCGGTGTTGCGAACACCGCGTTCTATCGGACCGGCGTTGGAGAACGGAACGGGATCGACCGTTGTATCCGGGGTGATCGAGGAACGTCGGACGTCCAACCCATCGACGCGGGACAGCGACGTCTTCGGGGGCCCCGAGCCGATCATGGCCGGACGCGTGCTGGCCAGGCGGTACGCGATCGCCGAGCAGTTAGGCATCGGCGGCAACGGCGTCGTGTATCGCGCCTTCGATCGAGAGCTCGGCGAAGTGGTTGCGGTGAAGACGGTCCGGCCCGATGTGCTCGCCGTCGATCCGACCGCGCTCGAGCGGCTCAAGAGCGAGATCCGCCTCGCGCGCCGGATCTCCCATCGCAACGTCGTGCGCACGCACGATCTCGGGGAAGCCGATGGCGTGTACTTCATCACGATGGAGTACGTGACGGGTACGTCGCTGCGCGAGCTCATTGATCGTGGTGAGCCGCTCCCGGTGCCGGCGGTGGTGGCGATCGCGAAGCAGTTGTGTCGGGCGCTCGAGGTGGCGCACGAGCAGGGCGTCATCCATCGCGACATCAAGCCGCAGAACCTCATGGTCCAACCCGACGGCACACTCAAGGTGATGGACTTCGGCGTCGCGCGGCTTCGGGAACGGACGCAGCAGCTCACGAGCGCGGGGATGGTGGTCGGGACGCCGGCCTACATGGCGCCGGAGCAGCTCATGGACGACGAGGTGGACGCGCGGGTGGACATCTACGCGGCGGGCGTCGTGATGTACGAGTGCCTAACGGGACACCGGCCGGTGGATGGCAGCTCGCCGCACGTGCTGATGGCGCGAATGATGGCCTCGCCGATTCGTCCGCCGCACGAGGTGAATCCGGGTGTGTCGAAGCTGCTGTCGGCGATCGTGATGCGGACGCTCGCGAGGGAGGCGGACGCCCGCCCCCAGACTGCGGGGGAGCTGTATGACTTGCTCGCGCAGGTCGAGGAGTGAACGAGGGGAACCGGGAACGGGGAACCGGGAACAGTGGCTCCATGTGGAGTCACGGTTCCCTGTTCCCGGTTCCCTACTCCCGTCACACGTCCAGATGCTTGACAGCCTCCGGCGGGCATCCCTCCCACTTCGCCTGCGGGACGTTGCCGGTGTAGCGAAGGTCCTGCACGCCCATCTTGCTCGAGAAGAAACCGGCTGCCGTCATGTCCCGCATCCGGTTGAAGAACGTCACGCCGTGACTGAGCCCGGGCTTCGCTTTCTCCGGCCACGCGATGTCGTCGAGCACCTGGCGGCGCTGCGCGTCGGTCGCGGTGAGGAAGGTTTTGCCGGTGCCGAAGCGATTCGCGCATTCGCGGTCGAGCCAGGCCAGCCCACCACGCATGTTCACCTGTGCAGGTGTCGGTGCCACGTAGAACCGGCGCGTGGGATTCGGTGGACCTGGCGGCGGTGTTTGATCGGACAACACGAAGTCGATGTACTGAGGTGCACCCGCGTCGGTGGCCGATCCCGAACGCGCATCACGAGGGATGATGTAGTCGGCGAGCACGCGAACGGTCTGGTACTCGTGCGCGGTGAAGAATTTCGGCGTGTACGCCGTGCCCTGCATCTCCGCGAGGACCGCCGACTCCGCCGCCTCACGCGCCCGGAGCACGTGCTCCTCGCTCGTCTCGAACGTGCCTAACACGGGCACAGCGGCTGCCGCCGCTATCGCTTTAATGGCGCCGCGCCGAGTCACCTGATCGGTCACCGACGCACTGTTCCCATCTGCCCAGGTTCGCTGGGCTCCCGCCGGTTCCCCGTTCCCGCCTTCCGATTCCCTATTCCCGCTTCCCGATTCCCTTGTCATAAAGCGCCTGCCTTCCGCTGCTGCGCGATGTAATCGCTGGTTCGCATGGACAGCGCGAGAATGGTCCACGTAGGGTTCTTGTCCGCCTGAGACACGAACGGCGCGCCGTCGGCGATGAAGAGGTTCTTCACGTCGTGCGCCTGGCAGTTCGCGTTCACGACGGACGTCGTCGGGTCCTTGCCCATCCGCGCGCCGCCCAGCTCGTGGATGATCGAGCCGCCGTTCGCGATTCCGTACCCCTGGTCCTTCGTCGGCATGGGCGAGTCCACCTGGCCACCCATCTCGGCGATGATCGCGCGGAAGGTCTCCTGCATGTGCTTCACCTGATTGTACTCGTGGTCGGTCCACTTCCAGTGGAAGCGCAGCACCGGGATGCCGTACTGGTCGACGACGGCGGGGTCGATCTCGCAGTAGCAGTCATCGTTAGGGATCATCTCGCCGCGCCCGCTGAATCCGATCGACGCGCCGTAGTAGCGACGGTAGTCGGCCTTGAGCGACGCGCCGTATCCACCGCCGCCCGGGTACCGGTGAATGCCGCTCATGAACCCCGCACTCGGCACGCCGCGGCCGCCATACGTCTCGATGTGATAGCCGCGTGGGAAGTCGAGCTTCGTGTTGTCGAGCCACCAGGGCATATAGATGTGCATCCCGCCCACGCCGTCCTCGTTATGCGGCGGCATGTCCGCCATCTTCGGGATGAACCCGGAGACGTCGGTGCCCGTGGTGTCCGTGAGGTACTTGCCGACCGTGCCGCTCGAGTTGGCGAGCCCGTTCGGGAATTGCGACGATTTCGAGTTGAGGAGCAATCTCGCGGTCTCGCACGCGCTCGCCGCGAGCACAACGATCCTGGCCGAGATGTGCTTGTCGGTGCCGGTCTTCTTGTCGATGTAGCTGACACCGTTCGCGAGGCCATCCTTCCCGACCGTCACCTCGCGAGCCATCGCGTCGGTGATCAGCGTCAGGCGGCCGGTCTTCTGCGCCGGCGGGATGAGTACGTTCGTCGACGAGAAGTTGGAGGCCGTCATGCAGCCGCGGTTGCACTGCCCGCAGTAGTGGCACGGCGCTCGCCCGTTGTGCGGCTTCGTGATGATCGAGAGTCGCGACGGGATGACGGTGATCCCCAGCTTCCTGGCCGCCTTCGTCGCGAGCAATTCGTAGCAGCGCGGCGTGGGCGGTGGATGGAAGATTCCGTCTGGCTCGTTAGGCAGGTTCTCGGCGCTGCCGAAGATGCCGATGAGCTTGTCGGTCTCGTCATACCACGGCTTGACGTCGTCGTACGTGATTGGCCAATCGTCACCCAGCCCGTCGCGGCTCTTGCGATTGAAGTCGTACGGACCGAAGCGGAGCGAGATCCGCCCCCAGTGATTGGTTCGCCCGCCGAGCATGCGGGCGCGCCACCAGTCGAACTTCGTGCCGGGTGCCGTGGTGTACGGCTCGCCGTCGATCTGCCAGCCGCCAATGCATCCGTCGAACTCACCGAACGGGCGCTCACGCGTGGAGGCGCCACGCCGCGGTGAGTCGTACGGCCATTTGAGCATCGCGCCGTCCTTCACCGGGTCCCACATCTGGCCGGCCTCGAGCAGCGCGACGCGAGCGCCGGCCTTCGTGAGGGCGTGGGCGGCCATGCCACCCCCCGCACCCGACCCGATTACACAGACATCGTACGTGTCCGAACGAGACTGACTCTGCATTCCCTGTCTCCTTGTCGCACGAACAGAGCGGTGTGGACCGGGTCAATTCTATTCGCCAATCCACGCCCACGCGAACCCGGAGAGACGGGGTTTTTCGACTGAATACCGATCACCAATGACCCTAAACCAGAATGACTCGCCATGCATCACGAGATGTCATGACGAGTCATCGGTTTGTGTGGTGGGTCCTTGGTTTCGGTCCTCAGCACAGCTGCTGCTACTTCTTCGACGCCGTGTCCTTGGCCGCCTTGAGCTCGTTGTCCTTGATGGCCTGTGCCTTCGTTAGGTGCTCCTGCACCTTGCCGGTCGCCTTCTCCAACGCAGCGCGCAGGTCCGCGTCGGTGGTGTTCTTGGCCGCGTCCTGGAGCTTGTCGAGGACGTCCTTGTGGTCCTTGATCTGGTTGTCGATGTATTGCTCGTCCCAGTCGTGGCCCGCCTTTTTGTCGGTGAGGTCCTTGATGTCATCGGCCGAGTGCTTCACGGCGTCTTTGACGTCGTCGTCGGCCGTATCGGGAGCCACCTTCAGCTTGGTCGCGAGCGCCTTGAGCTCGGTCGCCATCGCGCGATGGTCGGCGGCCACCTGACGCGCGAAGGACTTCACCGCCGGCGTCGTCGCCTTGCGAGCCGCGAGCTCGCTCTCGCGAATCTCGCCGGCGCCGGCGGCGGCAGCGAAGCCGATCGTATTCGCGCTGGTCCATCCGCCGCGCTTCGCGAGACTGCCGGCCGCGGAATCAACGCGGCGCACGGCGGTATCCGCGGCCGCGCCCACGCGCGCCACGGCAGTGTCGATTTTTGCCGCGGTTGTGTCGGCCAAGTTACTCTCTCGCCCCTTGCAGGCGCCCAACGCGAGCAACGCCAATGCGCAGCTCACTGTCCCCTGGATCTTCATGAAGCCTCCGAGTTGCATGGACCGCGCGAGCTCCACGCGCTCGCCGGCGATCCCAAGGGTGCAAGAGGCGTTCTTGCGACTCGCGTCGTGGCCGGTACACGGCACGGCCGAGGCAGTGTTGATTATAAACGGCCATTCACTTATGCTGCGTGTCCGTTCAGATGGGAGCAAAGCTTGGCCAGGCTCGAGAATCGAATAGCCCTGGTCGCTGGCGCGACGCGCGGGGCCGGACGCGGGATAGCCATCGCACTGGGCGAACAGGGCGCGACCGTGTACTGCACGGGCCGCTCGATTCGTGGCCAGCTCGCGAGCGGTGCCGATCGGCCCGAAACGATCGACGAAACCGCCGAGCTCGTGACCTCGGCCGGTGGGCAGGGAATTCCCGTGCGCTGCGATCACACCGCCGAGGAGGACGTGCGAACGCTCGTCGATCGCGTCCGCCGCGATCACGGTCGGCTCGATGTGCTCGTGAACGACGTCTGGGGTGGGGACGTGCTCACCGAGTTTGGCAAGACGTTCTGGCAGGTGGACCTTGCCAAGGGCCGTCGCATGATCGATCAGGCCATCTGGTCGCACATCCTAACGAGTCATCACGCGGTGCCACTCATGTTCGAGCGGGGCGACCGCGGCACCGGGCTCGTCGTCGAGATCACCGATGGCGACTTCTACGGGTATCGCGGCAACATTTTCTATGACCTCGTGAAATCCAGCGTGATCCGGCTCGCGTTCATCCAGGCGCGTGAGCTGCGCAGGCAGGACATCGCAGCCATCGCCGTGACGCCCGGGTTCCTGCGGTCGGAGTTCATGCTCCAGCACTTCGGCGTCACGGCGAACACGTGGCGCGATGGCGCGAAGAAGGATCCGAACTTCATCGCGTCGGAGTCACCGCTCTATGTTGGGCGCGCCATCGCCGCGCTGGCAGCGGACCCTCATGTAAAGGCGAAGTCGGGCAAGGTGTTCGCGTCGTGGACGCTCGCGAACGAGTACGGCTTCACGGATGCCGACGGGTCGCGCCCCGACTGGGGCGCGCACTTCGCGCAGGCGTACGGTGCGCGCTACCGAACGTTCGACGACGACATGTACGCGGCGTTCGATGGGCCAGCCGAGCTGCTTTTCGCCGACTGGCCCTGAGGTGCCCGGGAGGGGCAACGTTGCGCATGCGAGCAATGCTCCTCCGCGAGCCGTCGCGAATGGCCGACGGCGTCTCGCCGCTGTATCCCGATGACGTCGCCGTGCCCGTTCCGAGTCACGGCGACGTACTCGTGCGCGTCTCGGTCTGTGGCGTCTGTCGGACGGATCTCGACATCGTCGAGGGCCGCCTAACGGCACAGCGATATCCCGTCATCCCGGGGCATCAGGTTGTCGGCACTGTAGAAGCCATCGGCAATGCGGTCGACGACTTCCACGTTGGCGATCGCGTTGGCGTCGCATGGATTCACTCGGCCTGCGGACGCTGCGCCTGGTGTCGCAGTGGGCGCGAGAACCTCTGCCCATACTTTCGGTCCACCGGCTGCGACGAGAATGGCGGGTACGCGGAGTACGTCGTCGTTCCCGCGGCCTTCGCGCACGCGATCCCGGCGGCCCTGCCCGACGCGAGCGCTGCACCACTCCTGTGCGCCGGCGCGATCGGCTTGCGATCATTACGCCTCGCCGAGCTCGTGGATGGCCAGCCGCTCGGCCTCACCGGCTTCGGTGCGTCCGCGCATCTCGTGCTGCAGCTCGCGCGGCATCGCTTTCCGGCATCGCCGGTCTACGTCTTCGCACGGAATGCGCGCGAGCGCGAGTTCGCGCGCGAGCTGGGCGCAGCATGGGCGGGCGACACGGCGGATGAGCCCCCAGAGCGCATGGCCGCGATCATCGACACGACGCCGGCGTGGAAGCCGGTCGTGAGCGCGCTGGAGCGTCTTCTCCCCGGCGGGCGTCTCGTCATCAACGCGATTCGAAAGTCTCGCGCGGACCAGGGTGTGCTCGAGTCGCTGGACTATGCGAGGCACCTCTGGATGGAGCGCGAGATCAAGAGCGTGGCGAACGTCACGCGCGCGGATGTGCGGGAGATGCTCGCCGACGCCGCGGCGATGCAGCTCAAGCCATCGGTGGAAGAGATGTTGCTCTCGGACGCAAACGTCGCGCTCGGGAGGGTGGCTCGTGGTGAGGGAGTTCGAGGCGCACTCGTGCTTGACGTCGGGAATCGGTAATAGGGAAAAGCGGGAACCGGGAACGGGGAACCGGGAACAGTGACTCCGCTTGGAGCCTCAGTTCCCAGTTCCCGCTTCCCTCAGATCATTGGCCCGTCGGCAACACCACCAGCATCTTCTGATCGATCGGCAGCCGAACTTCCAAGCGGTCGCCTGGGTGAAGTGGGATCGGGCCACTCGACGGCCTCGACGAACGTGCGAGCAGGCGCGCGACCACGTTCACGTTCTCGCCGCGCGTTACGACTTCGGTTGGTACCGTCAACGTGTCGGTCCGACCTGCGGCCACTGTTCCAATGCGAATGGGCTGGTTCCCGGACAACACGGCATAGACGTCGGCCTGGTCCAGCGACTCGTTCGTGAAGATGAGATAAGCCGGCGGCGGGCCCTGACCCTTATGGAATGGACCGCAGGCAGCGGCGGCGAGCGCGGCTGCCGCGAATAGGATCAGGCGAACCCGATTCGTGAATGTGTGAGTGCGTGTCATAGAGTTCCTCGTGAGCCACGGAGGTGTCGAACGAACCAGTCTCTCGCGAGCCGGGCCACCTCCTCGAGCGTACCCGGCTCTTCGAACAGGTGGGTCGCGCGGCGAACGATCACCAGCTCCACCGGAGCCGTCATCTGCGCTCGGGCGCGCTCGTTCAACTCGATCACGGGCTCGTCCCGCGAGCCGACGATCAGCAGCGTCGGAGCCTGCACGTTAGGCAGCTCGGCGCCAGCGAGATCCGGGCGACCACCTCGTGATACTACACCGCTGACACGCCCGGGTTCGCGCGCTGCCGCAACGAGCGCCGCGCCCGCACCGGTGCTCGCGCCGAAGAGCCCAAGCGGCAGCGCGCGCGTAGCGTTCTCCACCGAGAGCCACCGCATGGCGGCCAGGAGCCGATCGGCCAGAAATCCGATGTCGAAGCGCAGCTCACGTGTCTCGTCATCAATGGCTTCCTCCGCCGGCGTCAGAAGATCGAGCAGCAGCGTTCCAAACCCGGCAAACCGCAACTCTTCCGCGACATAGCGATTGCGCGGGCTGTGACGACTGCTGCCGCTCCCATGCGCGAACAGGATGACCCCGTCCGCGCTATCGGGGATGGCGAGTGTTCCTTCGAGCGTCACCGACCCGGCCGGAACGGTGACGCTCGTCTCGCGCGTGGTCAGTGCTCGTGGCGTCGCCGCGTTTCCCATCCCTTCTTCGCTGCCTTGCTGCGCGTGGACGAGCTCACACTGTGGCCGCCGATGCGCCCGCCCTTGCGAGCAGGCTCGTGGTTTTCGCTGCGTCCGCGACCCGATCCCGATTTCTTGCCGCCATGCGTCATCGCGTTCACGGTGGCCCAGGCCCGGCGCTCCGCTTCGCGATCCGGTACGCCGCGATCTTCGTAGCCTTCCTCGATATGTTCGGCCTGGCGCTTCTGCTTGTCCGTGTAGGCGCTCTTGTCTCCTCGTGGCATTTCCACCCTCCATCATGACTGCTCACTGGCACGGCGATCGCTGCGTGACGTGCGTACCCTCTGCGCCGATCGCTCCGATGATTTGGTAGCGAATCAATCGAGCAACGCGTGTGCCCGTGGATGCGTGGCGGCCGGTTTCAACTTTGACGCGCGCCGAGTCTTTCGGCGCCATGAACAGCGAGGTCAAGCGATGCCTCTCGTGATCAAGTCGACCGCGTTCGCGCCAAACGGCGGCATCCCCATCAAGTTCACGTGCGAGGATGACGACCTCTCGCCCGCGCTCGAGTGGTCGGGCGTCCCACAGGGAACGAAGAGCCTCGCGCTCATCGTCGATGATCCCGACGCCCCCGATCCCAAGGCGCCGAAGATGGTCTACGTTCACTGGGTGCTGTATGACATTCCGCCGTCCGCGACCGGGTTGGCCGAGGGGATGAAGACAGACCGCTTACCGAAGGGCACGCGCGAGGCGAGGAACGACTGGAACAAGCTGGGCTATGGCGGTCCGTGTCCGCCGATCGGCCGGCATCGCTACTTCTTCAAGCTCTATGCGTTGGACACGACGCTCGGTGATCTCGGGTCAGGGGCGAAGAAGGCTGACGTCGAGAAGGCCATGGCGGGCCACATTCTCGAGCAGGCGGAGCTCGTGGGCACGTACCAGGGCGCGCACGGGCCCGCGAAGGCTCGTCGTTAGGCGTCGGAGCCTAACGACGAGCGGTGGAGGTCGTGATGCGCCAGCGGACCTTGCCGCCGAGTGGATCACGCGTGAGCGCGTAGGACCCCGCGGCGGGGCGAAGCTCGAGCTGCTGCAGTGCGCCATCCGGCAGCGCAAACAGCCCGGTGATGGGACCGCCGATTCCCCCGGGAACGGCGAACACACGCAGCTCGACCTCGCTCCAGTTCATCGCGGCCGTATGCTGCGCCACCGGAATGTGCGGGATCGCCGCGTTCTGCCTGACGAGCAGCACGATCGGGATCTGGCCCGACCGGATGTCGTGCCACGCCGCCCCCGGATACGCGCGCCCGGTCTGGTAATCGATCCATGTCCCCGGCGGCAGATACACCTGGCGATGGTCGGCCTCGTCGAAGAGCGGCGCGACGAGCAGGTCCGAGCCGAAGAAATACTCATCCTCGACCAGCCACGACGTCGGGTCATCGGGATACTCGAAGAAGAGCGTCCGCATCATCGGAAATCCCCTCTCGGACGACGCCTTCGCCTGCGCATAGATGTACGGCATGAGAGCGTACTTCAGCTCGATGGCGTGCCGGAAATCGACGACGAACGCCGAGTCGTACTTCCATGGCTCGCGTGGCGGTGCACCGTGTGTGCGCGTGTGCGAGGAGAGCGCCCCGAAAGGTGCCCAGCGGCGGTACAGCTCCCGCGGCGACCGGTTGACGAATCCGCCGATGTCGTGGCTCCAGTAGGTGAACCCCGACAGACCTAACGAGAGCCCGCCACGCAGCGTCGCCGCCATCGCCGAGTTCGTGTTCTCGGCATCGCCGCCCCAGTGCACCGGATAGCGCTGGCTCCCGGCCCAAGCGCTCCGCCCCCAGATGATGCCGGAGCCTGTCGCGCGCTTCGTGACCTCCCACGCCGCCTTGTTGTACCGTACCGGATAGAGGTTGTGCTCGTACCATCCGGTCCGCCCTGATGCATAGAGCCCGGTCAGCGGCGCGCCCTCTCCGAAATCCGCCTTGATGACGCCGACGCCCATGCCAAGGAGACTCTGGAGCTTGCCCTCGTACCACTGCACGGCGGCTCGGTTGCTGAAGTCGAGCGTTGCGTCCTCTTCACCGATCACACCGGCTTCGTTGCGAACGGCGAGGCCGCCGCGAAAGAGCTCGTCCCAGATCTTGTTCCGGCGCGTGAAATACGTGTACTGCCAGAGACTCACGTGAAAGCCATCGCGCGCGAGATCCGCGATCATGGCGCGCGGGTTCGTGAAGCGCGTGGTCGAGAACTCGTAGTTGCTCTGCCAGTCGGTCTCGAACCAGCCCGTATCGAGGTGGAGCACGTCAGCGGGAATGCGGTACTGGCGGAGCTTCGCCGCCACGTCCCGCACCTCCGCCTCCGTCTTGTAGGTGATCCGGCTCATCCAGAGCCCGAACGACCAGAGCGGCGGAACGGGACTGCGTCCCGTGAGCGCGGTATACGCGCCGACAATGTCTTTCGGCTGGCCGAGAAAGATGAAGAGGTCGAGCACCTCGTCGCCCGTGTAGATGACGGTGTGCTGGTCGAAGTCGTGGCCGAAGTCGAACGTAACGGGCGCGCTCGTGTGCACGAACATGCCGTAGCCGTTGCTGCTCAGGAAAAACGGAATCGCCTTGTACTGACGGTAGTTCTGCACGCCCTGACCGTCGCGCAGGTACATGACCATCTTCTGGCCCCGCTTGTTGAGCCGCGTGAACGACTCGCCGGTCCCGAAAATCTTTTCGTCGTGTTGCAGCTCGAACGTGGCGGCGGTACTCCGGCCGAGATCGCGTGCTCGACGGACGAACGAGAAGGGCGTGTACGGCTGGAACGATGCCGGGTCGCCTAACGTCTGCGTGCGTGTCAGCAGCTTCCCGGTCGTGTCGTACAGCTCGATGTGCCACGGATTCCGGATCAGCCGAAGCTCGCCGAACGCGCCGCGATAGCGCACGACGCTGTCCCCGCCCTCGGCGCGCCACGAGCGGTCGGTTGGCACAGGACCGGCGAGCATGAGCGAGTCGGTGTCGCGGCGCGCGTCGGGTGGGAGATCACGCGTGAAGAACCGCAGCCGTACGGTGCGCGGGCTGACGAAGGTGATCTCGAACGGCAGGGCGGGGTCGCGGTCGTACTCCGTACCGGGAAATTCGGTCGCCTCGGCACGCGAGTAGCCGACGTCCATCTTATTGAAGGAGTAGCTCGGCTGGCGGGTGTAGCGTTCCCATTGGAGGAGGCCCGCGCCGGTGGACGCGTCGAACTGTGTGACGCGGCGCCCGACGAAGTGGAGCTGGTCGGGTTTCTCGAAATCTTCGCTGACGTCGACGAGGTCCCCGACGATCTGAGGCTGCGATTGAGCGTGCGGTGCGGTCTGAGCCGCTCCCGCACCGGGCCTAACGAGAAGGCCGATCGTGGAGATGGCGATTAGCGCGGTTCGCAGATCGTGCATGGTCATCGCTGTCCCCTCGTCTGTGCTTGATTCTCGTTGCGCAGAAGTGCTGACCTGGCGGGGAACGCCCTACGGTTTCTCGAGGTCTCTGATCCAGATATTCCGATACCGAACTTTCGTCCCGTGATCCTGGAGCGATAACGGCAGGCGGTCCTCATGCTTCTCGTACGGTGGCCGCCTCTGGTGCGCCGTCGGTCCGGACAACACCACGTTGTCCTGCACCAGGACCCCATTGTGCAGGACCGTGAACCGCGCCGGACTCGTGACCTTGCCCGCCGCATCGAACCGCGGGCGGTGGAAGATGATGTCGTATGTCTGCCACTCGCCGGGCGGGCGACTGGCGTTCACCAGCGGTGGAAACTGTCCGTAGATCGCCGACGCCTGGCCGTCGGGATATGTCTGGTTCTCGTACGAGTCCAGCACCTGCACCTCGTACCGCCCCATGAGGAAGACACCACTGTTACCGCGCTCCTGACTCTCGCCCACCGCGGGCAGTGGCGCCATCCACTCCACGTGCAGCTGCGCGTCCCCGAATGCGTCGCGCGAGACGATCCCTCCAGCGCCGGGCACCACCTCCACATATCCCTGCTCGACCTTCCAGCCGGGCGCGCCGCCTCCCTCCTTCTGCCATCGAGAAAGGTCGGTGCCGATCAGCACCGTCGCATCCGCGGGCGGGGCGACCGTCCAGCTGTTCGCCGGCGGCTTGACGACGCGAGGTTGCGGGCGGTCCGTCGCGTGAATCGGCCATCGCGTGGATGGCTGCGCGTTGGCGTCATGCATGATGACTGTGACGAGCGCCGCACTGCCAATGCCAATGCAGGCGACGCGCCGAATGAGGGAGGAGGAGTGGGAGCCCATAGGAATGTCGGTGCGAGAGGATAGGGCGAAGGTCCGACATTGATCGACCGGGACATCAGAATCAAGTTTGCGTCCACTCGGAGCGATAGGGAATCGGGAATGTGGAATCGGGAATCGATGAACAGGCGCGCGTTTCTCGAGCGCGGGACCAGGGCCGGCATTGGGCTCGGCGCGGCGTCCTTGGTGGCTCGCGGCGTCTGGGTCCCGGGCGCCAGCTCCGCCACGGTTGACGAGGCGTTAGGCATCGGGGATCCTGCGCTCCAGGCCACCGGCTCGCAGCGGACACAGACGCTCGCGCTGTCGAACGCTGCCATCGCGGCGCAGTGGAACGTGGACGCCGGTCACCTGCATTTCCTCCGGCTGGCCGAACCGAACGGCGCCGTGCTCCGGGTCCCCGATGACGTGTTCACGATCATTCTTGGGGACGGTGAGCCAATCCGGGCGAGCGAGATGCGTGTGGTCGGCACGCCACGCGTCGCGGCGATCGCGACGACCGCCGGCGCCTCCCGGCTCGCCGAGCGGTTGCCCGGTCGCCAGGTCACGGTGCAGCTCGAGGATTTCGCGCGGCGACTCGCCGTGAGCTGGCGCGCCGAGCTCCGCGACGGCGCGCGATACATCCGGCAAGAGCTGACGATTCAGTCGTCGAAGGACATCCGCGTCCGGGAGATCATGCTCGTCGATCTTCCGGCGCCCGGCGCGACGATCATCGGGAGCGTGAAGGGCAGCCCGATCATCATCGACCGCTGGTACGCCTCGGCCGAGCATCCGCTGGCCGTGAATGCGGTCGATGGCGCGCGCGTTCGGTCGTCGATCGTACGAGAGCTTCCGCTGCGCGCGTCGACGACGCTGCAGCTCTCTTCGGTGATCGGGACGACGCGCGCGGGCCAACTCCGGCGCGATTTCCTGGCGTACGTAGAACGCGAGCGTGCGCATCCGTACCGGCCGTTCCTGCATTACAACTCGTGGTACGACCTTGGCTACTTCTCGAAGTTCAACGAGGCCGAGGCGCTCGCGGTCATTAAGGCGTTCGGCGAGGAGTTGCAGCGCCGACGTGGTGTCGAGCTCGACTCGTTCCTGTTCGATGACGGGTGGGACGATCCGAAGACGCTCTGGGGTTTTCACAGCGGATTCCCGCGCGGCTTCTCTGGCGTACGCGAAGCGGCTGCGCGCTACGGCGCGGCCCCCGGCGTCTGGATGTCTCCGTGGGGCGGCTACGGGAAGCCGAAGCAGGATCGCCTAACGAATGGCAAGGCCAAGGGGTTCGAGACGAACGCCGGCGGGTTCGCGCTGTCCGGTCCAGTCTACTACCGGCGCTTCCTCGACACCTGCCTGACGATGATCCGCCGCTATGGCGTGAATCAGTTCAAGTTCGACGGCACGGGCAACGCCGACCGCGCGTTCCCCGGAAGCGCATTCGGCAGCGACTTCGAGGCGGCGATCGCGCTCATCGAGACGCTCCGCCGCGAGAAGCCGGACCTCTACGTGAACCTCACGACGGGTACCTATCCATCTCCGTTCTGGCTTCGCTGGGCGGACTCGATCTGGCGCGACGGTGAGGACCACGAGTTCGCCGGCATCGGCTCGAAGCGCCAGCAATGGATCACCTACCGGGATGCGCAAACGTTCGCCAACGTCGTCAGGCGCGGGCCGCTCTTCCCGATCAACTCCCTGATGTTGCACGGGCTCATCTTCGCGCGATCGGCGAAGAACCTGGAGATCGACCCGCAGAACGATTTCCCGTCGGAAGTGCGCTCGTATTTCGGCTCCGGGACGCAGCTTCAGGAGATGTACGTCACGCCAACGCTGCTCAAGACGGCGAACTGGGATGTGCTCGCGGAGTCGGCGAAGTGGTCGCGTCGCAACGCGGGCACACTCGTGGACACGCACTGGATCGGCGGCGATCCGGCCGTGCTGCAGCCGTACGGGTGGGCGTCGTGGGCGGCGCGCGGCGGGATCATCACGATCAGGAACCCGAGCGACAAGGTGCAGGCAATGGCGATCGACGTGCAGGAGGCGTTCGAGCTGCCGCCGGATGCGCCGCGTGTGTACAAGGCGCGTAATGCGTTCCCGGCGGCGCCCGGACGCATGATTCCAAGTCAGTTCATCAAAACGCAGTCGCAGCGAATCGACTTGCAGCCGTTCGAGGTGCTGACGCTCGAACTGACGCCGTGAGGTACTGTCCCCTCGTTCGGCGCGCTCATCCCGGTAGAGGGCTCCCGATTCCCCATTTCCCGATTCCCGACAGATGCGTTTGACGTCGCTCGATTGGCTCATCGTCGTCGTATCGATCATCGTCTCGTTCATTCCGGCCATCGTGCTCGCTCGACGCGCGG
>DATCGG010000144.1:0-8066 GCA_036509075.1 Gemmatimonadaceae bacterium
GATCGCCACCCCGCCGTAGAGAACACCGCCCGATGACACGACCCGGGGCCTTTTCTTTTTTCGGCCTCGCCCAATTGGACCGACCACTGGCATTCGCATTGCTGCGACCGTTCGGTTTGGGGGTCGTCGCCCTGCCGTGAAGGCGAACGGACGATGTGTACGAACGACAGCGAGGGCTCACCGCCGTAGTGAGCCCTCGTTGCGTTTTCCACCCACCCTCGCGCGATGCCTAACGAGCGCCGCCGCCAGCGCCCGGCTGCTACCTCGCCGGCGAGAAGATGTCGAATGTCAGTCCAAGGTTCATCGTCGCGAACAGTCCGCTGCTCGACTCGTCAGCTGGATCCTTGATGCGCGTGCCAGCAACCGTGGCCGCCAGGTGCAGACGCACACTGGTCGCCAGTCCGAACTGCACGCCAGCCGTACCGCCGAACATGTGGATATCCGAGTGCTCGTCCGTCAGCGACGTCGGGTCGTCCCACTGGCCGAGGCTTGCGACGGCACCGATGTACGGCCGCACCGGCGAGGCCCCCGGGCGAAAATGGTAGCGCAACTCGAGAGTCCCGCTGCGCATGGTGCCGTTGTCGACATCCTTCCCGTACCGAACGCTCGTGTACCGATAGCCGAGGGCCAGCGCAACCGGGCCCAGCCCGCCGACGAACGACGCCGACCCGCCGAACCCGGCGTCGGACCCGTTCTCCGAATCGATCCGCGTTAGGCCGCCTTCCCCTCCGGCCTCGATCGAGAGCCAGGGAAGCGCGTCGTTCTCGCTGCGAACGTCGGTCGACTGCGGCGCCGGTGCACTGGCTGCGGCGGTGTTCTGTACCTGGCCTCCGGCAGTGTTCTTGTCGCCACGTGCGCCATGCCGGTCCACACGCGCGTTCGCGCGATTGAGCTCGACGGTCGGCATGTCGGTGCGTACACTGATCGGCACGCTCCACGTGAACCAGCTGCCCTTCCACTGATAGGGCTGCCGCGTGCTGACGATGTAGTCACCCTTCGGAAGAAGCACGGTGATGACCCCCGCCTCGTCCGTGCGGGCGACGACCGTATCGGCCCCCGCGCGCGCGAACGCCAGCGCGACATCTCGCGCCGGCGAGTACGGGGTCTCCTCGTCCGCGAGTGTCACGTTGACCCGCACGGCAATGCGGTTGCCGATCTCGACTCCTGGATCGGCGCGCACCTGCGCCGACACGGCCTCCGTGGCGAGGAGCGTGGCGATCAGGCTGATGCCGATCGTACGCATCGTGACTCCGGGTTCCATAGCCCTACGCTGGCCATGATGGTGTGAGGCAAACATCGCCGCAACCCTCACGGCGTCACGTCGCCTGCCTGGGCCGATTCGGGTGATACCCGTTTGGCGCTGTCGGTGGAGCGCGTACGCGTCGCGAGCACAAGCACCGTGAACAGGATGACGGTGGTTACGCCAAACATGAGGGCGAAGATCCAGTCGGCCGGTCCCGAATGGCCGGTGAGCTCCACACCGTACTTGGCCTCCAGCCGACCGAGCAGCGGATTCATCAGGATCGTGCTCGTGAACGCGAGAGGGCATGATGCGATCGCGGAGACAAGCCCGAGGCCGGTGAGGCGGAGCGCTGCGCGCAAGGCCTTCCGCTCTGACTTAGGCCGCGCCACAATCCTCTCCCGCCAGGCCAACCTTCCATCCCGTCATTTTGATTCTTTCCGTCCGCGTTCCCACGTCGCAGCCACCCGAGCGTCCAGGGCAGATTCTGCGTGAGGAGTTCATCAAGACGGGCCGGCTCACGCAGGCCGCTCTCGCACAGCGCATGGGCGTGCCCATTGCGAAAGTGCGCGGTATTCTCAGCGGAGAGGAGGGCATTACGGCCGAAACCGCGCTTCAGCTTGAAGCGGCGCTCGGCGTCGAGGCGGAATTCTGGATCCGAGCGCAGTTCGTGTGGGACTGCTATCGTTTGCGCGAGGTCGAGCGCCGCACGGCCGTGCTCGAGCACGAAGGGAAGGCGAAGCGTCCAAAATCCTGACCCGGCCCGCATGCCTAACGCCGGTCGCTATCCGCCGGTGCTCGGCTGTCATCTGCGCCGATCCCATAGAACGCCTCGATTGCCCACACGATCACGCGGTCGGTCAGCACTGATCGATACCACGCGCGCATCTCCGGCAGCGCCACGTCGCGCATGAGCCGCTTGAGCTCGACGATGAGTTTCTCTGGGAGTACGCCGGCGGCGCGCGCGTCGCGTGCGCACTGTTCCACGGCGGCCTGGGCATCAGTCGTGTCGAAGCCGCGGCGTGTCTGCGCCGCGTCGAGCAACCGAACGATCTCCATACAGTGCGCGCGGAACGCCGTCCCCGCGAGAAAACCGGTGTCGTCGGTTACCGACACCGAGTCACCCGGCTGCATTGCTGAAACGTATCGCCGGATGTGGCGTTCATTGCTTCTTGGTCGTCGTATCCACGCCGGGCGTTCCACGCACGACGATGCGGTAAATGATGAGGAACACGCCGACGCTGAGCAGCAGATGAATCCAGCCTGGCGCCTCGAATGCGAACGTTGCGATGCCCCAAACGATGAGCATTCCGATGCCCGCGAGAATCCCGATATCCATGAGTTGACCGCGTTCCGATCAGCCAGTAGGTTGCGTGAGCCAATACGCCCAAGGAATCGCGTTAAGCAATTTGCTTCGGGGCGAAGAGACTACGTTTTTGAGCCAACAAGTCCACCGAGCGGGTTCGACAGCGGTGTTGACGCCATGCCCCAGTGCGGGGACGGCGGGAGGCACGGTGAGGACCTTATGTATTCGACTGGGCTTCAAAAAACCCTCTTCGTTCCACCTTTGAAAGCCCCGCGGTCAACCGCGGGGCTTTCTCGCGTTCCGGCGGGCAACTTACCGACCCGCATGCGTTGACTCAAGCGACCGCGAGCTCCGTGCCGCGGCACGCCTTCGACTTCGATCACCACGATGCCGATCGTTACCGTGACGCGACGGCTCCGCTTCAATGCGGCGCACCGCCTGCACAATCCCGCACTGTCCGACGAGGAAAACAAAGCCCTCTTCGGCAAGTGCAACAATCCGAACTGGCACGGTCACAACTACGTCCTCGAGGTTGCGGTCGAAGGACCCATCGATGAGCGCACGGGTTACGTGATCGACCTCGGTCGTCTCAAGTCCATCGTTCAGCATGAAGTGATCGACCGCGTCGACCATCGCAATCTGAACGTCGACGTCGAGTTCATGCGCGGCGTGAACCCGACCGCCGAGAACATCGTCGTGGCCTGCTGGCGTGTGCTCGAACGCCACGTGGCGCCCGGCCGGCTGCGTCGCTTGCGGTTGTGGGAGACCGAGAACAACTACGTCGAATACGAAGGTGCCTGACGCTCGCGCGGGGGCGGGCCGCCTAACGGGCACCACGGCGGTGGTCACCGGGGCATCGCGGGGCATCGGGCTGGCGATCGCTCGCCGGCTGCACGATACCGGCGCCCGCGTCGCCATGATCGCGCGCACGGCCGCCACGCTTCGAGCTGAAGCGGAGTCGCTGGGGCCGCGCGCGCTCCCGGTCACGTGCGATCTCGCGAATGGCGCGGCCGTCGGCCGCGCCGTTGGCACGATTACCGACGCGTTCGGTGGTGCGCCCGATGTGCTCGTCAACAACGCGGGGGCGTTCGCGCTGGCCCCCGTGGACGCGCTCGACCCGGGAGCCTTCGCCGCCGCGCTCGACATCAACCTGGTCGCTCCGTTTCGACTCATCCACGCGTTCTTGCCATCGATGAAAGGCCGTCACGCCGGCCACATCGTGACGATGGGCTCGATCGCAGACCGGGCGATCTTCCCCGGCAACGCGAGCTACGCACCGAGCAAGTACGGCGCGCGAGCGCTGCACGAGGTGCTGCGAGCCGAGACACGCGGCTCTGGCGTTCGCGCCACGCTCGTGTCGCCGGCGCAGGTCGACACGCCGCTCTGGGACGCGATCGACCCCGATAACCGCGAGGGGTTTACGCCGCGCGCGCAGATGCTGCGACCGGAAGCCGTCGCCGACGCAGTCGTGTACGTCCTCACCCAGCCGGCCGACGTGAACATCGACGAGCTGCGGCTGTCTCGCAGCTAGCGCCTAACGTCGTACGGAACGCAGGGCAATGGGAGGCGACGCGACGACGGTCCGCTCCGCAACCCAGACCCGGTCGTCGCGAGCGAGCACCTCCGCGCCGTCGGGCACCGCCGCGTCCGACGGCGCAACGAGACGGCCGCGACTCCGCAGCGACGATGCGGCGGAGGCCAGCAAAGCGGCCGATGCCCCGCTGCCGTCGATTGCGACGCCGCGCAGCGCGGCGAATCCGAAGGGCAGCCGGTCGTCAACCACGATGGACGAGACTTCCTGAACACTCGACTCACTCGCCTTCGTGTCGAGCACGACGACGTGCGCCACTCCGAGCTCGGCGACCGCATCGGCGTACGCCGTCCACGACCCACCCAGCACGACGATGCCGCCCGGTTGGCTGAGGTCGAGCAGCGCCGCTGTGCGGGTCATGTGCGCGGGGTCGGAGTCCGCCGCGATCGTCGTTAGGCTCCGATTCGCGGCGTCAGGCTGCCGTGCCGAAAACCACGCCGTGCCATCCCGGACCGCGTACTCGCGGCGGCACACCGGACACCCCAGCACGCCCTCGACGAGGTGCCGGCCCGCCATGCGGCTGGCCGCTGCGACGAGCCATGTCTCGTCATGTGGCTCGAGACACCGCAGGGAGTCCACCAGCTCGATGAACATCGTGAGGCGCGTGTCGGTCGGCGTCAGTCGGTGTAGAGACCGTCAATGACGGTCTTGTAGTTCCGATCGATCACCCGCCGCTTGACCTTGAGCGTGGGCGTGAGCTCACCGGAGTCCACCGAGAAGTCGTGCTCGAGCAGCGCGATCTTCTTCGGCGTCTCGAAGTGCGCGAGCCCCTCGAACCTCGACTGCACCTCCTTCTCCATCTTTGCGTGAACCGTGGGCATCGCGAGCAGCTGCGCGCGATCGGTCCACAGAATGTTCTTGACCTTTGCCCACTTTTCGAGATTGTCCCAGTTCGGTACGACGAGCATCACCGGGAACTTCCGCTTGTCCCCGATCATCACCGCCTGGCTCACGTATTTGTTCGTCTTGACGACGTTCTCGATCGGCTGGGGCGCGATGTTCTTGCCGCCGGCGGTGACGATGATGTCTTTCTTGCGGTCGGTGATGCGGATGAAATCATCCTCGATGACGCCGATGTCGCCGGTCTTGAACCAGCCATCGTCGTCGATCGCGTCACGGGTCGCGTCGGGCTTGTTGTAATAGCCCTGCATGACGTGCGGGCCGCGCGTGAGGATCTCGCCGTCCTCCGCGATCTTCACCTCGACGCCATCGATGGGCTTGCCGATCGTCCCGATCCGGAAGTTGTCCGGGGTGTTCACGCCGATCACGGGAGACGTTTCGGTAAGCCCGTATCCCTCGAGAATGACGAGGCCCGCGGCGTAGAAGAACTTGTTGATCTCCGGAGCGAGCGGGGCACCGCCCGACACGAAGTACCGCAGGCGCCCGCCGGTCCGCGCCTTGAGCTTCGAAAACACGAGCTTCTGCGCGAGGCGGTATTGCAGCGCCAACAGTCCGCGTGGCTCACGCCCCGCGAGCTTCTGATCCGCCCAGCGATCGGCGACGCCGCGCGCCCAGAAGAAGATGCGCTTCTTCACGGCGCCGCCGGCAAGCGCGTTCTCCAGCACGCGCGCATACATCTTCTCGTACAGACGAGGGACGGAGATCGCGATGGTCGGACGAACCTGCCCCATCGCCAGCGGCACCAGGTCGAACGAGTCGACGTACGCGATGCTCGTGCCGGTCGCGAGAAACCAGTAGTCGCCCATCCGCTGCAGGATGTGCGACAGCGGCAGGAAGCTGAGCGACACGTCGTCGCCGCGCATGACGATCGCGTGCCGCGTCGCGGCGACGTTCGAGTAGATGTTGTCGTGCGACAACATCACGCCCTTCGGCTCTCCCGTCGTGCCGGATGTGTAGATGATCGTCGCCAGGTCGTTAGGCTTGACCCGCAGCGCCTCGGCGCGGAACTCCGCGGTACGCGCCGGAGAATCGCCCGTCGCGCCGCGGCCCTCCAGTGATTCGAGCGTCATGTCCGCGCTGTTCGCCGCTGAACGGTCGAACACGATGACGGTCTTGAGCGTAGGCACTTCGCCCCGTATGGCCGCGATCTTCGCGGCCTGCGCTTCTGACGAGACGAAGATGGCCACCGCGCCGGAATCCCGCAGCGGGTACGCGAGCTGTTCCGCGGGAAGACTCGGGTACAGCGGAACGTCCGTGACGCCACTCGTCAGGCACGCGAAGTCCGCGATTGCCCATTCCGGCCGGTTCTCGGACAGGAGCGCGACGCGGTCGCCGCGTTGGATGCCGATCTCGCGAAGGCCGTAGCTCACCCGGCGAACGCGCTCCAGCAGCGTGGCGTGTGAGATCGACGTGTACTGCTCGCCGACGCGGACCTGCATTGCGTCAGGTTTGTTGTATTTCTCGACGGCCTCGAACAGGAGCTGGTTCAACGTCCCGGGCTGCGGGCGTGGTCCACCGCGAGCGTACATCGGCGTCTCCGGTTGCGGGCGAGAAGACGACGAAGTCGAACCTGCGGTCGCTCCTGCGTGGGTCATTTTCGTCCGAGCGCTGCGGTTGGAGGTGCCGGACGAATGATGACAAGCGTCGAGTCCCGGAGGGGTTCCGTGTTCGCCTTACGCTGTCGAACGGTCGCGATGAGGTAGATGCTGTCTTCAGCCTGGTCCAGATTCCGCACGAAGACGCGATGGCCCGCGATGCCGCTGTCGTCCGTGGTATCGACGATCATCTGCACGCGTACGGCATTCGTCGTCCCGCCGGACCTTTCAAAGGTGAATGCGAAGCTGGTATCGGTAGTGGCAATCGTGGTGCCCTTGTATCGCAGCTGCAGCGACAGGAGCCACTTGCGTACTGGAGCCTTTGGCTGTCCTGCGACTGTGTCGCCGAACACTTGAAACGTCGGTGAGCTTTCCGCTGTGGCGGCGCCAATCCCGGGGGAAAACAGTGCGGTATCGACCTGCTTGACGGCCTTCATCGAGTCGGCACGCTGCACGATGAAGAGCGAGTCCGGCACGCTCTGAAGCTTCCCCGCAGTCGCAAATACGCGCGCCGGAGTCGCATCGGCCTTTCTGCGCGTGGCGAACACGTCGCCGGTCTCGTACACGCGCAACACGGTGTCGGGGCTCGAGAAGACGAACCCCGCGCCCTCGATCGGCTCGCCCTTGTAGTTGAGCCCTGTCGCGCGCAGCGGCTGCAAGGCACCGAGCGAGTCGCGCAGCGAGTCGTCGGCAACGATCGACGGATACGCGGAGCCTTCGAACCGCACCGCGACTATCGCGTTAGGGTCGGTCGTGACTTGGGTGCAGGCAGCACCGAACGCCACGGCGAGTACGGTCAGTAGGCGCTTCACTCGAATCGGTGGGCGAGCACCGTCGCCAGGTTCACGTACGCCTGAGATGCCGCGTCCGCCGGCTCGCGAAGCACGACCGGCTGCCCCGCGGCGAATGCTTCGGTCGAGGCGATCGTGCGCGGAATGACCACATCGAATACCATGTTTGCCGCAAGATGCGATCTCACATACTGCGCCACTCGCTCGCACGCCGGGTTCTCTCGCTCGTACATGGTCAACAGGATGCCATCGAGCGTCAGCTCATCATTCATCCGTACGATATCCTGAATACCCCGAAGAATCTGCGGCGTTGTTTGTAATGCGAGCGGCTCGCACTGCAACGGCACGATCACATGCTGACTGGCCTCGAGGACCTTGTGCACGATGGGTCCGAGCCCAGGCGGCGTGTCCACGATGACCACGTCGCAACGCTCGCGCGCCGCGGTGAGAAGCTCCTTTAACAGATCGGTTTCGGCGACGAGCGCGTGGTACGTCCCGTGGTCGGCTGCGTCGCTCACGGTGCCGGCGAGCATGACGCGAAGCCATGGCAGCGCCGTTGGAAGGATGACCTCACGAAGCCCGCGCGCGCCATTCAGGTAGTCCGAGAACCCATGCGGCGGATGGCCGCGCTTGAGCCCCACGC
>DATCGG010000145.1:0-4174 GCA_036509075.1 Gemmatimonadaceae bacterium
CGACACGGCAGAAGCGCGCGGCGCGCGAGAACGCCATTGCACCGCCGCGGAGCGCTTTGATGCCGCGAATCTCGCGGTGTCCGGGACGCTGCAGGACAGGATCGATGCGGAGCTCAACGTCCGGATCGAGCAGAGCAAGGAGCGCGCTGAAGTCGCCACTTCGCGACGCCGACAGAAATGCACCAACGATCCGTCTTCGTCGCTCGAGATCGGGATCCGCGGCGCCGCCCGTGCCGCGCACTCGCCGTCGGGCTCGACTCGCCAGCTGACGCGCTGCCTCCGCGGATCGGCCGACGATTGGGGCAATCTCATCGAATGGGAGATCGAACATGTCGTGCAACACGAACGCGAGCCGCTCCGCGGGCGTGAGCCGCTCGAGCACGACGAGGAGCGCGAGCCCGACGGAATCCGCGAGCTCCGCCTCGTGTGACGTTTCCGTGTCATCGCTCCGCATGATGCGAGTGAACTCTTCATTGTCGATGAGCTCTTCGCGTCGCACGTTGCGCGATCGAAGCATGTTCAGACTGACCCGTGCAACCACGGTCGTGAGCCACGCGCGAGCATTCACGATCTCGCCCGCGTCCGCGGCGCTGACGCGCAGCCACGCATCCTGAACGGCGTCGTCGGCGTCGTTCACGGAGCCAAGCACCCGGTACGCAATGTTCCGCAGATGGCTCCGGTGCTGCTCGAATTGTTCCGCCAGCCACGCTGGTTCGTTCGTCACGCATCCTCCGTCACATGTCAGTCTCGCGCCGTGTCCTATAGATGACAACGGAGCTCCCGAGAATGTGACAAACGGCAATCAACGACTATGCGAACAATACTGAATATCTGTCTTCTGATCGTGCGAATCGCCGGTCTCGTGCAGCTCGTGGGCGGGATTCTCTTCTGGTCAGGATATGCTCTCAGGTACATTCCGCTTCATATGGCTGTCGGCTCCATCTTGGTGCTCGCACTCTGGGCGATTGCCGCTGCAGCCTTCATGACTCGAACGCGCAGGCTATTTGCGGTTTTCGTATTCGTTTGGGGACCGGCGTTGGCGGCCTTTGGCGCGATGCAGAGCCGCGTTCTGATTGGGCCGAACCACTGGGTCATCCGGCTGGTGCACTTGCTCATGGGCGTGATCGCCATGGGCACGGGAATGGTGCTCGCCAAGTCCCTGCTGGCATCCGCTCCGACTGGTGTGCCAACGTCCACGCTCGGCCGCGCGACTGCGACGGCGAGTCAAAAGCGATGATCGTCCGCGCGGCGGAGTGCTCGCCGACGATTGTCGCGGTCGTTCAAGCGGAGGACGGCGCGAGATTGGTCGTGGCTGCTCGGCGGCCGGAGCAAATAACGACGGCGCTCGTCGACTACGTTCTGCGTCGAGCCGATCATGTGCTCTGGCCGCGCGCAGCGGCGCGAGTTCGCAGTCTGATCGAAGCGCGAGATCCCGATGCCGCAATCGCGACATACTTCGCGTGCGTGGGATCGCGGTGGGATGAGGAACGCCTTGAAATTCATGTGGTCGAGAGCGACGATGAGCCCGCGGCGACCGTACTCGATGAGACGAGCGCCTGGGGTCGGCTGAGCGCGTGATCGTGGCTGACCGGTGGCGAGCTGGCTACCGGCGCGCCGCTAGGCCATGAGCTCGCGCCGCACAGCCTCTGCGGACCGCTCCACGTCCTGCATCGTATTGAACTCGTGGATCGAGAAGCGAATTCCGTTGAAGCCAAACTCCGGATGCGTCGGGCGAATGGCGACTTGGTGTCGTTCGAGCAACAGGCGCGAGACGGTGTTGCGGTTGAATCGTTCCGCGAGGAGTGCCGTCAACAGCGGTGACGCGAGCGCGCCCGCCGGCGGGCTGACTAGCGTGAGACCGTCCATAGGGCGCAAGCGGTCGGCGAGCGCGTTGCGCAGCTGGAGATTGTGCGCCTCCACCTTCGCCATGCCCGCTTTGTCGAGAAAACGGATTGCCTCGCTCAAGCCGAGCAGCGCGGGCAAATTCACGACTCCGTTGCCATTGCCGTCGTACGTCTGGTAGCTCTGCTCGAACGCCATGGGGCGGATCGCCGTCTGCGCGTCCTTAGCGATGAACAAGAGGCCCGTGCCCTTGGGACCCATCAGCCATTTGTGGCCGCTGGTTGCGTATGCGTGACACCCAAGCTCGCGAACGTTCACGGGAATTGCGCCCACCGACTGCGCGCCGTCGACGACGCATAACACACCGCGCGAACGCGCCAGCGCCGACAACTCCGCGATGGGCATACGAAGACCCGTCGAGGAGAACACGTGGCTCACACTGATGACCCGCGTGCCGGTGCGAATGCCCTTCGCGAACGCGCTCACGATTGCATCCGCGTCGAATTCTCCCCGCGGAATCGGAACGACGTCGAGTTGCACCCCGTGATGTCGAGCGAGGTACTGCCAGCAGTGGAGCCCGCCCGAGTGCTCTTGGTCGGGCAGCAGCACACGATCGCCGGGAGCGAGGCGCAGTCCCTGCGCGATCGCGTTCATGCCAGTGGTAGTGCTCGTGGTCACCGCGAGCTCGCCCAGGTCACAGCCAAGGAATCGCGCTGCGACTGTGCGAGTGTCTTCCATCAGCGGTTGGCCCGCGTCGCGGCCGTAGTGTGCGACGGGGTTCGCTTCAAGCGTCTCCCACGCGCGTTGCATCGCGTCGATCGTCGCCCGGCGGCACGGACCGATCGTTCCGGTGTTGAGATACGCGAGTCCTTTAGTAAGAAGGAACTCGTCCGCCACCATCGCCCGCTCGGGAGCCGGAACGCCCCTCGGCAGGAGTGAGACCACGGCGCCACCGGCAACGGTATGCAGAAACTGCCTTCGATCTGGCAACGTTGGACGCATGTCACGGGGGAGCGGAGGGTAGTGCGCGCTACGGTGTGGCCGCACGTGGCCGATCGCAAGCGGTCCACGCGTACACGCGTCTAGCTTTCCTACGGCGCATCGCATTCCGCGCAACTATTGCTCTACCACTCCGGGCTCTGCGTGACTCTTCTCTCGCTTTCCAACATCGGCGTTTCGTTCGGCGCCACCGAACTGTTTAAAAACATCACCTTCACCGTCGCCGAGGGCGACCGGTGGGGCATCATCGGACGCAACGGCGCCGGCAAGACGTCGATCTTCAGACTCATCACCGGGGAACTCCAGCCGACGGTGGGGAGCGTTGCACGCAGGCCCGGACTCCGGCATGCGCTGCTCGACCAGCACCGCGCATTCGAAGGTGCGACTACGGTTTGGGAGGCAGGCGCGGCTGCATGGCGCGAGGTGATCGCTCTCGAGAAACGCATCGCCGAACAAGCGATCACGCTCGGTGAGCTGGGCGAGCGCGTGACGGACGCGTTCCTCGAGCGGTTCGGTCACGACCAGGAGCGCTTCGCCGACCTTGGCGGATACATCTATCACGCGCGAGTCGACGCGGTGCTTCAGGGGTTGGGCTTCGATGCTGAAGAGTCCAAGACGCGCCCCATCTCCACACTGTCGGGCGGAGAGCGTGGACGCGTCGGCCTTGCGGCGCAGCTCATCGCGCCCGCCGACCTCTTGCTTCTCGACGAACCCACAAACCACCTCGACCTCGACACCACGACGTGGCTCCAGGAATGGCTCCACGACGCGAACGAAACGGTCATCGTGGTATCGCACGATCGTGCGTTCATGGACGCCATCTGCACGCACATCCTGCACGTCGAAGCGCGCACGAGCGAGTCGTACAAGGGCAACTACAGCCAGTTCGTTCCGCAGCGCGCCGAGCGACGCCTTTCGCGCGAGCGTGAGCTCGAGAAGCAGCGCGCGTACGTGAAGAAGGAAGAGGAGTACATCCGGCGGAACATCGCCGGGGTGAACTCCTTCCAGGCGAAGGGGAAGCGGAAGCGCCTCGAGCGCCTGCCGCGCCTCGCGCCCCCACCGGGCGATCCCGCGGCGATGGATCTCAAGTTCGAAGTCGCCGAGCGCGGCGGCGATCAGGTCGTCGCGATCGACGACCTGACGGTGGAAGTTCCCGGCCGCGTGCTGGTGGAGGACTTCTCGGCCGTGCTGCGACGCAACGACTTCGTCGCCCTCGTCGGGCCGAACGGGGCGGGGAAGTCGTCGTTCATCGCCACGATCATCGGCGACCGTGCGCCCGCGAGCGGCGAAGCGAGGATCGTCGGATCGATCACGCCCGCCTGGTTCCGGCAGG
>DATCGG010000146.1:0-4396 GCA_036509075.1 Gemmatimonadaceae bacterium
AGCCGCCAGTTGAGCGCCATCAGCACGCCGATCGCGATGACCAGTCGGATGACCGAGATCGCCGGCGACACGAGCGCCATCTGCATAAGCCCGGTGGTCGTGTCGACGTCACCCGTTAGGCGCGACAGGATGCCGCCCGTCTTCATGTCCCACAGCTTCGGCAGTGGCAGGTGCAGGAGCCGCTCGAACATTGCCCGCCGGAGCGACAGCATCACCTTCACGTTCAGCAGTCGCTGGCGGTAATCCTTCGTCAGGTTGACGAGATTCGACAGCACGATCACCACGACGAACAACCCGCCAGCCAGATTGAGGCGCGTGAGGCGCGCGGCCGCGTCCAGGTCGCGATCGAGCAGGACGTGATCGATGATGAACCGCATGAAGAGCGGTTCGATCATCTGCAGGCCCGCGGTCAGGAGCGCGAGCAGGAACAGGCCGACGACCGCGTATCGATAGGGTCGTAGCCATCGCAGGTATTCGCGGACGTACTGGCGACGCTTGCCACGGCGTTCGATGGCAGCAGCGTCCGGCGCTTGTCCGTTCTGACTGGTAGTGCCCGACGCAATCGAGTCGTCGAGCCGCCGGTGCTTGTAGTCCTCGACGAACCCGCGGTACCTTTGACGCGAGGAGCGAGGGTGATTCACGACACCAATGTCAGGCGCCACACCGCTCCGAGCAATTGGGTGTTTCGTCACACGATCGGCGATCGTCGTTTAGCGGTCGGTCGTGTTGGGCCGGTTTGCGCCGGTCCGTTTCTTCGCGGACAAGGCAGCTTTGCACTTTTCCTTCGAAGCACTCGGCTCGTTCGACAAGATCAACCTCGGCTCCACATTTCTGCAGGCCGTGGTGACGCTGTCGTTCGCCGGTGTTCAAATCGGAGTAGCCCGGCACTTCGATCGTCCGGCGATGCGGGCGTTGTCCAAGCTGTGGCTCTTGCTGGCGATCGCGACGATCCCGAACATCGTCTCGTCGTGGGTTGGCGTCGTCGGCTACAAAGAGCTCTCCCGCGCGTTCAATACCGTTGCCATCGCCCTGGTGGCCGCGGGCATTCCGTACGTGCGGCTCGCGACGGACGCGCTGGCGTCCGCGAACCCACCCGTCCGGGACACCCGGCGCGACGCGATGGCGTGGGCATTGGCGGCGCTCCTGCTGCATGGCGTATCCGTCTTCGGGTCCGCGGCGCTGTTTCCCGACGCCCGAGTCGTCACTGTCACCACGAGCCGGCTTCTCAAGCTCGCGGTCGTCGTTGTCCCTGCGCAGATCGCCTGGAACGCGTACGCTCGCGCTGACCAGCACAAGCGGGCGATCCGACTGCTCGCATTCGGGTTTTCGGCACTCGCGATCAGGCAGGCGATTTCCGTCACGCTGGGTCTTCGCGTCGGCATGCCCGATCTGCCGTTCGGCGCCGTCGCTACCGCGATCACGATCGAGGTGCTGGCCATCATCTGCTTTGGCGTGATGTCGCTCCTCACGAATTCGGCCGAAGAGCTCGCGGTGGTGCAGCAGCAGTCGGCGACGCTCGTGGCAGCCGAAGCGCGGATCGCCTCGGGCGAACGGATGGAGAGTCTCGGGCGTCTCGCGGCCGGTGTCGCGCACGATTTCAACAACGTGCTGCAGGTCATCAAGCTCACGACGGGTTCGCTTCGCCATCCGGGCGAGCGCCGGGACGACGCGATGGCGCTCGACGGGATCCAGGATGCCACCAGACACGGTGCGGCGCTGGTGTCGCAGCTGCTGACGTTTGCGCGGCAGCAGCCGCAGGACCCGCAGCGGTTCGACGCCCTGGATCGGCTTCGAACGCTCTCGCCGATGCTGCGGCGCGTCGCGGGGCCGTCGGTCGACTGCGAGGTCACGGTGGCGGACGGCGTCGCAATCGTCCTTCTGGACCCGGCCCAATTCGAGCAGATCGCTATCAATCTCGTATCGAATGCGCGCGACGCGGTTGGACGAGATGGCCGAGTGGCGGTGACGCTCGATGTGCTGGCCGTGGGTGCCGACGATCCGCGAACCGGGACGGTCGACGCGGGCGAGTACGTGCGGCTCACGGTCGCCGACAACGGCCACGGTGTTCCGGAGGACATTCGGGGCCGCATCTTCGAGCCGTTCTTCACGACGAAGGAGGACGGCCACGGGGGGCTCGGTCTCGCCCTGGTGCACGGTATCGTGCGTCGCGCGGGCGGGAACGTCACCGTCGATTCGACGCCCGAGCGCGGCGCGACGTTCGCGGTCTATCTGCCGGTGCTCGAACGGACCGCGGACAAGAAACAGAGGGACCCGCGCTCCGACAAGTCCGCGACGCCGCCGGTGGGGCTCGTCGCGGTCGGCTAATGGCGGTCCGACCGCGACGGGGCGAACCCTCGTGAGGCGACTGCTCGTACGGGATGGACGGCCAATCAGCTCCACCTTCGGAGGATCGACGTCATGCGCATCAGCCCTGGTGAGATCATCCCCGTCATCATCTTCAGCGCCAGTTCCGTGGTGCTTGGCCTGAGCTACGTGGCCGTCTACCTCATGGGCAAGAACGCGGCGCGAAAGGAGCTCGAGTGGCGCGGGTCGCGGGAAGTTAGCCCGTCATCGGATCGGCTGGATCGCGTAGAAGCCGCGGTCGAATCGATCGCGCTCGGCGTGGAGCGGCTCGGGGAGGGGCAGCGGTACTTGTTAGGCTCCCTTTCCGACGAGCGGCCGGTGAAGCCGGGGGCGAAATCGGAGCGTCGGCACCCGACGCCCGTTTGAGTTCGTATGGTTCGTCGACCCCACACGGAGCGAATTGTCGCTCAGACGCTCGCGCGATCCCGGAAGGCGAAGGCCGCCTGTCGTCGAAGTACGAGGCATAGCACTCCCGCCAACAGGGCCATCATAGCGAGTCCGAGGAGCGCACCGGTCGTGCTCCCGGTCGCGTCCTTGAGCGCACCAAACGCATACGGGCCCACGAACCCGCCCAAATTTCCGAACGAGTTGACGAACGCGATGCCGGCGGCCGCGGCGGCTCCGCGAAGGATCGCCGAGGGCAGGCACCAGAACGGCGCGAGAAATCCGTAGACGCCGGCGGGCACGAGCGCGAGGCTGGCGACACGTGCCGACGGGTCGGCCAGGAGCACGGCACCAACATACCCGAGTGCCGCCAGCGCGAGGCACGCGGCTGCATGGAAGAACCGCTCCCCCGTGCGGTCGGAGCTCGATCCGACGACGAGCATCACACCGGCGGCGCAGCAGGCGATTCCTCCAGTGATGAGCCCAACGGCCGTGCTGCTCGCGTGCAGCTCATCGCGAACGATGGTCGGAGCCCAGAACAGGTAGCCGTAGTGGCTCGTCATCGCGAGGAAGTACAACAGAGACGAGAGCAGCACGATCGGATGCGCGAGCACGCTGAGCGGCGGAACGCCGTGTGGCGCCGACGACGCATCGCCGTCGCGTTGCAGGCGAGCGACCAGCCACTCGCGCTGCGCCTCCGAGAGCCAGCGCGCGTGAGCGGGGCGGTCCGTGAGAATCGCCAGCACGCTGAAGCCGATGAGCACTGATGGAATGCCTTCGAGGAGGAAGACCCATTGCCAGCCCGCGAGCCCGTACCAGCCGTCGAGCCCGAGCAGCCATGCACTGATCGGGTTGCCGATCGCGCCGGCGATGGGAACAGCGATCATGAAGCGGGCGAGTGCTCGCCCACGCTGTACCGCGGGGAACCACTCGCTCAGGTAGTAGACGATTCCCGGGAAGAAGCCCGCCTCCGCGATGCCAAGCAGAATGCGCATCAGGTAGAACTGCGCGGGCGTCCGAACGAACATCATCGCCGACGCGATGAGACCCCAGCTGATGACAATGCGGGCGATCCACCGCCGCGCGCCGACTCGGGCGAGAATGAGATTGCTCGGCACCTCGAACAGCGAATAGCCGAGGAAAAAGATTCCGGTTCCCAACCCGTACGCGCTCGCGCTGAAGCGGAGGTCGCGGTTCATCTGCAATGCCGCAATCGAAACATTCGTGCGGTCGATGTAGTTGCAGACGAAGAGCAGGAAGAGAAACGGAAGGAGGCGCAGGCTTACGCGTGGGATCGTCATCCGTGCGAGATCCGAATCATCCTGATCGACCACCACTCCCACGATTGCAGTCGCCGAGGCCATCGTGCGAGTCCCTGTCTTGTGTGGAGATCGAGCTGTTGCGTCTCGCTGCTGGCTTTCATGCATCATCTCGGCGACGAAAGCAGGCCGCAGACGCTACGCCCGCAGACCGACGCCGAAACCTGCCGCTCGGGACGCGCCTCACCCAACGCTATTGAAAGGGGAACGGCCTCGGGAGGCTATGAGCTTCGCAATCCGAGGCGGTTCCCCTTAAAAAAGGGCTCCGATGCCAGGAGGTTTGGATGGCACCGGAGCCTCTGCGTCAGTCTGCGTGCGTAGCGTCTGCG
>DATCGG010000147.1:0-6960 GCA_036509075.1 Gemmatimonadaceae bacterium
CACAGCTCAGTACCTCGAATCGGTTGCGCAGGGGCCGGAACACCTGCGAGCCCTCCGGGCCACCGGCCTCACGTCGCTCATCGCGGTACCGCTTGTGATGCGGGAGATGCTCCTCGGCGTGTTGATGTTCGGCTCCTCGAACCCGGATCGCATCTACGGGCAGGACGATCTGCGTTGGGCCGAACCGCTGGCTGACCGATCTGCTGTGGCAATCGAGAATGCACGTCTCTATCGAGCTTCGGTCGAGGCGACGCAACACCGCGATCAGGTGCTCGGCGTGGTAGCCCACGACTTGCGGAATCCGCTGTCCACGATCCTGATGCAGACAGCGGCTCGGTCTCGGAAGTCGAATGAGGTCGTCCATCGTGCGGCAACGCGCATGAACCGACTGATTCAGGATCTGCTGGATGTCAGCCTCATCGAGATGGGACAGCTCCCCATCCAGCCCGCGCGACTATCGGGAGGTGAGCTCGTCGTCGAGGCGGTGGAGACGCAGAAGATGCTCGCAACGTCCGCGTCAGTCGAGCTTCGACTCGATGTCGGGAAGGACGTTGCCGAGGTCTGGGGTCAGCACGACCGGCTCCTCCAGGTGTTCGAGAACCTCATCGGAAACGCGATCAAGTTCACGACGGCCGGAGGCTGGATCACGGTTGGGGCAGAGTCGAACGATCAGGAGGTCGTGTTCTGGGTGGCAGACAGCGGCGGTGGGATCGCGCCCGGTGACATCCCTCATGTGTTTGACCGATTTTGGCAAGCAACGAGAGGTGATCGTCGCGGTGCCGGACTCGGACTTCCCATCACCAAGGGCATCGTCGAAGCTCACGGGGGCCGCATCTGGGTCGAGAGCACCCTCGGTCGGGGCAGCACTTTCTACTTCTCGATTCCGAGAGCCCTCCCGACGGCGGATCAGCCGTCCGGAGTACCCGCTTAGCTAACCGATCGACGCCAAGACGAAGCTCACAGCAACTCTGCGTAGCGAGCTCCGCCGACGTCACACCTCAGCTGGCGCGTAGCCACCGCCGCCGCCCGGCCGAGAATGCTCGTGTAGGTCGGGAATGAAAGAGGAAGGCGCGCGAGGTCGTCCACGCGCATCTTGGCCGCGATGACGATCGCCGCCGCCTGCACGATGTCGACCGCGCGGTCGCCGACGACGTGGCACCCCAGCGCCATTCGGGTCTGGCGGTCGACGATGAGCTTGCAGAAGCCACGCGTTCGCCCATCGATGATCGGGCGAGTCGTCGCGTCGAAGCGCACGATCGTGACGACGACGTCGCGTGTTTGGCGCGCCTCCGCCTCGGTCGCGCCCACGCTCGCATACTCGGGATCGGTGAAGCTCCCGATCGGCGTCACCACGTCCTCGAGCGACGTCCCGGGTCCGCGGACGGCGTTGGTCCCGGCGACGAATCCGTCTTGCACCGCCTGCGGCACCAGCATCAGGCGCCCGGTCACGTCTCCGGCCGCGAAGACGTGGGGCGCAGAGGTTCGCAGGTGAGCATCGACGCGTATGAACCCCCGGACGTTCGTCTCGACGCCGGCGGTCGTGAGACCGAGCGCCTCCGTCTCGGCCGTCCAACCCACGGCGACGACGGCGAGCGCGGCTTCGGCCGAGCTTCGCGCTCCGTTGTTCGAGAAGATCATCCGGACACCGTCCGGCGTCTTCTCGAATGACTCGATCGATCCGAAGCCCTCGTGCACGCCGATTCCGGCCGCGCGGAAGGACTCCGCGACGGCGGTGGAGACGTCTTCGTCCTCGCTCGTCAGGATGCGCGAGGCCGCCTGGTAAAGCTGCACGCGCGTACCGAAGGCGCCGAAGATCGAGGCGACCTGCACACCTGTCGCGCCGCCGCCAATCACCAGCATCGTCGGCGGCACCGACGTCAGGCTCCAGGCGTCGCTGTGAGTCGCCGTCAGCTCGAATCCGGGTACGCCGAGGCGCCGGCTGGTCCCGCCCGTGCAAACGACGACCTTGTCGGCACGGATGCTGAGGCCGCTCGCGGTTTCGACCGTGTGCGGACCCGTGAAGCGGGCCACGCCCACGCGCTCGTGGACGGTGACGCCGGCTGCCCTGATCTCCGCGTCGAACGTCGCGTGAGCACGCACCTCGCCGACCACCTCGCGCACGCGCGCGAGCAGCTGCGCGTAATCCAGCACCGGCGCGGGCGCAACGATGCCACACCGCCCCAGTTGCTTCGCATCGCGGAGCAGCCGGGCCGCGTGGGCCAGCGTTCGTACCGGGACGGGTCCGTCATGGGCGGCCATGCCGCCGAGCTGGTCGCGTGTGACGAGGGCGGTGCGAGCGCCCAGATCGCCGGCGCGGAGCGCGGCGACCAGACCCGCCGGTCCGCCGCCCACCACCAGAACGTCCACCGTCGTGTGCTTCATGTGCGAAGGTCGGCGAGCCAGCGGAGGGCACGCAGTCCGGGCATGAAGCAGTACTCGCCTCCCCGCGTGACGACGAAGCGGGGCAACCCGCGCAGCAGCCTGGGAATTGGCTTCTTCGGGATCGAATACCTGCCGTCCCCGTCATGGGGACCCGCGACGGGATCCTTCACGTCGCCGAGCCCCAGGAAGTCGCCGCCGTTGATCCACTCGGATTGCACGAACTCGAACTGCCGCCCGAGGTGGGCGCCCACGAATGCGAACATCAGGCCGCGATCGGCGCCGTCGTCGTCGAGCGCTCCCGCGGGGAGCTCGGGCCCATACGCCGTTCCGCGGCGAATCATGCGGTGCAGTCTGACGACGCCAGCCACGGCCGCGTCGCGTGGGTTCGCGCGCCGGATGTGCGACCCGGGCGGCGTGGCGTACCCCGTCGCATCGTCCCCGAAGCTGAAGGTGTTGTTGCGCCGCGGATCGGCGCCCAGGTCGGGTTCATCGTGGAAGGGGCACAGGGCCAGCGGCGCGCCGCTGCGCCAGCGCCCCATCATCTTGGCCGCCAGCAGCTCCTCGTCGTCGGGGCCGCGCGCGCTCTCCTTCAAGAACCGGCGGAAGTCCGCCACGCGCTGATGCAGCTTGCGGAACACGACGTACGTGCCGTTGCGTCCCAACACCTCGGGCGTGGGCACGGGGGCCATGCCGCCGGTTTCGTCGGTGTAGCCGAGCACGAACTCGCCCGCCTTGAACGGCGTCTCGTGCGCGTTGGTGCCGGGGATGCCGCTCCCCTCGATCGCCGGATGGCTGATGCCGTCCCTGAATCCGAACGGCTCCCTGCCGGTGGACAGGGCGTGGCAGTACTGGCGCCAGATCGCGCGAACCTCCGGCAGGTCACGCAGCGCCTGCTCCGCGCGCGCGAGCGCCGCTTCGAGTCGCGCGTGATCCGGCGACACCCCGACGATCACGACGTGCACGTCGCCGCGCCCGAGCGGCGTCTCCCACCGCGCGGGGTCGCTGTCGCCGGTGTCGCCGAGGGCGGTCGCACGCGCCGCCATCCCCTGGCGAAACTCCCATGCGAAGCTGTCGAGAGAGTCGGGCGGAACACCGAGCGTCTTCAGGCCCTGGTACGTGAGCGCCACGCTGACCCACGTGTCGGCCGCGGGGCTGGTCGGGTGGGCGGCCGACGCCACCACCTCCGCGAGGCGCCCCATGAGCTCCCGCCCGGCGCGCCGATCATCGATGCGAAGCAGCAGATACGTCGCGGCGTAGGGAGCGGGGCGGGGCCGCAGGACGCCGCTTTGAATGTCGTCCAGGTCCAGCACGACGTCAGCCGGCCGTCGCGATGTTCTTCCAGAAGCGTTCCAGGCTCTCGTCGGCGCCGAACAGCGTGCTGAAGACCGTGGAGTCGACCACCAGCACGTCTCCCGCCCGACGACCCTCGGGGCGCATCCACACCAGCGTGTTGAACTCCTTGTTGCCCGCGTTCGTGAACGGATGCGGCCTCGCGAGGTCGATCGGCTGTCGGGCGAGGACGTGAACGGAGCGCGCGTCCTCCGCCGTCACCGCGTAGTGCGGCAGGTGCATGTGAAAGTTGAAGTTGCGCACCCCGGCCAGCCAGCCACGCTCGTCGAGGTCCTTAGCGATCGTCAACGGAGCGATGCGGCCGTTCTCCGCCGCGCTCACCGCGGGGCGCAGGCCCCATCGATTCTCGACCGGGATCCCGAGCCCGTTCATCAGCGCGCGCGTGTAGCTGCCGAAGCGTTGCTGCCGCGGCACCAGCGCGTCGCCGTGGTGCAGGTACTCCAGGTTGCGTTCCTGCAGGTCCGGCGACTGCCCGACGTCGTGGTGAGGGCCGATGACGAGGCACGTCCCTTCGCGCTCGAGGAAGAGGCGAACCGCCTCGATCTCGGCGGGGGCGGGCACCTGCTCCGTGACCATGTGATCCAGGCCGAAGACGAACAGCGTGTCCGTGTCAGCCAGTACCCGTTCGTCGAGCGGGAGCGCGAAGCCGGCTTGATCGACGCGCTGGAACATGGGGAGCGCGTGCCCCGTGACCTCCTCGACGACGCGCTGGAACCGCACCCACGCCCAGAAAAACAGCTCGAGCGATCCACCGATCCCCTGCTGGAACCGCGACGGGTCCCATTGCGGCCCCTCGTAGGCGGGCCACAGCACCCGCCGCACCTCGGTCATCGTTGAAAAGCGGTTGTCGAGCACCGCCGGATTTCGATTGGCCTCCGCGGGGTAGCTCCAGGCGATGTATGCGCTCACCCGCCGGCGGCCCTTCGCGTACTGCCGGGCCTTGTGGTCCTGGTTGTAGGTCCGCGCGACCTTTGCGTCTCCCATGGCTTACTGCATCTGCTCGAGCATCTCGGCGAGGGCGGATTTGATCTGCAGCGCCTTCTTGATCTCGTCGCTGCTGAAATAGGGGTACTCCCCGTATTCGAGAAAGCTCGGACACTGGTGGTCGCGGATGAACTTGATGAACGCGGGCGTGTTCGTCTTCCAGTCCGTCGGGAAGTCCTCGAGGTTCTCGAACGCGGTGTCGATTCCCACCTTCCGGAACAGCGCGACGGCGTCCTCGGTGTACTTGTCGAAGTCGGTGTCGAAGATCCCCTGGTACATGAACCGCGTGTCGTTATCGAACAGGATCCAGCGCAGGTAGTGGAGCTTGAGGGGAGCCAGGATGTGCGGGTCCGGCTCCAGCGCCTTCGCGAGCCGCTCGCCGTAGGCGCGCATGGCCTCCGCCTTGCCCGGCTTGACCTTGGCGATGATGGTGAACCCGTAACACGCCGGCGTCTTGGGGTAGATCGGGCCGTACTTCCCCTTTTCGAGGTGGTCGGTTGACTTCGGGATGGCGACGGCCTTGGGTTTGATCTCCATAGGCCATAGATAGGGGCGGTGGGTGCGCCGCCGCGACTCGGGCAAATCCTGATCTTGCTCGGGGGCGTCGGCGGTGCGGCTGTCGCGAACGCGCAGACGCCCGTCACGGGCCACTACCCTCCCGGTCAGTCGGGGATCCGCGGCGGGAGCACGCCCGATCCCGGTTTCGCCGTCACGAACTTCAACCGATTCTTCACGAACGTCGACGTCCCGTCGGCGGCGGGCGCCGAGGCACCGAGCAGCGACGAGCTGCGCTACGCGAACATCACCATGTTCACGTGGACGACGGACTGGGAGATCTTCGGATTGCGATACGGAGCGCTCGCCGGAATCCCGATCGCGACCGGCGATCTCTCTTCACCGACGCCCGAGTCCGGCTTTGGCCTCGGGGACATCCTGTTGACGCCAATCTCCCTGTACGGCAAGAGCGCCGCGTTCGACTACCAGCTCCAGTTCACAGTGTGGACGCCATCGGGCCACTTCTCGCCCGGGTCGGCGAGCAATCGCGGCACGGGCTTCTGGGCGCTGGTTTATTCGTTGGGTGGCGTCTACTACCCCGCGGGCAATCGGGAGGCGTGGAGCGTGTCCGCCGTCGCGCGCCTCGAGCAGAACTTCCAGCAGCGAGGCTCCGGGATCGAGCCCGGGTCCGACGTCGTCAGCGACTGGGGCGTGGGGCGCGCATTTCGGGTTGCCGACCGTTCGTTCGACGTCGGAGTCTCCGGGTTCGGGGCATGGCAACTCACCGCGCAACGGGGCGGGCCTCCCGGAACAGATGAGCAACGCTACCGACTCCTCGGGGTCGGACCAGAAGCCAGTCTTCCGATCTTCGGGCGGCTCACTCTTCGGCTTCGGATCCAGATCGAGCTCGCGGCGCGCGACATCGTGCGCGGGAATAATGTCTGGATCATCTTCAACTACCGATTCTGAGGAGGCGGCTTCGCCTCGACCTCTCAACTCCACCTGTAAGAACACCTGCCCGACGCGGGCCTCAGTGCATTTCCAACCGCGTCGGTTGCGCCCCTGCCGCCTCGGCTGCCGGGAGCATGAAGTAGAACGTCGTCTCGACTGCCACTTCGCTCTCCACCCAGATGCGCCCTCCGTGAGCCTCGACGATCCCCGTGACGATTGGAGTCCAAGCCCTGCCCCGCCGCGCTTGGTCTTCTGCGCTTGCCAGAAAGATGGACGTCGCGGCGCGGGGCTTGGACTCCCGATCGCCAAAGGTATCGTCGAATCTCACGGAGGTCGGATTTGGGTCGAAAGCACGCCGGGCCGCGGGAGCACATTCTTCTTCACGATCCCGGTCGCGGCGCCGGCGGAAGAATGGCGCGAGCAATCGGCGCCATCCGGCGCGTGATGGCCAGCCTGCGCAGCCAGCTTGCGGCGAAGCAACGGTCCGACAGCTCACTACCGCGTGGACGATTCACCACTGCGACGAAGCTTCTACACACCGGCCGGGCCCTGCGAGACGAAGCGTTTCAAACATATGAGTGCGAAATTGCTGACGTTTCGCTTACCCATGAAACGATTGCGTCCTGTAACTACCCGTCACCACAAGCAAGTCTACGAAATGGCATTGAGGAGGCCGACGGTTCGATCCCGTTCAGCTCCACCGAAGTTCCTAGGTTATTTTTTTCGAGAAGGCGGTTTGAAACGATATTCGGTTCAATCGTTTCAAGCTGAGGAGGCGACCTTCCCTCCCTGGAGCAC
>DATCGG010000148.1:0-6037 GCA_036509075.1 Gemmatimonadaceae bacterium
GAATTCCGGGGACCTGCTCGATATCGTGGTGGACCGGATTCCTCCGGCCCCGGCCGAGGAGCAGGATGCGCTGCGCGTTGCTGTGATCGGAAGGCCCAACGTTGGCAAGTCTTCGTTCGTGAATCGCTTGTTAGGCGAAGAGCGCCTCGTGGTGTCCGATGTGGCTGGAACGACGCGCGATGCCATCGACTCGCCGATGCGCTATCATGATCGGTCGATCATATTCATCGACACGGCCGGCCTCCGGCGCCAGTCGAGGGTCGAAGATGGAATCGAGTTCTACTCGGCGCTTCGGACGCGCCGGGCCATCGAGCGTGCGGACATCTGCCTGCTGATCATCGACGCGGTCGAAGGCCTGCAGAACCAGGACCTGAAGATCGCGAACCTCGCCTGGGAATCAGGCCGCGGTCTCATCGTGGTGGTGAACAAGTGGGACCTGAAGGAGAAGGACGACAAGACCGCCGGCCGCTTCGAGAAGGAAGCAGCGGAGCGCGTGCCATTCCTCTCGTTTGTTCCGTTCCTGTTCACGTCCGCTCTTACCGGCCAGCGAGTGACCCGCGTGCTTGACCTACTGGTCGAGGTCGATGCCGAGCGCTCGAAGCGAATTACCACGTCGCAGGTCAACAACACGCTCGAGGCGCTCGTGGCTCGACGGCAACCACCGCAGGCGTCGGGTCGCGAGGTCAAGCTGCTCTACGCGACGCAGGTCGAGGTTGCACCGCCGACGATTGCGGTGTTCGGCAATCACCCGGAGCTGCTCGCGGAACATTACGTGAGGTATTTGCACAACGGCTTCCGCGAAGCGTGGGGGTTCACGGGCAATCCGCTGCGGATCGTTCTCCGGAGGCGTGCCGCGTAAGTGTCTCCCTACCTGGGTCTCGTGCTCGCCTACGTGGCGGGGTCGATCCCGGCGGCATACATCGCGGGCAAGGTGACGCGAGGAATCGATCTTCGGCAGCACGGCTCAGGCAACCTCGGCGCAACGAATGTCTACCGCGTCCTCGGCGCCAAGGTCGCGGTGGTCGTTCTGCTGTTCGATGCCGCGAAGGGAGCCGTGCCTGTGCTGTGGTTCCCTCGCCTGATTGTGCCACCCGTGTCCGAAGCCGGCACGTTGACCCTCTGGGCCATCGGCTTTGGAGTAGCTGCCATCATCGGTCACGTTAGGCCCGTATTCCTGCTCTGGAAAGGTGGAGGGAAGGGGGTCGCGACCGCGTCGGGAGTGTTCGGAGCGCTGGCTCCGGCAGCGATCGGCATAACGCTGCTGGTGTGGCTGGGTGTGCTCGTCATAAGCGGCTACATGTCGCTTGCGTCTCTGGCCGGTGCGGTAGTCCTGCCCGTCGCGCTTGCCGTGATGGGCGGACTCCGATCGCCATTGTTCGCTGTGAGCATCGTCGTTGCCGCATTCGTGTTCTGGACTCACCGATCGAACATCGGTCGTCTGCGCCGCGGTGAGGAGCCGCGGTTCGGCCGAAAAACACCGCCGTTGCGATGAAGTGCGCCGTGGTCGGTGCGGGCGCGTGGGGGACGGCGCTGGCCAACGTTCTCGCCTCGAACGGCCATGCGGTCTCGCTCTGGGCACGCGAGAGTGACGTAGTGGAGGCCATCAACGGCAAGCGCGAGAATCTGCGGTTCCTGCCGGGAGTGTGCCTCGAGGAAGCAATCCGAGCGACGGGCATCATGGCGGAGGCGTTAGGCGGTGCCGAACTCGTGACCTACGTCGCGCCATCGCATGCGCTGCGAGAAGTCGTTGCCAGTGGTGCCGCCGCGGTTCGACCTGACGCCGTGCTCGTCGTGGCAAGCAAGGGTATCGAGCGGGAGTCTCTTGCAATCATGTCGGATGTGGTGGGCGACACGCTTCCACGCCATGCGGTGGTCGCCCTTTCAGGTCCGAGCTTCGCAGCCGAAGTGGCGAGGGGACAGCCAACGGCTGTCGTGGCAGCGTCGGCAAACGAGGCTGCGGCCACCGCCGTCCAGCGGGCGCTTAGCTCTGACGCTTTCCGGGTCTACACCCATGACGATGTCATCGGCGTGGAGTTGGGCGGCGCTCTGAAGAATGTCATGGCGGTCGCCACGGGCATCACGGAAGGCGTTGGGTTGGGGTTCAACTCGCGCGCTGCCCTCATTACGCGGGGATTGGCCGAAATGACGAGGCTGGGAATCGCGCTGGGGGCGAGCCAGGCGACCTTCGCCGGGCTGGCAGGACTTGGTGACTTGGTGCTCACCTGCACGGGCGCGCTGAGCCGCAACCGTGCTCTGGGCATTGAGATTGGGAAGGGAAGCACGCTGGAGCAGGCCCTGGAAGGGAAGGACACGGTCGCCGAGGGAGTGCTCAACACGATCAGTGCGCGCGCGTTGGCGGAGCGCGAAGGAGTGGACATGCCAATCGTCCTGGGCGTTCATCGCATTCTGTTCGAAGCACAGCCACCCCGTCTGGCAATCTCCGAGCTGATGAGTCGCGAACTTCGCGCGGAGCAGGACTGATGCCGACCAAAGACGAGCCGGTTCAGGAGTTCTTCTCCATCGGCGACGTGTGCGCGCTGACGGATCTCAAGCCACACGTACTGCGTTACTGGGAGAGCCAGTTTCGCTTCCTCAACCCGGCAAAGAACCGGTCGGGCAACCGCGTGTATCAGCGGCGCGAAGTCGAGCTGATCATGCTCGTGAAGCACCTGTTGTATACGGAGAAGTACACGATCGACGGCGCTCGTCAGCGGATCGAGGAGCAGCGTAAGGCCGGCTCGCTTCGTGCCGAGGCGCGGGCCGCCCTCGACGTGCAGATGATCCGCGATCTCGAGCGACAGCTACAGGGGATCGTACGGGTGCTGGACGGCACGGAGTCGCCGCAGCCCGAGCTGGCGAGCGGCGACCAACCCGAGCCCTCCGCCACGTGACGACCGACCGTATCGTCTGTGTGGTGCCCGCGTTCAACGCTGAGCCGACCATCGCGACGGTAGTGGCCGGGCTTCGCGCAGCGATGCCGTCCGCGTTCATCAGCGTGGTGGACGATGGATCTGCCGACGGGACGTACGTCGCGTCACGCCCTCTCGCCGACGTGACCGTCCGACTCGGACGCAATGCCGGGAAAGGGGCCGCGCTGCGCGCGGGATTTCGCGTCGCAACCGAGCACCGCGCGGACGTTGTGGTGACAATCGATGCCGACGGGCAGCACGACCCGCGATACGCACCGGCGCTGGTGGAGTCCCTCTCGAACGCCGACGTCGCGATCGGCGCACGCGAGCGTCGCGGTTCCATGCCGGCCGGGCGGCGCCTAACGAACCGGCTGTCGGCCGCCGCCGTGGCGCACTGTATCGGACGCGACGTCGCCGATGCGCAGAGTGGTTTCCGCGCGATCAGGTCGCATCTCATCGCCGAAGTTCGGCCGCGCGGCGATCGATACGAGTTCGAGACCGAATTCCTCATTCTGGCTGGACGCCTCGGGGCCCGCATTGCGTTTGTTCCCATCCCAACGATCTACGCTGCCAACATTCCGAGCCATTTTCGGCCCGTCGCAGATTCCGCACGGATCGTGAGCACGCTCTGGCGGTTCGCAACGGGAGCGCACCACTGATGCGTCTCCTCTGCACGAATGACGACGGGATTCTCGCGTACTGCCTCGAGTGTCTCGTACGAGCCGCTGAGCCGCTGGGCGAGATAACGGTCGTCGCGCCGGACCGCGAGCAGAGCGCCACGAGCCACTCGCTCACGCTCCATCACCCACTTCGGCCCGTCAAACGAGGTGAGCGAAAATACCAGGTGGATGGGACGCCGACCGATTGTGTCATGCTCGCGGTCGAGGCGCTGATGGAGCAGCGTCCCGACTATGTTCTGAGTGGGATCAATCACGGACAGAACATGGGCGAGGACGTTCTGTACTCGGGGACAGTCGCGGCAGCCATGGAGGGGCTGGCGCTCGGCATTCCGTCCATCGCGATCTCGTTCGCGGGTGGCGACCTGCGGGCCGATGTTTCACTGCTGGACGAGCAGGTCGACATTCTCTCGCCGCTGCTGGCCCACCTGACCTCGCTGCCGCGGTTTCCCGAGCACACGCTGCTGAACGTGAACCTGCCGCCGCGGCGCGCCGGAGACATCCGCGGCGTGCGCCTAACGAGACTCGGGCGGCGGGTCTACTCGGACTCACTGCGACCAATGGAGGATCCCTGGGGCCGACGCATTTACTGGATCGGCGGCGGCTCGATCAACTGGGAGGCGAGCGGAGTCGGGTCCGACTTCCGCGCCGTCGATGACGGCTACGTCTCAGTCACTCCGCTCCATCTCGACCTCACCCATCGCGACATGCTTGACTCGGCGGAGAGCTGGTGGCGGGAGCTGTAGGTCCCGAGTTCAGAGGCGCGCGCCGTCGTCTGGTCGAGACGCTGCAGACGATGGGGATACGCGACCTCGCGGTGCTGCGCGCCGTCGATCTCACCCCTCGCCACCTCTTCGTGCCGACGGGCGTGCGACACCGGGCCTACGAGGATTCGGCGCTGCCGATCGGCAACGGGCAGACGATATCGCAGCCGTCCGTTCACGCCCGGTATCTCGAGCTTCTTCACCTCACCGGCAAGGAACGCGTGCTGGAGGTGGGGACTGGCACCGGATATCAGACCGCGCTCCTGTCGAATCTCGCGGCGCAGGTCTTTTCCATCGAGCGCGTGACGGCCCTCTACGAGCAGGCCCGTGAGATTCTCCGACAGCTCGATGTGCGGAATGTCTCAATGCTTCTCGGCGACGGGACCATCGGCTGGCGTGAATACGCCCCGTACGATGCCATCCTCGTCAGCGCAGGGGCGCCCACCGTGCCAGCGCCGCTGCTCGACCAGCTCGCCGAGGGAGGAACGCTGCTGATTCCGTTGGGGGGCAAAGACGAGCAAATCCTCGTGAGCTTCGAGAGACGCGATGGCACGATCGTGCGGCGTGACATCGCGCCGGTCCGATTCGTCCCGCTCTTGGGCACGCACGGTTGGCAGGGATGACCTGAGATCGACCGGCGGCCGTATCGCTTCCAAGCGTACTCGAGTCGGAGCCGCCGGAATGGCCGATCAGAACAACGACGACAGCAAGACACCTTTCGCGCGGCGTGGCGCGCGGCCGTTTGGGGGACCCGCCAGTTCCCCGGCGCCGAGCCGACCGTTCATCCGCCCAGCAGCTCCCCAGCGGCCCACAGCGGCGCCATTCGTTTCGCCAGTGGTGCCGGGGAAGCTCGTGTTACGCAACCCAGCGCCGGTGCCCGCGCTGAAACCCCCCACACACGTCGCACCGCCGTCGGTTTCATTGCCCAAGGCCGACGCAGCGCCGCCGTCCGCGGGGCCGATGCCGAGCGAAATCGCTGCCCTCGACGCGATCGACGCATTCGACGCGGTGTGGGGCGCGGTAGTGCCGGTTAGCGCCCCCGCCGAATCGGCGGCGGTCGCTCCCCCGCTCGATGAGTTGTCGTTAGGCAGCGGAACCGAGGGCCAGCAGCAATGGGCGGAAGACATCACGGCGGACGATGTCCCGGCAGGGGAGCCCGAGACGGCGGCGGTGCCAGTTGGGCTCGAGCCCAGCGAGAGCTCGGCTACCGACACGACGCCGGCCTGGCTCGAGGATGACGTGGCGCCGCCACCCGTGCCGTCCGAAAGCCCGGTTGTTTCGATGAGTCCACCGGCCGTGCCTGACGTGCCATCGGCGCCGAGCGTGGTGTCGCCAGTCTCGGATGTGGAGGGACTCTACAGTTTGGGTGAATGGACCGACTCGCACACGATCCCAGCCTCCGATGAGATCATGGGCGTCCCGCCGGAACCGACGGTCGCGCCGATCGTGGAGGCGTTAGGCGAGACGCTGCCGGCCTTGGTCGACCGGGCGACCGAAGAGGCCCAAAGCGCGCCCGAGCCGCACCCGCGATTCGAGCTCGTGCCCTCGGAAACCCCTGAGCCTGAGGTGCAACCGGAGGAACTCCCGGCTGCGAGCGTGATGCCGGCACCGACCACGTTTGCGTTCGCGCCGCACGAAGCGCGCATCGCCGCAACGTTCGATCGGCTGGCGGAGCGTGTTCGGAGCG
>DATCGG010000149.1:0-14086 GCA_036509075.1 Gemmatimonadaceae bacterium
CCTACTGCAGAGGACGGCTCCTCGGCGCTAATGGCTTCCCGGCCGAGTCCCCAGTCCCCTAGTCCCCAACTCACTCGTTGACTTCGAACACCGGCAGTGCGAGCTCCCAGCGAATTGCCGCCAGCCTTACGGCGGCAATCAGTACCATGCCAACCAGCGACGCTGTCTGTCGCGCAACACCCGCGAGCTCGAGTGCAACATACGCCGAGACGCCGACGATCACTGTGCTCGCATAGAGGTTGCCGCGTCGCAGCACGAACGGGATCTCCGCGCTGAGTACATCGCGGATCACGCCGCCACCGACGCCTGTCACGGTGCCGAGCACCACCACGGCGATCGCCGGCAACCCGGCGCTCTCTGCGATCTGCGCGCCGCCAACACTGAACAGAGCGAGCCCCAGCGCGTCCGCCACGAGCAGCGACGCGAGCGGCGGGCGACGCCATCGCACGTACCCGAACGTGATCGCGACAGCCACCATGATCACGAACAGGTAGGTCGCGTCACTCAGCCAGACCAGCGGGTGACGGGCGATCAGAAGATCGCGGATGGTGCCGCCGCCGATCGCGGTTACGGACGCGAGCACGAACACCCCGAGCAGGTCGAGCCGCTTCCGGCCCGCCGCGAGCGCACCGCTCACGGCGAACACGAAGATGCCGGCGAGATCCAGAGCGCGAGCGAGCGTCATCGCCAGCGGTGCCGGAGGCTCCGGCTGGCGATGACCGCCCGCGGTGTCACTGGCGCAGAGCGCCAGCCAGCGTCGGGAGTGCGCCGACGAGCCATACGATCGCCGCGGCGATCGCGGCCTTGCCGCGGCTGATCTTCCCGGTGACCGCCAACCCGATGGCGATCAGCACCGTGATCCAGATCGTGAACACGTCGATCCGCCCGATGAGACCGAGCAGGATCGGCGACGTCGTGTCGGGATCGAAGAAGCGGCCGAGTCCCAGCGTTAGGCTGTAGCGGCTGTTGAGGTTCGACGTGTCGATGAGGAGCCCTTCGACGCGATTCACGACGCCTTCGACGACGCGCGGCACGTACGAGAACACGGCGACCACCACCGCGGCGTTTACGGACTGCTTGGCGTCGAAGAACTTGCCGACGATCCAGATCACGACGCCGAGCATCAGCATCACGATCGGTGGTCCGGCGAAGGCGAAGATCATCCCGAGCGTGCCGGCGAACTTCCGCGCCGTTTCCATCTGGTCGGCCGTCATCTGCTGAGCCTGGGGGCTCTTGGCCATCGAGCGCGCGAACTCCGCCTCCATGATCGGGTCGATCAGATCGCGATTGGCGAAGAAGATGACCCCGAGCAGCACGGAGACAATCAGCAGCGGGATCCAGAAGCTCGCGTTCGCGCGCCGCGCGAACACCGCGGACGGCGCGTAGAAGATGTCCATGAAGTCATCGAGCAGCGATGCCTTCTCTGGTTTCTTCGGCTCTATGGTGGAGGGCGCCTCGTATTCGGCGCCGCTTCCGGACGCTGTTGGCTGAGTCATGGCGAGGGTGGAAGGACCCGGCGAAGATGGGACCTTCGCCGGGCGGTGTCCACCCTCACTGGCCAGTCGTGAGTCGGTAGGCCGTAAGATCCACTCGCTGCGCGTAGCCGCCGCTGGCTCCCGCGGCGACCTGCTGTACTTGCGTCGTGGACGCGGCACGGGCATCTGCCCCGCGAACGGTGATCGACCCGATCGGTCCGCTCGTAAGGCCACCGCGCACGAGAACAGTGCTTGTCGTCAACCCGTTGTCGGTGGTGGTGCGCTGGGTCATCTCCAGCCCCGAGCGGGCCGTGACGCCAAGAATGCTCGGCCCCGAGACGGTGAACAGGATCCCGCCGTCTCCGGCGTTAGGCGTCGTGAGCGTGAGGGTCAGTGTAACTTCCGCCGGCGTCGGGGTCGGTGTCTCCGAGGGGGACTCGCCGCCCCCGCACGCGACGACTGTTGCCATCGAGCCGACCATCGCCACCAGGCCCGTGCCGAGCCGGATCGTGTGTGGGATACGCATCACGGAACCCTCCGCGTCGTTCGCGCAGTCGACTGAGCTGATGGGGCAGCCATGACGGCGGCCGCCTCAGCGGCTGTGAGCTTTTGCCCGGTCCTGTCGAGGTACGCAAGCAGGTCGCGTCGGAAGCGGCCGGCATGAGCGGGCATCAATAATGAGACGCGGGCAGCCGTTCGTCGAGAGTGCCCTCGCTCATTGCCGTCTCCGCAAACGTTAGGCCGAGGCGTTAGGGCGCCGGAAGCGGCAGACCTCGCTCGAAGAGAGCATCGAACGGGACCGGACCCATCGGCGTTCGGAAAACGAACAGCACGTCCCGGTCGGTCACGGCGCCACTTTCCCGCACCACCGTTCGCAGGAACGTAAATCGGTTCGCCATCATCGCCGGATGCGCTACCGACACGCGCGGGGCTACACCCGCGAGGACGGCGAGCGCACACACGCTCACCGCAAACGCGATGCGCGACGTCCCTGCATTCGGTGCCCTGCGCCCGCCCAGAATGCGTCCAACGCGGCGGACGAGCGGCGACCCGCCCGCATCCACCATCGCCGACATCGGATGCAGCCGCGGCGTCGTCGTCCTCGGCGCGCGCCCAACCCACTCCGCCACCGCAGCCAGGCACTTCGCCAGCATCACCGGCCGACTGGTTCGGGCGACCGCCCAGTCATCGCACAGATATTCCGCCACTTCCTGCATTCGGCGCCGTGCCAGGCGATTGAGCGGCTGGAAGAAGAACAGCATCTCGATCGCCCGGGCGAGCACGAGCCACTGCGGATCACGCCGCACGAGGTGGGCGAGCTCGTGGGCGAGCATGCTGTCCTGCTCCTCGGGCTGGAGCTCGAGCAGCGCGCGCCGAGGCAGGCACACCTCGTTGCCGGGGAGCGCAACCGGACTCGCGAGTGCCGACGCGCAGGTGAGCTCCACGGGTCGGTCTACGCCAGCGCGCGCGAGCAGCTCGCGCAGGCGTTGGCCGATCGGCGTTCCATGGAGCGAGGTGCGCGGCCCCAACGCCCGCAGCGCTCGCGCGTGGCCTAACGTGAGCAGCAGAAGGCCACCGCCCGATGTCGCGAGCCAGACCACCATCAGCGCATTGGTCCACCGCGTCCCACCCGGCTGCATCAGCACGACTCGAGGGTGCGCGTCCAGGACGTCGCTTCGGACCACCACGCGCATCGCCGGCACAAAGAAACCGGTCGTCCGCGGGGCGAGGCGCAGCTGGCCGCCGAGCGGCTCGCGAGCGACCACGGTCTGTATCGTGGCGGTCACGATTCCGCCCAGCAGCGCGGACTTCCACAGGATCTCGCGAACGGTATCGCCGACCCGCGGGAGTGAGGCGATGAGCCACACCGCGCCAAGGATGACCGTGCTGTGGACGAGGTAGGTGAGCAACCACCCGGCGGTGGAGTCCGTGAGCCGGACGACGGTCTGCAGGTCAGGCAGCATCACCGCTACCTGCTCGCCGAGCTGACTCGTAAACGGCGGCGCCGTTGTGGGCTCCGCCGTTCTCCGCATCGGCGATCATCCGCTTGACGCGATCGAGGTCGCCCGGGGCCATCTCGCGAGAACGCAGCAGATGACTCATGAGCGCCTCGGGACTCCCGTCGAAGAGCAGTGTAGTGAGCTCCGAGACCATCGAGCGTCGCACTTCCTGCTCGGTCACGAGCGGGCGATAGACGAACTGCCGGCCGTCCAACCGGTGTTCCACGACGCCGCGTTTCTCGAGTCGCGACAGCAGCGTCGCGATCGTCGTCTGCGCGAGGTCGCGCTCCGGCCGGAGGCGAGTCTGGACCTCCACCACGGTGGCTTCCGCGCGGTCCCAGAGGACCCGCATGATCGCCAGCTGAAGGTCGGTAAGTGAGGTCGTCACGGGGTGAGAGGGATCGGGAGAATCGACCGTTCACGGTCTGGAAAGGCCGCGTCCTGCTCATTGTGAGACAAGCGACACGCGTCCGGGGTTGCCGACCCGGAGTTCGGCGCAGGGGTTCGTCGGGGGTTGCGGCCCCGATGCTATGCGCCATGTTCGTCGGGCCATTCCGAGCCCGCTCATGAAAGCCGATACGTCAGGGGTCCGGCGGTTTTGACACCGCGCCCGACAGATCGGTCCACTTAACCCTGGGAGTTGTCACCAACATGAATCGCGTCTCGAGCAAGTCCGCCATGCATGCAACAGCCGCCATTGCTGCCCTGCTCGCACTCGGCGCCTGCACGAAGCCCGAAGCTCAAACGACGGATACCGCCTCGAAGGCGGCCGCGGCGGCATCGACCCCCGCGTCGGCCGCGACCCCCAACATGGTCAGCTTCACGGCCAAGGAGTTTTCGTTCGAGGGTCCCGACACCATTCCGGCGGGACTCACCATGATTCATCTGACCGATGCGGGTCAGGAGCTCCATCACGTGCAGCTGATCAAGCTCGAGGAGGGCAAGACCTTCGCGGACTTTCAGGCGGCGACAAAGGAGAAGGGCCCCCCACCGGCGTGGGGAGTGCCGTACGGCGGCGTGAATCCGCCTGCGCCTGGCGCCACGACGACCGCGATGCAGGTGCTCGAGCCGGGCAATTACGCGGTGGTCTGTTTCGTCGAAGGTCCGGACCACGTCCCGCACATGGCCAAGGGGATGATGCGCGCCCTCACTGTCACGCCGTCGGCGAACGCGAACACGGCCGAACCCACGGCGGATGTGACGCTGACTCTCAGCGACTACACGTTCACCCTCTCGAAGCCGCTCGTCGCGGGCAGGCAGATGATCAAGGTGGAGAACGCCGCCGCGCAGCCACACGAGGTGGTGCTGATCCAGCTCGCCCCGGGAAAGACGATCCAGGACGTGGGCAAGTGGGTATTCGACATGAAGGGGCCGCCGCCAGGGAAGCCGATCGGTGGGATCCCGGCGTTCGTGAAGGGGAAGAACACGTTCTTCGAGGCGAACCTCGCACCGGGTGAGTACGGGATGATCTGTTTCGTGCCCGACGCGAAGGACGGGAAGCCCCATGTCCAGCACGGGATGACGACGCAGTTCAAGGTCGGCTGACGCCCGAGCGAACGATTCGTTAGGCGGTCACTCGAACATCGGGTGATCCGTCGAGCCGGTGGTGGGCAGTGGACGCGGTCGTCCACTGCCCACTTTCACTTATTCCCCCTCGGCTTCTCGGGCGGCTTCTTGTCGCCTTTCTTGTCCGTGTTTTTCGGCGGCGCCAGACTCGCCTTCCACGCCGCTTCGAGCCCCGGCACGTCGTGAGGCAGCGACTGAGTTTGGGCAAGCGCCACACTCAGCGGCTCGCCGCGACGCGTGACCTCGGCGATACGCCTGACGATGCCACGGCCCTCACGCGCCCACATGAATTCCATGAGGCTTGCGGCCTCGAGCGCGGCGACGTTTTCCCGCGGTAACCGCTTTGGCGGCGTTTGCGGCAACCCCACCGGCCGCCCTCGCTGGTCCCTTCGCTGAAGTCCTCCGAGGCCGACGTCGCCCGATACACCAGACGGGATCGCGTTCTCATTGATCGACATTTTTATCAGCGTATCGATCGGGATCAGATCGTTCATCTGGGACGCCAGCTGAGCGTTCCGCGCGCCGGCCGAGGGGAAACCGGTCACGAGTTGCGTGGCGCCGGCGAGGATCCAGTCCGGAATCGGGGGGCCGCCTGCCGTGTCCTCGGCCAACACCCACTTGCGCGCCACCTTGTTCCGAACTGACACCACGAGGAACCGCGCGATCGGGAGCGGGTTACCCGCGGCGTCGCGCGGGATGGTCACGTGCTCGTACACGACGATCGGGGCTTTGCTCGCGCGGATGACGCTATCCATTGCGATGCTGTCCCCGGGTTGGAGCAGCATGGCCACGGCCGTACGCGGGGGCAGCTTCTGAAAGTACCGGCGATAGGGGAGCTGCGCGTCGTCGATCAGCAGAAAGATGCCGCCGATGAGCGACCGGTCGCGTGAGGCAACGACGACCTCGTTGCTGTCGATCACGGAAAAGTGCTCGTCTTTTCCAATGGGGACCGACTGAATTGTCGGCTCGAACCCCGGAATTCCCGATGTCTCGGGCGGCGGCCCCTGGTGACACGCCCAGGCGAGCGTCGCCGAGAGCGCGAGAGCCAACAAGATCGTTGCGCGGGGGCTGTCGTAAGGCGCCGCGTTCTTCGCCGGTTGCGTCATCGAGTCCTGGTTCGTTCAGTGTCGTTCGGCGAGCGGTCAGTTAGGCGTACTCCCAACGCGCCCGGCAGTTCCTGATGTGTCTGCCGAAGTCTAGCGCTTCGGGATCAACGCGACGACCCGGACGGGGCCTCCCGATCCCCCTTCGATCTTCATCGGCAACGCGAACACGTATGCGCCGGTCGCCGGCAGCTGGTTGAGGTTCGTGAGGTTCTCGATCCCCGGCACGTCGGCCGCGGCGGCAATGCGGTGCACCATGAAGTCCGCAGACGGGCCATAGTCGATCGACGCCACGTCCACGCCGATCGCGGCGGCGCGCCGCTCCTGGATCAGGAGTCGCGCCGCTTCGACGCCGTAGCTCGGGAAATGAAGCTTGGTGGCGTCGTTGGGGGTGTCGTCGCCGAGATAGCTCTTCTTGTCGGGCCACCGCGAGCTCCAGCCCGTTCGCAGCAGCACGATGGTGCCCGATGCGATCTTCCCGTGCGCGCGCTCGAACGCCAGCACATCGTCGCTCGTTAGGCGATAGTCCTGGTCCGCCTTTGTCTTCGCCGTGACGTCGATGACTACCGCTGGCGCAATGAGGCGATCGAGCGGGACGCGGTCCACGGTCATGTGGCCTTCGCCGAAATGGATCGGCGCATCGAGGTGCGTTCCGCCGTGTTCCGGTGCGGAGAACGCGAACGACGAGTAGAACCATCCGCCCGGCGTCGGTCCGTACGACAGCGAGTCCAGCTTGAACCCCGTGGGCGACGTGGGCCAGTAAAGAGTCTTGGAGTTGAGCGGATGCGTGAGATCAATGATCTGGTAGCGGCGCAGGTCGAGCGTCTGCGCCCCGGTCACGCGCGAGCCCAGTGCAATGACGGCACACAAGGCAGCGATTGTCTTCATCCGTCCTCCACGTTTTCGGACCTGACGAGACCGCCAGGGAACGGCAGAGTCGGGCCGCTCGGTCGAACGGCGACTGCATGCACGCGGAAGCCCCGGCGGGTCATGGCTCCTAATAAGGTTGGCACTCGGGGTTCGATATGTGCGGAGCGGCACCGCGAAGCAAGGCCACGAATGTGCGCACTCAGTTAGCTCCGGAGGGACCGTGCAACCACGCGCTACGGCTTCCGTACTCGCGCTCGCCACCGCTGCCGCGGTGGCCGCGTGCAGCGACAGCGATAATCCGATCGCCGCACCGAACGCCAACACGACCGTCCGCTTCTTCAACGCAAGCAGCACCCTGGTGCTGGACGTCGCACAGAACGGCACCGTTGGCAGCGGAAACGGCAATATCCCGTTCGGGGCGGCGACCACGTGCATGAAAGTCAACGACGCGAACCCACAGCTCTCGATACGAGCGGCAGGGAGCTCGAGCGACCTGACCGGCTTCACCCCGTCCTTCACGGCGGGCAACACCTACACCGTGCTCGTGACGGGCACCGACTCGGCGCCGTCGTTCGCGACACTCGACGACCAGTTCACGCCGTCCGGCGCAAACACAGCGGGCGTTCGCATCGTCAACGCGACGACGGACGCGAGCCCGGGCGCGGGCACGTGGGACATCTACGTCAATCCTGCCGAGTCGCTCGGCACGCCTAACGCTACGGCGGTCACGCGCAACTCGGCGTCGCCGTTCCTCACGGTCCCGGCGGAGCAAACGAACATGGTTCGACTGACGAACACGGGGCAAACCACATTGTTGCAGGACATCGCGGTGCCGAGCCTGGCGGCGGGCACGGCAACCACTATCGTGGTAACGGATCCGACGACGGCTGGGAGGACGACGCTCGAGGCCTTCACGCTGCCGCCTTGCCCGACCTAACGCTCTGCCCGCTTTTTGCTGTTGTCTCGGCGTCACTATCCCGATCAGACGACGACAAGCCAACCCCTAGCCAGCCGGATATGACAACGGATGAATTCGTCGACCTGAGGAACTCCACCGACGAGCCGACTCGAGTCGCGCCAGGCCTGGCGTATCTGCGTGACCGAATGGTCAACGTGGCATTCCTCGGCTCGTTCGACGGCCACGACGGGCCGTGGCTCCTGGTCGATACAGGCCTCCCGGGAAGCGTATCACGGATCCTCAACGCGGCGGAGCTGCTCTACGGTCCCGACGCGACACCGGACGCCATCATCCTCACGCACGGACACTTCGATCACGTCGGGTCCGTGCGCGAGCTCGTCAGACGCTGGCGGGTGCCCGTGTACGCGCACGAGCTCGAGATGCCGTACCTCACCGGCCGATCGTCGTATCCACCTCCGGACCCGGCCGTCGGCGGAGGCGCGTTGGCCACGATGTCGCGCTTCTTTCCGAGAAGACCCATCAACCTCGGTACGTCGGTCCTGTCGTTGCCCGCGGACGGGGCGCTGCCCGTGATCGGGGGATGGCGATGGATTCACACTCCCGGACACGCGCCGGGCCACGTGTCGCTCTTCCGCGACTATGACCGTGCGCTCGTGGCTGGTGACGCCTTCGTCACGACCAAGCAGGAATCGCTGTCGGCAGTGCTGGCGCAGCGGCCCGAGGTGCACGGCCCGCCGGCGTATTACACCATGGACTGGGGCGCGGCGGAGGAATCCGTGGAAAGGCTCGCGCAGCTGCATCCGAGCGTCGTCGTGACCGGTCACGGGATCGCGATGCGCGGCAGGCGGCTCGAGCGCGGGCTCGACGAGCTGGCCGCGAATTTCCGCCACCTCGCGGTACCCTCGCGCGGCCGGTACGTCCGTCAGCCTGCGGTGGCGGATCGCTCCGGCGTGCTGTACGTGCCGCCACCGGTTCCCGATGTTGTCGGCCGCGCGGTCGCCGGCGCGGCGGTCGCGGCGATCGCGGCCGTGGCACTGGCCGCCGTTAGGCGGCGCAACAGCCGGTCGTAGCGGGGGCCAATCAGAGGCCCTTCAGGCCGACCACGTCGCCGGACGTCGGTCCCAGCGATGCGCGCGCAGCTCGCTCAAAAGCTCCGAATCGAGCGGCGTCGCATCACTCGTCGCGATGTTCGCTCGCACGTGCTTCGGACGTCGCATCCCGGGAATCACCGTGGCAACGTCGCGGTTCGCCAGGATGAACCGCATCGCGACATCTGGCAGCGATGACCCGTCGGGCACGAGTGGAGTCAGCGCGTCCACCCGATCCATCGTTGGTCCAAGGTTCTCAGCACCGAAGTACACGTGCCGAAAATCGTTCCGGGGAAACCGCGTGTCTCGCGTCAGAGTGCCGGTGAGCGAGCCCTCGTCGAATGGCACGCGCGCAATCACTGCGACGTCGAGCTCCCGACACACCGGGAACAGCTCATCCTCCGGCGCCTGGTCGAAGATGTTGTAGATCACCTGGACGGCATCGACGATCCCCGTGCGGAGCGTCTCGATCCCATTCTCGGGTTCCCATCGGTTCACGCTGATACCGATGCCGCCGATCATCCCCTCGCGCTTCAAGTCCTCCATGACGCGCTGCCATCGGTCATCCCGTGCCCACGCGTCCTCCCACACATGGAATTGCAGGAGGTCGACCGAATCGAGCCCGAGGTTCTCGAGGCTCGACTCGGCGTATTCGCGGATGTAGTCGGGCGGAAATACCTCGTCGAGCAGAAAGTCGGCGCGCGACGGCCATGTGCGGTTCTTCGGCGGCACCTTGGTGGCCGTGTAGAGACGGCGGTCCGGATGCGCGCGAATCAGCTCGCCAAGCATCTGCTCGCTCTTCCCGTCGCCGTACGCCCACGCGGTGTCGAAGAAGGTGCAGCCGAGCCTAACGGCTTCCTCGAGGGCCTGACGAGTCTCGTCATCGTCGGAGCCGGTCCAGCCGGCGAGCCCCCACATTCCGTACCCAACTTCGCTCACTGACCAGCCCAGCCGGCCGAACGTTCGGTAGCGCATCGCGTTTCAACGGGGTCAGAGTCATTTGAAATTCAAACGACTCTGACCTCGTTTGAAAAGCCGTGGCCAGCACTACCGCTTCGGGTGGTCGCCTCGACGCATGGTTTCGCCCCGAACGGGGTCGTACCAAAACTCACTGACTGCGGGGCCCGCGAGCCCCGGGACCCTGCTGACCTGGGTTCTTGATCCGCTCCGGCAGCTTCGCCCACTGCTCCGCCGTCAAAATCCCCTTCGCCACCGCCACCGCCTTCTGGGCGTTCGCGCGCCCTTCGTCCAGCTTCGGCCGGAGCGCACCAAACAACGCCCCCGGATCCGGGTTGGCGCCCGCCTTCTCGATCACCGACTTGACCTCGTCCGACACCAGCTTGTTCTTCGCGTCCAGGGAATCGCGGATCGTCGTTAGGCGCACGACCTGCGAGTCGGTGAGCGCGATGGAGTCCTTTCGCGCGAGGATTTGCGTGATCGGGTTCGGCAGGATGCGCTCGAAGCGCGAGGCAAAGTTGCCAGGGCCACCGGCTCCGCCCGGACCGCCGAATCTGCCGGCGGCGCGCTGCGCCAGCGCCCCGCGCACTGCGTCGCGCGTGCGATCTGGCCCGATCGTGTAGCGTGCCTGGAACCCGATCTGGAACGGCAGCACGACACTTCCCTGCCCGCTGCGCTGCGCGCCGAACCGCTCGTTCACCTGATACTGATAGCGCTCGGTCACGGGGTCGAACCCGCGCACGTAGAGCAGCGTCGGATCACCCACGCGGGAGGTGCCCCAACCCTGCAGGTTCTTCTGGCCGTTGATCAGTTGATCCAGCCCGCCAAGGAAATTGATCGTGGTCAGCGACAACATGAGGCGACGGTTGAGCCCAAACGCAAACGGCCGGTAGTTCACCTGAAAATCGAGGGACGGTTGCCATGCCCCGGTGCACGAGTTGCGGCCGGCCACGGTGCCGATCTGCGATTGCAGGCAGTCCGCAATGCGCGAGTCACTCTGGCTCATCAGGCGTCGCATGGCGTTCGCGACGCTCGTGTCGGCGGTGGCGTTCGGGTCGAAGATGAACGCCCGATCGTTGCGCGCGCCGTCGGCGTTGATATCCGACGCCACCATCGGCGTAAAGGGAGCGCCTGACGACAGCCGGCCGATCGCGGTCATCTCCAGCCCTTCGTTGAAGGGATACGTCAGGGTTCCCACGAACGAGTGACGACGATCGAAGTTGCTCGGTGCCCATTCGCGCACGTTAGGGTCGCCCGCGGTGGTTGCTGCCGAGAACCCGCCGGTGGCCGAGCCGCCGGAGGCCGACGATTGATCCTTCGCCCGCGAGAGCGTGTACGAGATGTTGAAGATCGCGCCGACACGCGTGATCCCCTGTGCCGAGACGATGAGCTGCTCGCTCTCCGATTGCAGGTCCGAGCCGACGGCGATCACCTGCCCGAACTGCGGGGCGATGCGCGACGAGATGATCGACACGGCGCCGGTCGCCGGTACGATATCCGACGGATTCGCGAACACCGGCCGCCCACCCTCGGCGCCGAGTGTGAATTTTGGCGTGGTGTCGAGGTTGAGGTCGTGGAAACCGTACTGGCTGACACCGCGCGCAACGTTCGCGTCCACGGACAGCTGCATCCGATCGAACACGCGGCGCTGAGCACCTAACGACGCTCGCCAGGCCCTCGGCGCGGCGAAGTTCCGGTCGAAGACGGTGACGTTCGGGCGAGCGGTGATAGGCGGCGTGTTGACCGTTCCGTTGGTGCAGGTCGTCGGGATGGCAGCGTCGTCACCCGACCAGATGCTCCAGTCCGGCGTGGGAACGAACGTGCCGATGCAATAGAGCTGCGATTCCGACTCGGAGAGTCCCGTCGCGTTCTGCGCTCCCGAATAGAGTGACGTGGGAATCACGCTCCGGAACTCTCCGATGCCACCACGGATGATGAGCGGGACGCTGGCGGACGGATTCGCGTTAGGCCTGGCGTTGTTTCCACCGCCGACTCCGTCGCCGCCGCCACCGCCTCGCCCACCACGTCCACCGCCGAACCCACCAAGCCCGCCACCCCCGAAAGCGCCGGCCGCTCCGCTGCCGCCCAGCACCCACGTGAATCCCACCCGCGGGCTCGCGTGGGTTTCCGTGGGAATCTCGTTCGTCCGGTAGCCGAAGATCTGCTCGACCTCCGGATTGTACGTTGGCGCGCCGTCGAACTGCGTATGCTCGAGCCGCGCGCCGTACGTGAGCTGGAGCGACCGCGACTTGCGCCACGTATCGCCAAGGTAGAGCGCGGAGTTCAGGCTCGTCCCAACGCGAATGGCCGGCGAGAGTGTACGCGTGAAAATCGACGGCTGATTGTCCGCGAGATCCTCGAGCGAATTGAACGTGTACGTGCCGAGGCGGTTCGACGTCACGTCCTGCGAGAAGCGGGACCCGCTGAACAGCGCACCCAGCTTGATGCGATGTGCGCCATTCCCCTCGAGCCACGAGAGCTCGTTCGAGATATCGAGGCTCCTGGTGAGCGATCGCTGTGGAAGCCCCGCGTTGCCCCCGAACGCGAGCGTCGTGATGGAACGCGCGTCCGTGAGATCGGAGTTCACCTGCACGCGAGCGGCAGGCACGAGGAAAAACGGGTCGGAGTGACGCTGGTCCGTCTGCGCGTAGGCGCGAAGCTCGTTGATGAACCGCCCCCCGAAGTTCGACGACAGCACCGCCATGATGCCGCCGCCGCTCGACTTCTGGTTGCCACCCGTCTGCGGCAGCGACAGCGTGCCCACGCGAGTGGGATCCTGCCCCGTTCCGCGGAAGTCTCCTCGCAGCGTGAGGGTTTGGCCCGCTGACGCCAGCAAGTCCACGCGCACGAGCGCCGAGTAGTTGTCCGCATCGCGGTTGTCCACGAGGCTCGCGTCAGGCGTTAGGCCGTAGCCTTGCACGATGGACAGGAATCGATCCACCGAGTCGCGGCTCACGCCAACGCGGCCGAGCGTGGTGGCGTCGGCGTTCACGAGTGAGGGAACGGCGTCGGTTCTCCGCCGCGCCTGCGCGGACGCGAACACAAAGAGCTTGTCCTTGACGATCGGTCCGCCGAAGCCGCCGCTCAACTGGTTCTGCGTGTAGCCGCTATTGAATGCGGTGGGATTCCCGGCTTCCCACGCGAGCTGCTGGTCGCGCAGCGAATAGTTGAACGTGCCCTGCACGAAGTTGCTGCCGCTGCGCGTCGTGGACGCGATCTGCCCGCCCGAGAACTGCCCGCGCGCGACGTCATAGCTGCTCGTGATCACGCGGGTGTTGCGGACGGCGTCCTGCGGAATGGTGGACGCACCGAACGTCAGCCCGTCGAGCGTCACGCTGTTCGCGTCGGGACGCAGGCCTGCGACCGAGAAGGCGGACGCTGTGGAATCGGTGGCCTCGATGCCGACGACGCCAGGCGCGAGGGTCGCGAGGAGGGCGAGGTCGGACTGGTCGATCGGCAGGCGGGCCAACTGCTCGGGCGTGAGGTTTCGTTCCTGGGAGCCGGGTGTTGGGCGATCGCCAGCGTCGCGCGGTGTCTGCCGCGCGCGTACGACAACGCCCTGGATCTCGGTGGGGTTTTCCGACAGGCGGACGTTCGTGACGAGCCGGTCCTCGTCGGCGACGTGGGTGACGTTCATTGTCGCCGGCGCCATTCCGAGGAACTTGACGGTGATCTGGTACTGCCCGCCGCCGTCAGGAAAGAGGATGGTGTAGCGTCCCTCGACGTTCGTGCGGGCGCGGCGGGTGACCTGGGTGTCGAAGGACTTCGCTTCGACGGTCGCGCCCGGGATTGGTGCGCCCGCAGTATTGGTGACGGTGCCGGTCAGGATGTCGGTGGTGGATCCGACCTGCGCGCTCGATTGCGACGAGGTAAGTGCGAGCAGCGCGAGAACGGCGGCCAGGGCGGCGCGACGAAGCCTGAGTTTCACGGGTGGAGATCGAGAGTCGGGTACGTGCCCGGTTGGACTAAAGCTCTATACCATCGTTAAGGACCTCCTGTTGACGGGCGGCAGGCGACAGGCGACTGGCGACAGGTGGTACGTGGCAAAGCGGCAACGTTTCTTTTGCCATCCGGCATCTGGCATCTGCCATCTGCCATCTGCCTCCTG
>DATCGG010000150.1:0-3979 GCA_036509075.1 Gemmatimonadaceae bacterium
CGTCCTTGAGGACGGACAGGAGCGCGGGCACGGCGGTGTCGCGCTTCTGCGTTACGCCCAGCGCTTGTCGCTCCGTTGCCGGGATCTCCTGCAGTGCATGCTCGGCGACGCCACCGACCAATGCGGTCGGTTCGACGTCACCCTCGTGCGATGCGGCGGATGGTGCGGCGGCCTCAACGCGATTGGTGTTGCGTACTTCAGCGTTAGGCGTGGCTGGAGCGGCCGGCACGGCCGCGGCGATCGCCGCCGCCGGCGCGACGAAGGAGAGCGCGACGAGCGCGGCGCGGGTTGCCGTAAGGACGTTACGTCCCGCATCCGGCGACAGGATCGCGAGCAAACGGCCCTCGAAGTCGGACCGGCGCGCCATTGCCAGTGCCACGGTCGCCGTCGCGGACGAACGCATCGTGCGGGCGATCTCCAGGAGGTCGCCGGCGTAGTCCGACGGCCGCGTGCCCGCGGCGACGACGAGCGCGTCGCAGGCCCGCTCGGCCTCGATCCGCACGTGGCGGGCGGCGAGCCTAACGAGCGGATGGAACCAGTAGACGGCGCACGCCAGCTGAACGACCGCGTTCGTGACGAGGTCGCGCCGTCGCACGTGCGCGAGCTCGTGGAGGAGGACCGACCGGCGTCGGTCCATCGTCCATTCGGTCGCGGAATCCGGCAGTACGATCACCGGGCGCAGCAGCCCGGAGGTGAACGGCATGGCCGCTTCGGCGCTGATCACGATTCGTAGATCCGCCTCGGCGCCGATGGATGCGCGCGCGTCGTCGACGAGCTCCTGCCAGTCGTCGTCGGCGGGCACCGATCGGCGGACGATGCGCCGGACGTTCGCGACGCCGACCAGAAGTCGCCCGGCCATCCAGGCGATGCCTGCGAGCCATGCAAGGATCAGAAGCATCGCGGGATCGACTGGACGGACGACTGGCGACTGGCGACTGGCGACTGGCGACGAACTGCCGGGGACGGGCGACGGGCGACGGGCGACGGTAGACTGCGTTGGCGAGCCAGCCTCCATCACGACCTGGTTCGAGTGGTCGGTCTTCACGCGCTCCGGGTTTACCGGGTCCGCGGGCGGTGCCGGCGCGAACGCATCGCGTGCTGCCGCGAGCGTCGTCAGCTCGAGGCGCCACGGGAGCTGCGTCATCACGGGCAGGAGGAGCAGGCCGCCGACCGAGAGGCTCCAGACCAGGTGGCGCGCCGCCGCGGGTGAGCGGCTGAGCAGCCGCGTTAGGCACGCGGCGACCAGCACGATCAGCGTGCCCTTCGTCAGCACGCCGGCGATGAATGGTACGCGGCCGAGTGCGTCGAAGAGCGGCGAGATGGCGGCGAGTGTCGTGCTCATGGTCAACGTCCCTCCTGACGCGCCTTGCGGACCTCGGCGGCGAGTCGTTCGAAGTCAGCGGCCGAGAGTGAGTTGTCGGACATCTGCAGCAGGGCAACGACGGCGCTCTCGGCGGACCCGTCGAAGAAGGTCTGCAGCAGATGGTTCAACGCGGCGCGACGCGCGCGATCCCGCGGGACGGCCGGGAGGTAGACGTAGCGCGGGCCGTCCTGTTTGTGGCGCACGTGTCCCTTTTCCTCGAGCACGTTCATGGTGGCGCGCACGGCGGAGTAGCTCGGGGGATCGGGCATCTGCGCCATGACGTCAGCGACGGTGGCTTCGCCATCGCGGTACAGCACGTCCATGATTTGGCGCTCGCGCCGGGTGAGCTTGGCGCCTGGGGAGGCCGATTTGGGTCGGGAAGATTCGGACATGGCGGGTTCGGTGCTAGAAAAGCAGCAGTGTGCTGCCTATCTAGCATCGTCGTACGGTCGCTGTCAATGACGAGTTTCAGCAGTGGGGCTTGTTGCTTGGCGACCGGCGAGCATCCAGACAGAGGGGGATGACGGATTCAACGGAAACGGCACTGATCTGACGGATCGATCCTCTCGCGCCTCGACCTCCACCCACAACGAGCCGTGAATGAGAATGAACGAGTCGCTTGGGCGACCTGGAGCTTCCCGAGACCCTTGAACAAAAGAATCTCGACCGCTTGAGCGATGAGCTCTAAGCCCACAAGGAGCGATCCGGCAGATCAGCTGTTTCCGTTTGATCCGTTTCCCTGCTTTTGCGGAGTCTCGTCCAACAGCGATGCCAAGGCGGGGCAACGCCAACGCGGGAGGCCGCTGGTGCGTTGGAGGCGTACATCATATGAAGAGATGTGTGCCCATCGCGTCATCGCGATGGCGCTCTGTGAGTACTCCAACCCGGGGATGTTTATGCGACCCAGCTTGCGTGTGATCACGCCAGCTGCGCTGGCCATTGTGTATGGCAGCGCCTGCTCGAAGCAACCGGCTCCATCTCCAGCCCCCGCGCCCGCGCAGAACACGGCGCAGCGTACGCCCACGAGATCCGATTCCGGGCCAGCCGAAAACCCGGCGGGTGGGCGGCAGACCGGCCAGGGTGCGGTGGGTGCGGGCGCCAGTGCCCAGCTGGCCGAGCCTAACCCCAAGCCGTACTCCCGGGTCGTGACCGCGGACGCGAAGACGCGGAATGGCCTGTTCAAGGTTCACCGCGTGGGCAGCAAGCTCCTGTTCGAGATCCCGCGCAAGGAGCTGAACCGCGATCAGCTTCTCGTGACCGAGATCGCGAAGACCACGTTAGGTGTCGGCTACGGTGGCCAGGCGTTGGGCAACCGTGTGCTTCAGTGGGAGAAGCGCGACAACCGCGTGCTGCTGCGCAGCAAGTCGTACGAGGTCATCGCGAGCGACACGACGTCGCCAGTGGTGGGCGCCGTACAGGCTGCGAACGTCGAGCCGATCCTCGCGGTGTTCAACGTCGAGGCGTACGGGCCCGACAGCTCGATCGTCGTCGACGTCTCGCGGCTCTTCACGCAGGTGCCGCTCGAGTTTTCGCCGGCGCAGCGCATTTCTCCGCGCGCGCAGCTCGACCCGACGCGGAGCTTCATCGAGCGGGCGGTGTCGTTCCCGGACAACGTGAACGTCGAGACGACCCTGACGTTCAACAACCCACCGGCGCCCGCGGGTCAGGGTGGCGGGAATCAGCCGCAGCGCGGCGGGTTCGGACAGAACGGGACGACGGCGCCAAGTGCGACGGTGGTCATGTCGTACAGCATTCACAAGCTGCCGGAAGTGCCGATGATGCCGCGGCTATGCGACAACCGCGTGGGGTACTTCTCGATGAGCGTGATGGACTACAGCCGTCCCGATCAGAAGGCGGCGGAGCGCTGCTTCATCGCGCGGTATCGGCTCGAGAAGAAGGACCCGGAGTCGCCGCTGTCGGAGCCGGTGAAGCAGATCGTCTACTACATCGACCCGAACACGCCGAAGGAATGGGTGAAGTGGCTGATCAAGGGCGTGGAGGACTGGCAGCCCGCGTTCGAGGCGGCGGGGTTCAAGAACGCGATCGTGGCGAAGGAAGCGCCGAAGAACGATCCGGATTGGTCCCCAGAGGATGCGCGCTACTCGGTGATTCGGTGGTTGCCGAGCACGACGGAGAACGCGAGCGGGCCTAACGTGCACGACCCGCGGAGTGGCGAGATCCTCAACGCGCACATCCAGTTCTACCACAACATCATGACGCTGCAGCGCACGTGGTACTACACACAGGTCGCTGCGCTCGACCCGCGCGCCAGAATGTTCCCGTTCCCGGATTCGTTGATGGGCCGGCTGCTGGAGTACGTCGTCGCCCACGAGGTGGGTCACACGTTAGGCTTCCAGCACAACATGAAGGCGAGCTCGTACTATCCGATCGACAGCGTACGGAACGCGAGCTTCGTGAAGCGCATGGGCCACACGCCGACGCTGATGGATTACTCGCGGTTCAACTATGTCGCGCAACCCGAGGACAAGATCCCCGTCGAGGACCTGGTTCCGAAGATCGGCCCCTACGACCTCTGGGCGACGAAGTGGGGGTACGCTCCGATCCCCGAAGCGAGGACGCCGGAGGACGAGCGCCCGGTGCTCGACCGGTGGGCGC
>DATCGG010000151.1:0-12964 GCA_036509075.1 Gemmatimonadaceae bacterium
CGACGTCGGCCGGCGCGCCGGCTACGTTGTTCGAGCGTGAGCAGCCGATCCCCTACGCGCGCTTCATTCCCGCCGCGGCGGTGCCGGCATCCGCGTCGCAAATTGCGAGCACGGTGGTCGACCCGCAGTTCGCCATCGACCGCGTCGTGCTGGTCGATTCGGCACCCGGCGTTAGGCGCGGCGCGATTCCGAATCCATTGCCCCCCGCATCGAAGCTGGCCGTCACCGTTGGCGACTGGAAGCCAGGCTCCATGCGAATCCAGTTAGGCGCCGGCGCGCCGTCGGCCGGTTATCTCCTCGTGAGCGAGAACTGGGACGCGGAGTGGGCCGCGACGGTGGACGGAAAACAAACTCCGGTTCTGCGCGGCGATGGCACCCTCATTACCGTGCCAGTTCCGGTCGGCGCCCGCGAGGTCGCGCTCGGCTACGAGGGCAGGGCGTATGCCCGCGGGCGTGCGGTGACCCTCGCCGCACTCTGCGTCGTCGCGTGCGGTCTCGTGCTCCCGCCGGCATTTCGGCGTCGGCGCACAACGCATGCGACCTCATCTTGAATTCCGATCGCCGGTGGAATCAGTTAACTCGTTGCTTACGTTGTCTGCCCCTTCTCCGGAGCCCAGATGCTGAATCGTTTCTGGCTGCGCCGCGTCGTGTGGGTGCTGGCACTCGGTGTTAGGCCGCTCACGAGTCAGACACCAACGCGGATTGCTGACACGTCCGCCGTGATCGCGATCAAGGCCGGCCGCCTCATCGACGGCCGAGGCGGCGCGCCGGTGCCGAATGCGGTGATCCTCGTGCGCGGGGAACGGATTCAGGCCGTCGGAGCGAACCTCGCTGTGCCTGCGGGAGCTCGTGTGATCGATCTCTCGAGCGCCACCGTGCTCCCCGGGCTGATCGACTGCCACACGCATATCACCGGCGCGCCCGGTGAGAGTGGCGATCAATTCCGCCGCAGCTTCGTCGACGCGGCGATCATGGCGCCGACGTACGCGAAAGCGACACTCGACGCGGGCTTCACCACCATCCGCGACCTCGGGGCGTCCGGCTTCGTCGACGTCGCGCTGCGCAACGCGATCAACCGTGGCGACATTCCCGGTCCGCGCATCCAGGCGGCGACGATGCCGATCAGCGCCACGGGCGGACACGGCGACGTCAACGGGCTCTCACCGTACGTCCATTTCGATGACATGTCGGGCGTCGCCGATGGCGTCGACGCCATTCGGCGGAAGATCCGCTGGGAAGTGAAGTACGGTGCCGACATCATCAAGGTCATGGCGACCGCGGGCGCTATGTCCGAGGAAGAGTCGGTCGACGCGGCGCTCTACACGCAGGACGAGCTGAACGCCGTCGTCGACGAGGCACGGATGTGGGGACGGAAAGTCGCCGCCCACGCGCATGGCACCGAAGGGATCAAGCGCGCCGTACGTGCCGGCGTGGCGTCGGTCGACCACGGCACGTTCCTCGACGAGGAGGGCGCTCGCATGATGGTGGAGCGCGGCACGTACCTCGTGAAGGACTCGTACGAGGATCGCTGGTTCCTGGAGCGAGCGCCGGGGTGGGGCTACCCCAAGGTCATCGTCGACAAGCTCGCGAAGATCGTGCAAGGACACGAAGCGGCGTTCAAGCTGGCGAGAAAGGCCGGGGTGAAAATCGCCTTCGGCACCGACGCCGGCATGCTCCCACACGGCGAGAATGCGAAGCAGTTCCGCGACTACATCGCCTGGGGCATGCCGCCGATGGAAGCGATTCTCACCGCCACGCGGAACGCCGCCGACCTCCTCGGCTGGGGCGACCGCATCGGTGCGGTGGCGCCGGGGTACTTCGCCGACATCATCGCCGTCCCGGGCGATCCGCTCGCCGCCCCGACGCTACTCGAGCAGGTGAGCTTCGTGATGAAAGGCGGGGTCGTGTACAAGCGACAGACGGGAGGAGTGGACCGTTGACCGACGCCGCCTAACGCGGCGCCGGGTCGAGGCGGGCGCGGGCTCCATATCCGCGCTCGCCGACCACCTGTAGCCGGTCCACCCACATCTCCTCGAGCACGCGCAGATCGTCCGTGGGATCGTAACCGGGCTGCCCCTCGGGCGCTTTGAGTGTGTCGAGCACCTCGAAGACGAACGCGTCGGGGCCGTGCGTCGCCCAATCGCGCTGCAGCGCGGCGTTCGGATGGCTGCCGAACCGCAGCGCCACGCGCTCACGATTGAGAATCGCCGGCAGGTCGACGGATCGGCCGACGAGTGAGCGATCATCCCGCGTGTTGTGGATGCGATACACGCCCATGGGGCGCGGCGTTTCCTTGTAGGCTCGAATGAGTGACTTCCGGTCCATGAGCGCAGCCTGAGCTCGAGAATGGCGATATTATATCCGGGTAAAATATAACAGTCAATAGTACCCGGCTATAAATCGCTGATTTTCAAGGTGTAAACGCCTTGGTCTCAGGCTTTGAACGGCTCTGACCCGGTGACTCCTTCAACCCCCACCGAGCGCTCATGTGCAAAGGCGATGATGGGTGACGTCTCCACGGGTGACGATACCAGGAGCCCCAAGATGTTCGCCCTCTACGTGCGCTCGAGCGTCGCCTTGCTCGGCCTCACCGCTACGCCACTGCTGTCGCAGACCATCGTATCCGGCGTCGTGCGCGCCGAGCGCGGCAGACCCCTCGCCGGTGCGGCCGTGCAGATCAAAGGCACGCACGCCGGTGCCACGACGAACGAAGCAGGTCAGTATCGGCTCGTCGTTCCCAATGATGGATTCGCGACGGTCGACTCTCTGTCCGTCATTGCGCGGGCGATCGGCTACGAGCCGATGAGTCAGCGGGTTGCAGCTCGCCCCGGTTCGTTCACGGTGGATTTCGGGCTCAAGGCCACGACCCTGAGGCTCGAAGCAGTCGTCGTGACCGGCGCGGTGGGAGCAAGCGACGCCGTGTCGTCGCGAGGCGGCAAGGATGGAGCGCCGCCGACGGTCGCGCGACGCAAGTCGAGTGCGGCGGAGTTACGCGACGCACCGCGACCGATGGCGCCAGCCTTGGCGAAGTCTCGTGCCGACGGGAGTCGAGTGGCCGGTCGCGCGTCGGCGGGAAGTGGCGAGCGTCAGGACCCGAGCCCGGGTATTCTGACGGCGGCGGTTTGGAACGACGCCGATCATTGGCAGCAGTACTCGCGCTTTCTCGACCGTTCTCGCGAGAATGCATGGAACCCTTGGGGACTCGAAGTAGGCCAGCCGCGAGTCCAGCGTATACGCGCCGAAGTGCGACCGCGCTCGACGCGGCGAGCGCTGGACCTGGGGTTCCTGGTCGACGCGACCGGCTCGATGGGTGACGAGATGACGTTCCTCCAGAGTGAGCTCAAGGACATCGTGCGGCGCGTGCGCAGCGTCGAGCCTGATCTCGACATTCGGATGTCGGTCGTGTTCTACCGCGATCGCGGTGATGCCTTCATCACCAAGTCGCTGCCGTTCACACGCAGCGCGGACGACGCCGTGTCGTTCATCTCGAGCACGACGGCGGATGGCGGCGGCGATTTCCCCGAAGACATGAACTCAGGGCTCGAGGCGATGATGCGGCAGCACTGGTCGCGTGACGCAGTGCCGCAGATGCTTTTTCTGCTCGCCGACGCTCCGCCGCAGCAGTACGCGGGGCAGGACTACACATACCACGAGGCGATTCAGGACGCGGCTGCGAACGGCATCGCGATCTACCCCGTGGCCGCGAGCGGCGTCGACAAACCGACTGAGTTTCTCTTCCGGGCGATGGCCGTGATGACGGGAGGGAAGTACGTGTTCCTGACCGATGACTCCGGCGTGGGCAATTCGCACGAAGAACCGGACATCACGGGATACAAGGTCGAGAAGCTCAACGACCTCATGGTGCGTGAGATCCGCTCATACGTTGCCGCGCACACGACACCGCGGAGCGTCGCCGAAGATCGTTAGGGCTGGTCTGGTCCTTCGGCGCGTGCCACACCTCGCGCGCGGGGCGGTGCCCAGTCATCTTGGGTAGCCCATTTTCGAGGTGGCTATGGCTCGCAGCGTCGTTCTCGTATCCCTGGTCCTCGCGTCCGCGCTCGGCGCCGTCGCCGAGCCGGTCGCGGCCCAGGATTCTGCTCGCACCGTTGCCGCAGCCCAGCAAGGTCGCAACCGCGACCTCCCGCTGGATGCCGCGCGGAACATCACGATCGACACCGACGAGGGCTCATGGCTCTCCGTTGACGTCTCGCCCGACGGGAAGACGATCGTCTTCGACCTGCTCGGCGACCTGTACACCATCCCGGTCGGCGGGGGCGAAGCGACGCCACTCACGAGCGGCATGCAGTTCGATGCCCAGCCGCGGTTCAGCCCGGACGGCAAGACCGTCGTCTTCACCTCCGACAAGGACGGCGGCGACAACGTCTGGACCATCGAGGTCGCTACCAAGACGCTCAAGCAGATCACGAAGGGCAAAGGCAATCGCTATCGGTCGCCCGAGTGGACGCCCGACGGCGACTACATCGTCGTCTCCAAGTCGACGACGCCCATCGGCCCGTCGAAGCTCTGGATGATTCACAAGAATGCGGGCGGCGGAACCCAGCTCATTCGCGATCCGCAGCCCATGCTCGCCGGCGCCAATCCGGTGAGTACCGTGGGCGCGGCATTCGGCAAGGACGACCGCTACATCTGGTTCGCGCAGCGGTTCGGTGCGTGGGAGTACAACGCCGGCTTGCCACAGTACCAGATCATGACGTTCGACCGGCAAACGGGTCGCCGGGAAGCGCGCGCAAACCTGTACGGCTCGGCATTCCGTCCCGCGGTGTCGCCCGACGGGAAGTACCTCGTCTACGGGTCTCGCTATGAGACGCAAACCGGGCTTCGCATTCGCGACCTCGAGACAAGTGAGGAGCGGTGGCTGGCGTACCCGGTGCAGCACGACGAACAGGAGTCGGTTGCGCCGCTCGATGTGCTGCCGGGCTACTCGTTCACACCGGACTCGAAGGCCATTGTCGTTTCTTACGGTGGCAAGATCTGGCGCGTTCCGGTGACGTGCGCATCGGCACAGGCCCCGGGGGCTGCCGCGCAAGGCGGGCGACCTGATCCCTCCTGTGCCGCGACGAACGTTCCGTTCCATGTGAAGACGCAGATCGGCATCGGGCCGAAGCTGGCGTTCAACTACAAGGTCGACGACGCACCGGAGTTCACCGTTAGGCAGATCCGTGACGCGGTCGCGTCGCCGGACGAGAAAAAGCTCGCGTTCGTCGCGATGGACAAGCTGTACGTGATGGACTATCCGAGCGGGACGCCGCGAAAGATCAGCGACCTGCCGGGGAACGACGCGCAGCCGGCCTGGTCGCCGGATGGCCAATGGATCGCGTTCGTGGAGTGGTCGCGCGACGGTGGCAGCCTGTATAAGGTTGCGGCCGCGGGTGGAAAGCCGATCCAGCTCACCACGGGCAATGCCCTCTACGTGCAGCCCGCGTGGTCGCCGGACGGCAAGCGCGTCGTCGCGATGCGCAGCCCAGCACAGACGGTTCGCGAGTCCGGCGGCTTCTCGGGGCCGGCGGAGCTCGTGTGGGTTCCGGCCGCCGGGGGCAAGACGACGTTCATCACCAGCGCGTTAGGCAGGAGCGGGCCGCACTTCACGAAGGACACGACCCGCATCTTCATGTACAGCCAGGGCGAGGGCCTCGTTTCAATCCGATGGGATGGCAGCGACCCGCGCACGCTTCTCAAGGTGACCGGCGCGCGGTTCCCGGAGCCGGCACCAGGCGGGCCGGCCGGAGCACCGGCGGCAGTCGTGAGGATGGCGCCCGTCGGTGAACAGGCGCTCGCGCAGATTTCGAACGACCTGTACGTCGTGCCCGTGCCGTTCAGCGGCGAGGCGCCGACCATCTCGCTCGCGGATCCCACGTCATCGGAGTTTCCGGCTCGGAGGCTCACCGACGTCGGTGCGCAGTTCCCGTCGTGGAGCGCGGATGCCAAACGGATCCACTACTCGATTGGCAATTCGCACTTCGTGTATGATCTCGACCGCGCGCAGCAGTACGACGATTCCGTCGCCGCTGCTCGCCGAGCTCGTGGCGACACGGCCGGTGCGCCGGCGCGGACGGATACCGCACAGCGTACCGCCGGTCCGGCTGCCAACCCGCGCGGTTATCAGCCGACCGAGACGCGCATCACGCTCAAGACGAAGCGCGACACGCCGGAGGGCGTCGCGGTCTTCCGGAACGCACGCATCGTCACCATGAAGGGCGACGAGGTGATCGAGCGTGGCGACATTGTGACGCGGAACAATCGCATTGTCGCCGTCGGCCCGGCCGGCTCCGTGCAAGTGCCCGCTGGCGCGCGCGAGTTCGACGCCACCGGAAAGACGATCGTGCCCGGCTTCGTCGACACGCACGCGCATCTGCGGCTGAACCAGGGCGTGCACCAGCAGCCGTGGTCGTATCTCGCCAACCTTGCGTACGGCGTGACGACGACACGCGACCCGCAGACCGGCACCACGGACGTACTCACCTACGAGGACGCCGTGACCGCCGGGTCGGCCGTTGGTCCCCGGATCTACTCGACGGGGCCGGGACTCTTCGGAACCGGGTACATCCCGCAGCTGGGCGAGGACATCAAGGACCTCGACCACGCGCGCCGCATCATGCGCCGGTACAGCCAGTACTACGACACGAAGACCCTCAAGATGTACATGGCCGGCAACCGCCAGCAGCGGCAGTGGATCATCATGGCGGCGAAAGAGCAGAACATCATGCCGACCACCGAGGGTGCGCTCGACTACCGGTACGACCTAACGATGCTCATGGATGGGTACCCCGGTCAGGAGCACGCGCTGCCGATCTATCCGCTGTACAAGGACGCGGTGAAGCTGTTCGCCGAGAGCGGCATTACGTACACGCCGACGCTCATCGTCGCGTACGGTGGTCCCTGGGGCGAGAATTACTTCTACACGACGGAGAACGTCTACAACGACGCGAAGCTGCGACGCTTCACTCCGTACGAGGTACTCGCGGCGTCGGCGCGACGCCGCGTGCGCTCGAGCTTCCCGGGCGGTGGGAACTCCGGCGGCTGGTTCATGAAGGAGGAATATCCCTTCATGGACGAAGCGAAGATCGCGAACGAGATCGTGAAGGCCGGCGGCCGCATCGGTGTCGGGAGCCACGGTCAGCTGCAGGGACTCGGCTATCACTGGGAGCTGTGGATGGTGCAGAGCGGTGGCATGTCGAACCACGACGCGCTGCGGTGCGCCACGATTTTCGGTGCCGAGGCGATTGGTCTCGGTTCGGATCTCGGCTCGCTGGAGGCGGGGAAGCTCGCCGACATGGTCGTGCTGGACGCGAATCCGCTGGAGAACATCCGGAATTCGAACACGATTCGCTATGTGATGAAGAACGGCCGGCTCTACGACGGCAACACGTTGGATGAGGTGTGGCCGCGCCAGAAAAAGATGGACGCGGTGCCGGGGATTCCGGACAGTCCGCAGGCGCCTGCCGGGATTTTGCAGGGTGGTGAACCGGCGGGAACGAAGGGAAAAAACTGAGAAGAGCCGAAGCGGTCATGTTGGTCTAATAACCGCCGGGGTAGGCTCCGACAGCCTACCCCGGCTTCCTCTTTCCGCGGAGCATGTGTGAAGTCTTTTCGGTCAGTGCTTTCATGGTTGGCCATCGCGCTGGGCGCTTGCTCGTCAGCGTCACGATCAACGGAGGCTGCCGCGCCGAGCGTCGCGACCGCGGCGCCTGCAATACCTAACGAGTTGCCGCTCAAGTACGTCGGTCCGCCGACGCGGCCGGCCATCGCCGCGGCGGACATGATGACCCGGCTCTACGTCCTCGCCGACGACTCGATGATGGGGCGCAGCGCCGAGACCGAGTACAACGCGAAGGGGGCGCTCTACATCGAGCGCGAGGTCAGGCGGTTGGGGCTCGAGCCCGCGGGCGAGAACGGGACCTATTTCCAGTTCCCGCTCGAACAGCGCGAGATGGACCCGGCAACGAGCGTCACCGTGGGCGACCGGCCGCTCACGATCTGGAAGGATTTCGCCCCGCGGGATCAGGGCGACGGTGCTCGCACGTTCGACGGCGCACCGGTGGTGTACGTCGGCTCGTTAGGCGACCCGCAGCGGCTCCTGCCGCCGTCGGCGGTCGCCGGGAAGATCGCGCTCGTCACAGTCGCGAAAGACGCTCAGGGGCGGGGCAACTTCAACGTGAATCGGGCGCAGCTCACGGCGCACTTCTCCGAAGCGGCCGCCATCGCGATCGCGAGCCTGGACTACCTGCCGCCAGGCTACATGCAACAGTTCTACTCGGTGCAGGTCGCGCCCAAGGGATCGTCCGATTCGCGGCCGAGGCCGAACTATTTCTATGTCTCCACGGCGGTCGCGCGGGCGATGCTCGGTCGAGACGCGGAGTCGGCGCAGCCGGGTACTGTGGGCGGCGTAGTACACGGACAGGTCCGATACGTCGTGAAGGAAGCTCCGGCACGAAACGTCGTCGCGATCATCCGCGGGTCGGACCCGGCGCTGCGTGGGGAATACGTCGCCATCGGCGCGCATAACGACCACGTTGGTTACAACAACGAGCCCGCCGACCACGACTCGGTGAAGGCCTTTCAGATGGTCGCGCGTCCCCAGGGCGCGGACAACGAAGAGACGCCCGTCAGTGACGCCGACTGGACGCGCATCCGCCACATCGCCGACAGCCTGCGCGCGCGGCATCCGGCGCGTCGCGATTCGATCTACAACGGGGCTGACGATGACGGCTCGGGGACGACGACGGTGCTGGAGATCGCGGAGGCGTTCGCGAACGCCAAGGTCAAGCCCCGGCGCTCGCTGCTGTTTGTCTGGCACACGGGAGAGGAGCTCGGGCTGCTCGGCTCCTCGTACTTCACGGATCATCCGACGGTTCCGCGCGACTCGATCGTCGCCCAGCTCAACATCGACATGGTTGGCCGCGGCGGAGCGAACGACATCACGGGCGTAACGAAGGCCGGCGCGCTCATTCACGGTGGCCCCGGCTACGTGCAACTGATCGGATCGCGACGGCTATCGACGGAGCTTGGCGATCTCGCCGAGAAGGTGAACACGGAGCAGCGAATCGGTCTCGCGTTCGATTACTCGCTCGACGCGAACGGGCATCCGCAGAACATCTATTGCCGCAGCGATCACTACATGTACGCGCGGTACGGGATCCCGATCATCTTCTTCACCACCGGCGGTCACGCCGACTACCATCAGCTGACCGACGAGCCGCAGTACATCGACTACAACCGTATGGAGCGCGTGGGGAAGCTGGTGTACGGGATTGCGGAGCGGGTCGGGAACCTGGACCACCGCGTCGTGGTCGATAAGCCGAAGCCGAATCCGCGAGGTGGGTGTCAGCAGTAAAACTGCCGGGGACGGGGGACGGACGACGGGCGGCGGCTAGAAGCGAGAACCCTCGGGATGGTCATCTCACTGAGAGGCTTCCCGAGGGTTTCCGTTCTTTCACCGTCGCCCGTCGCCCGCCGCCCGTCCCCGGCAGTTCGTTAGGCCGCCGCCAACGTCGCCGTGTCGTATACGTAACGTTCGTGGATGATTTTTCCACTCTGCCATGTCTGGATCGCGATCTCGTCCATCCTGTACTGCATTCCGTCCCCGGTCGTGTAGTCGAACACCCAGTTGATCGCCGCGCGGTCCCCTTCGACGACGACCGAGACGAGAGTGAACGTCAGCGCCTTGAGCGACCCGTAGAAGTCCGCCTCACGCGCGTAGTTCGCGGCGAAGCCAACGACGGGCGCGGAAACGTTCTCCTGCATCGCGACGTTCTCGGCGTAGTAGCGGGTCATGGCCTCGAGCATCTGGCCGTTCTCGACGAGCCTGATGAGGTCGAGGACCTGTGGCTTGATTGACATGGTGGTAACTCCGGAAGTGAAGTGAGTTGTCGAACAGGGTTACGCGGCCCGGCGCCCGGCTGCCGTTGGTCCGGGGTGCGTCCCGCGACTCGCGAGCCTGGTCTTACCCAACCGCGTGGACAGCCATGCGTCCACAGAGAGCGCGCCGCTGCCGTTCAACGCGACGACGGTGCCCAGGCCGATCGCGAGCAGGTGGTACTCGAAGCCTTCTGTGCCGGCGGGCAACCCGCCAAACCAGTTCATGAAGAAGCCGTTAGGCGCGTGCGTGGTGATCGCCCCGGCCATGATGCCGATGATGCCGAGAGCGGCAAGGCGGCCAGCGAGTCCCAGGAGGAGCGCGAAGGGCGCGATGAGCTCGGTGGCGATCGCGAGTGCAGCGAGCGGTGCGGGGAAGCCTAACGTTTGCGTCATCCACGCGAGAGTGCCGCCGAAGCCATAGCCGCCGAACAGGCCGAGCGCATGCTGGAAGCCGTGGGGGATCATGATCGCGCCCAGCGCGATGCGCGCGGCAACGGTGCCGGCGTCCGGATTCGTGGAGAGGAGTCTGCGAAGCATGGGAGGGAAGGTTGATTGTTGTGGCAATAGTTGTCTGAGCATCTATTATGCGCGACGCCCATGATCCCGAGGCGTCGGTTCAGGGGCTTTGGCCGGGGCCTGGCAGCATCGTTAGGTCCTGGCCAGCGCGGCGTTGCGGGGCGCCCCGCGCTTGGCGTTGGTTTGGCGCACGGCGTCGAGCAGATCGATGAACCGCTCGAGCTCCGACTGGCTGAGGGATACCACAGCTTCCTCGTCCGCCGCGTTGACGAGCGGGTCCAATGTGTCGAGCAGTTTGCGACCGGCATCGGTCACGCCGCAGAGCACCTGCCGTCGATCCGGCACGCTCCGCTCGCGCTGGATGAGGCCTGCGTCCTCGAGCTTGTCGAGCAGTCGCGTGATCGTGGTGCCCTCCTCGATCATCCGTTCGCGGATCGACAGCGTCGGAATCCCGCCAGACGCCGCACCGCGGATGATCCGGAGCGCGTTATACTGCGCCAGACTGAGCCCATACGGCTCGACGACTCGCGCCAACGCCCGGTTCACGATCGATGCGGTGCGGAGCAGGGCGATCGTGGCCTCCTGCGCGGTCGACCGGAATGGCTTGGTCTGCCGGATCTCGCTCTGAACGGCGCTGGACCTGCTGCGACTCGACTGCCTGGGACTGGCCACGGTTGATCGGATGAGTGTTTCGATTGCTCTAACAATAGTTGCTATAATAACTATTAGCCGGCGCATGTCAAGCCTCGCCTTCCACTGCGACTTCCGCCGCGCGACATCATTCAATGAAGTCTCGAGCCCCCTGCCGTCGAGACGCGCACACTGAAATACCAGAGCGAAGAGGAGTCGCCCCATGATCACCGCCGAGCTGCTCAAACGCATTCCACTCTTCGCCGGCATTCCCGATGACGAACGCGCCTCGCTCGCCGCGCGGGCTGCGGACGTCAGACTCAACGCCGACGAATGGCTGATCCTCGAGGGACAAACGCCCTCCTTCTTTGCCCTGCTCGAGGGGCGCCTGTCCGTCGAGAAGAACATCGCCGGCCGCGATCAGCAGCTCACAGTCTTCGAACCTGGCGACTACTTCGGTGAAGTGCCGCTGCTCCTGGCATCGCCGGCGGTCGCGAGTGTCCGAGCCATCGAAGCGTCGCGCGTCGCCCGGCTGGATCCGCTGGATTTTCACGACCTGATCTCGCACTGCCGTGTGCTGAACGGTGAGATCATGAAGACGATGGCGAAGCGCGTCAGTTCGTTGCAACAGATCGTCGTCGACACACCCATGACCGCCGCAACGCTGATCGGACGGCAAAGCGATGGCGCCTGTCTGGACCTCCGCGAGTTTCTCGCGCGCAACCGCGTGACCTTCGCGTGGCGCGACCTCGACGATCCCGACGGCATCGAGCGGCTTGTCTGCGACGAGATTCTTGCCTCGAGCGACGACGCGACCACCGCGTTCGCGGGTGTGAAGCTGCCGCTCGTCATTCTGAACGACGGCCGCCGCCTTCAAGCGCCGAAGCCACGCGAGCTCGCAGACGCCCTCGGGTTGCAGACGGCGCCGCTGCATAACGAGTACGACGTGGTGATCGTCGGGGGCGGGCCAGCCGGTCTGGCAGCGGCGGTCTACGGCGCCTCCGAAGGGCTTCGCACACTGCTGGTCGAACGGACGGCGTGTGGGGGCCAGGCAGGCACCTCGTCACGCATCGAGAACTACCTCGGATTCCCCGGCGGGCTCTCCGGCGACGACTTGAGTGGAAAGGCGCGCCAGCAAGCGCTCAAGTTCAACGCCGAGCTGCTCGTTGCGCGATCCGTCGTGTCGATCGATCCCGGTGATGCGACGTCGCCCGACGATACCGAGCACACGGTCGTGCTCGATGACGACACGCGCCTAACGACCAAAGCGGTGATCCTCGCCAACGGCGTGCAATGGCGCAGGCTCGACACGCCCGGTATCAACCGGTTGACGGGCCACGGCGTCTATTACGGCGCGGCCGGAACCGAGGCGTTTGCCGTCCGTGGCTGCCGCGTCCACCTGATCGGCGGCGGCAACTCGGCCGGCCAGGCGGCGATGCGCCTCTCGGACTACGCGGAGTCGGTGACGATGCTGGTGCGCGGCCCGTCCCTCGCGGCAAGCATGTCGCAGTACCTCATCAACCAGCTCGCGACGAAGGCCAACGTCACGATCGAGACGCACGCCGAGGTGCTGGCGGCCGAGGGGTCGAGCAGGTTGGAGGCGCTGCAGATCGCGACCGGGTCATCACGCCGGCGCGAGCGTCGCGAGAGCGATGCGCTGTTCGTGTTCATCGGCGCGCACGCCGAAACCGCGTGGCTGCCGCCAAATCTGATTCGCGACCAGTGGGGCTATGTGTGCACCGGACGCGACGTGATGGATCTCCTCGAGGAGCGCGAGGCCGGCACGTGGCCGCTCGAGCGGGACCCGTACCTGCTCGAGACGAGCGTGCCGGGCATCTTCTCCGCGGGCGACGTGCGGCACGGCTCCATCAAGCGCGTGGCGTCGAGCGTCGGCGAAGGCAGCATGGCGATCGCGTTCGTGCACCAGTATCTGGCTGACACA
>DATCGG010000152.1:0-3259 GCA_036509075.1 Gemmatimonadaceae bacterium
GTCACGTCATTCGGCGTCGATGCGGCGGGCGAGTTATACATGCTCTCGTCGAGCGGTCGCGTGTATCACGTGGTGAAGCAGTAGCGGCCCAACCGAAATCCACGGCGCGACACACCGCTATCCTGAACTCAGATTCGCTCCACTATTAGTCGTCGCGCAACGCGCGCACCGGGTCCAGTCGCGCCGCCCACCTCGCCGGTAGGATACTCGCCGCCGCCGCGCACCCGACGAGGAGCGCGGCCACGGCGAGGTACGTCACCGCGTCGGTCGCCGTGACCTCATACAAGATCCCCTGCACGAAACGCGAGAGCGCGTACGCTGCCCACAGCCCGATCGCTATCCCGAAGCCCGCCAGCCCGACCCCGTACCGCACGACGCTCATGACGATGCGCGACGGCGTGGCGCCTAACGCCAGCCGGACGCCGAACTCGCGCGTCCGCTGCGTCACCCCATACGCCACGATGCCGTAGACGCCCACCACCGCGAGCACGAGCGCCGCCGACGCGAACAGAGCGAAGATCAGCGTCGTGAACCGCGGCTGCGCCGCGATCGCCGACACGAAGCGCTCGAGTGGCTGCTCGTTCGCGACGGGCATGAGCGGATCGATCGCGTGGATCTCGCGGCGGACCACCGGCGCAAGCGCCAGTGGATCTCCCGTCCCACGCACGATGAGCCACATGGTCTGCCACGCCAGCTGCTGGAACGAGAGGTACATCATCGGCTGCGGCTCCTGCTGCAAGAGCTGATCGCGGATGTCGCCGACGATGCCCACCACGGTCCATGTTGGGCCGTCGTTCCCGCCGAGCCTGATCTGCTGACCCACCGGATCCATCCCGGGCCAGATCTGCCGAGCCATCGTTTCCGTGATCACGACCACCCGCGGCGCCTCCGCTCCATCGGACTCGGCGATCAGCCGCCCCTTCTTGAGTGCGACGCCGATGGCCGGGAAGTACCCGGGCGTGACCAAGCGCCAATGCGCCGACAGATACTCGTCGGCTCGCGCCGCTTGGCGGCCAGCAACCGTGAACTGGATCGCAGTGCTCCCGCCGCTGAACGGCGCGATGTTGGTGAAGCCGACCGCACGAATGCCCCGCGTGGTCGAGAGCCGCCGCGCCACCTCGGCATAAAACGCCGCGAGCTTGGCGCGCTGGCGGTAGCGCTCAACGGGGAGCGTCACCGACGCGGTGAATACGCCTTCGGCGCGGAACCCGTAGTCGACTCGCATCAGCCGCTCGAAGCTCCTCCCTACGAGCCCGGCACCGACGAGAAGGACGAGCGCGAGAGCAACCGAGGTGACGATGAGGATGCTGCGAAGCCGGCTCGCGGCGGCGACGCGGCCACCGCTCCGCAGCACGTCGTTCAAGTCTGCGCGCGACGCCTGAAGCGCGGGCGCGATCCCGAACAGGATACCGGTAACGACCGAGGCGACGATGCCGAAGGCGACCACCTGCCAATCAATGTCGAGCTCATCGAGCCGCGGGATCGCCGTCTGGCCCACATCGCGCAGGATGGGGACGGCCACGACCGTCAAGGCGACGCCTAACGCCGCACCGATGGCTGCCAGCACGAGACTCTCGGTCAAGAGCTGCCTCACGATCCGGCCGCGCCCGGCGCCCAACGCCGCGCGGACGCTCATCTCCCTCTGCCGCGCCGTGGCGCGGGCGAGCAGCAGGTTGGCGACGTTCACGCATCCCATCGCCAGGAGCAGCCCGACGGCGACGAGCAGCACCTGCACGCGCGTGCGGAGCTCGTCTCCGATGAGCCACTCCTCGAGCGAGGTCACGTTTGCGCCCCACCCGCGGTTCGTCTCGGGATACTGGCGGGCCAGATCGCGGGCCACGGACTTGAGCTCGTCGAGGGCGCGAGCAATCGTGACGTTAGGCGCCAGGCGGCCCAAGACTGCGAGCCGCCGGTCGCCGCGCGGCGTTTCGCCACGCGACAGGGTCGCGGAGGGCGCGAGCGGCTCCCAAAGCGCCGGGTTGCCGGGGAAGACGAACTCCGGCGGCATCACGCCGATGACCTCGTACGACGTCCCATTCAGATTCACCGTGCGCCCGACGACTTGTGGATCGGCGCCGAAGCGCGTCTGCCAGAACGCGTACGAGAACAGGATGACGCGCGCCGGCGCGCCCGGCTTCGACTCTTCCTCGCGGAACACGCGCCCGATGAGCGGCCGCACGCCGAGCAGCGGGAACAACGACGGTGTTGCCGCCATCGCGCTGAGCTCCTCGGGGTCGCCGTCGCCGAGGAGGGTGAGGTTCCCCCCGGTGAAGGCGGCCATCTGGCTCAGTCCCCGCACGCGCTGCAGCCAGTCGAGGTAGTTCGGCTCGGAGACGGAGAACAAATCGGTCGTGGGGTTCGTCTCGTAGAGGCGGACGATTCGCTTCGGCTCGTGGTACGGAAACGGCCGGTGCAGCACGGCGTTCGCGACGCTGAAGATCGTGGTGGACGCCCCGATCCCCATGGCGAGCGTGAGGAGCGCGACGGCGGTGAAGCCCGGGCTCGCCCGGAGCCCGCGCAGGGCGTATCGCAGGTCGTGACGAAGCTCGGTGAGCCATTCGGCGCGGCGCATGTCCTTGTTTCTCCTCCTGCCGATGTCGCGGCAGGCTTCCGTGATGCGGTCAACGTCACCGAAGCGCGTTAGGGCCGTGGCGCGTGCGTCGTCCAGGGTCATTCCCTGCTCGACGAGCTCGCGGATGCGCATCTCGAGGTGAAAGGCGAGCTCGGAATCGACCTCCCGCTCCACCGGGACGCTCCAGAACCGCCACCGGAGCTCGCGTCTGAACCGGCCCAGCGTCGGCACGTCAGCGCCTCTCGTAGAGCACCTTCGAGACGGCGGTGGTGAAGCGCGTCCACTGCGCGAGCTCCACCTTGAGCCGGGCCCGTCCCTGAGTCGTTAGGCTGTAGAACTTCACTTCACGCCCCGTCTCGGACACGCCCCGCTCGGCCTCGATCCAACCCTTGCGCTCCATCCGGTAGAGGGCCGGGTAGAGCGAGCCCTCGCCGATCTCGAGCGCGTCGTCGGTAGTGTCCTGAATCCACCGGGCGATGCCATAGCCGTGGCGCGGGCCCCAGGAGAGGGTCTTGAGGATCAGGGTGTCGAGCGTGCCGTGCAGCAGCTCGGTCTCTTCGGCCATGCGTGAGCTCCGGTGCCGAGTACCTCGATTTTCGAGGTATCATAGGACCAGATACCTCGATAGTCAAGGCGTGCAGGAAATAGCGGGAACCGGGAACCGGGAACCGGGAACCGGGAACAGAG
>DATCGG010000153.1:0-7270 GCA_036509075.1 Gemmatimonadaceae bacterium
GTCCGGCAGTCGCTTCCCCCCCCCGCGATGAGCGCCGAGCCGAAACCTGATTTCAGCGAGTTTGCCGAATTCGCTGACGTGCTTCGCAAGCAGCGGCGCCGGAGCGAAAAGCTCGTTAGGCGCGCGCTGAACCGGGCGAAAGCGCACTATCCCGTCCCCTTCGACGAGTTGAACCTCGTGTCGCGAGCGCTCGATAACGCGCTCAGCGTCGTTGAGCGCGCCATCGAGGAGCTGCGCATCCAGAACGACGCGCTGTTCGCGGCGCGGACGGAGGTCGAGGACGCGTACGCGCAGTTCCGCGACTTTTTCGAGTTTGCACCCGCCGCATACGTCGTCACGACGCCCGACACACGCGTTCGGTACGCGAACCATACCGCGTGCTCACTGCTTGGGCTGCGAAGAAACGGGCTGGCGGGCCAGTTGCTTATCAGCTGCGTCCCGCTCGAGAGCCGCGGTGCGTTCAGGTCCGCTCTGGTCCGAAGCCTCTCGCCTGGTGTGGTCTCCGAGTGGCCGGCGACGCTGATCGCGAAAGATGGAACGTCAAGCCGGCAGTTCGGTTGTCGAATGCGCATTCGTGCCGTTGCTGCGTCGGGTTCGAGCAGCCCGCCCGTACTCTATTGGAACTTCACGGAGGAGACCGATGAAGACCTCTTCTGACTCCGCTGTCTCGGCGCGACTGACGGCGGCAACGGTCAATGGCGAGCGTGGCGACGACGTCGGAATCATTCTCGACACCCTTCGCTCCATCGTTCGCGAGCTGCGACTCGCATCTCGGGAGGCAGAACAGCGAGTTGGGGTGCACGGCGCTCAGCTCCATGCGCTACGCCGCCTGGCTGACAGTCCGGCAACATCGTTGACGGAGCTCGCCGAACGCACCCACACCGATATCAGCTCCGTGAGCGTGGTCGTGAGCCGACTGGTCGAGCAGGGCCTCGTAGCCAGAAAATCCGCGGACGACGATCGTCGCCGCCTGTCGCTCGGCCTCACGGCACGGGGTCGCGCCCTGCTCCGACGAGCCCCCGAGACCGGAACGTCCCGTCTGCTTCGCGCCGCCGCCAACTTGAGCGATCGGGAGGTCCACGCGCTTGCGACCGGCCTTTCGAAGCTCGTGGCCGGCATGGATCGAACAGACGACTAGTCTGGCTCAAAACTGAACCGTAGAGGCCGCGGAGGGCCGGAGAGCCCGGTTCTTTCTCTCTCTCCACCTCTGCAGCCTCTGCGGTCACTCTTTTGGCGGACGGTTTTGGCGAATGTTCAAAACCTTGTGGACAATGTTCAAAACTTTGAACGACTCCGCCAAAACCCATCATCCATCGGAAGCCGCCTCCCCGACGTCGTCCACAACCACCGCGCCCGCCCTTTCATAGTAGGCGCCTCGCTTCTCCCCGCGGACCACAAGCTCGCCGCGACGGACGAGCTTTTCCAACACGGTTCGCGCCTCGCGCCCCTCCAATCCACAGAGCCCTACCACGGTGGACCGTGTGATCCTACCGTGCAAGCTCACGTATTCCAATATCTTACGCTCTCGCTCGCCGGCATGTTCGGCGGCCACGCCTTCGTCCAGATCCTCCACACCCAGGGCGCGCGCAACCTGAGAGGTGAAGTAATAGACCCGCTCCCGTCGATCATCCCAACCGTCGAGCATGCCCGACTCCACCAATCGGTCCAGCACAGAGCGGGTCGGTCCCTCCATCCTTTGAACCATCCGCGCTGCCCGCCCAATCCCGATCGGTTCCTGCGTTCGAACGATCTCGTTGACCACAAGCAGCTCGTCAACCGATAATCGACGACCCGGGACATCGCGTTCGGCCACCAGGCGCGTCACCCCAAAGTTTGCCGGTCCGTCGTGCAAAACGACTTGCACCGTCGAAACACTAGAGCGCGAGTAATCCGGCAGTTGCCGACCATACCGTAGCTGTCCCTCGAAAATGGTATCGATCCCACGGCCGGTTCTCTCGACCAAACCGATTCTTTTGAACGCGTCCGCCAAAACCGGATTTCTTGGGCGCGGCGGAGCCACGAGGATATTGTCGAGGCGAACCTGGTCCGGGAAACCGCCTGGATTCGACACCTCGATCTCATCACCCTCTCCATTCGGCCCGCCCGACTCGCGAAGCTGAATGTGAACGGCGCCGAGCCGGGTGTAATCCCGGTGGACGAGCGCGTTGTGGAGCGCCTCGCGAAAGCCGGAAGGGCTATGAGCAGGTACGCCAACGCGAACCATCCCGACCGCGAGCTCGTCCTCGTGATTCCGCGCGTCGAACCTGAGCCCGATCTCCTCGGCCGCTCGCACGAGCGGCCACCGCACGAACTCGTTCACCGCGATACGCGTCCCGCGGAGTACCTGGAACGCGACCTCGTGATTCGGCACGTAGCGCTTGATTGCCTCCTCTCGCCCGACCATGAGCAGCGCCGCCACGCGAACTCGCTCTACACGATCGCCTCGCTCTTTTCCCCCCTCGCCAAGACCGAGCGCGCGCACGATCTCCGCGTCCGACAGGTCGAGCAACGCGGAGTCGGCTCGCCCGCGATTCATCGCGATCGTTCGCCGCACGCGCTCGATCTCGAGCGGGTCGAGATCCTCCCACCTCGCCTCGGGGACCACGAGCGCCGTGTAGTCGAGGGCGCCGCGCGTCGCTTCACGACCCTGGATCTCATGCACGAGAAATGGCACGCACACCGGCCGGCCATGCGCGTCAGTTCCTCGGCGGCGGTAGACGCCGTCGCTGGTCGAGGTCACGGGGCGACCCGCGGGAATCTCGATGACGAGAACCTCCACGCCATCGATCGGCATCATGCTGCACTCCACCGGACAGCTCGGTACCGTGCGTCCGGAAATCATGAGCGCGACGCGATGCGGGTCCGTGTAGCTGCCGTGCCGGTGATGAGCGCCCGTTGCACGGCCATCATCGTCCACGCCAACGAGCACGACGCCGCCGTGGCCGTTGGCAAGACACACCACCGCGTCCACTAGCTGATCGTCGGCGAGTGGCCCGTCGGTTTCGGGGAGGAATTCAGCGGTGAACTGTTCTCCGCGCGCGAGGAGCCGGCGGAGTTCTTCGTCGGTGAGCACGCCATGAACCTATCCTCTGGTCGGCCCGGCGACGACTCTCGCAGGATCCCGGTAGTCGATTCCCGATTCCCGATCTGTTACCTCGTGATCCCGACCCCGGCCGTGATCCCGGTATACACTCCAGCGTCGACGGCCAGTTTGCCGTTCACGATCACGTACTTCATTCCCGTCGCCAGCTCCGTCGGCTTCTGGTAGGTGGCGTGGTCCTTGAACGTGGCGTCGTCGAACACGACCAGGTCGGCGTACTTTCCCTTCGCCAGCACGCCGCGGTCCGTGATGCCGAACGTCTGCGCCGTCAACGCGCTGGACTGCCTAACGAATTGCTCGGGCGTGAGCACCTTCTTCCCCCGCACGTACTCGGCCCACTTCTTCGGGAACGTCCCGTACTTGCGTGGGTGGCCGGCCGAGCCGTCCGATCCCGTCATCACCCAGGGCTGCCGCATGAACGCGACGATGTCCTTCTCGTCCATGTTGAACGAGGCAACCGACGCGTCGCCCGCGACAATGATCTGAATCGCCGCCTCGATTGGACTCACGTCGCGTGCCTTCGCGATGTCCTCCAGCGTCCGCCCGAGAATCGACGTGTCGCGCGTCGACGTGACGAGCAGCGACGTGGCGCCACCGCGCCGGCGCAGATTCTCCGTCATGTCCGTCACGAGACGCGCCTTCGTGGCCGGATCGGCCACGCGCGCGCGCAGCGAGTCGCGGCCACCGATCTCCGCCCAGCGCGGCAGCAGCGACGCCCCCACCGACGACCCGGATGCCGTGTATGGATACTGGTTGGCGCTGACCTTGTCGCCAGCCTGCCGTGCCGCCTCGATGATGGCGACCGCCGAGTCGGAGCGGCCCCACACGTCGGTGCCTAACGCCTTGATGTGAGAGATGTGCGAGGGCATGCCGGCCTCGTGCCCGATCCGGATCGCCTCGCGGATCGCCGCCAGCAGGCCGATCGTGTACGAGCTCTCATCGCGCAGGTGCGTATCGTAGATGCCGCCGTACTTCGCGGCCACCTTCGCCATCGCGATCACTTCTTCTGTCGTCGCGTAGCTCTGGGGCGCGTAGTACAGCCCGGTCGACATGCCGAGCGCACCCTCGCGCATCCCCTTGTCCACGAGGGCACGCATCGAGTCCAGCCTGGTCCCTTCGGCTTTCGCGTCCGACATCCCCATCACGGCCTGGCGAACGCTCCCGTACCCGACGAGCAATGCGCCGTTTGACCCGATGCCGTCGGCCTTCCACTTCGCGAGCGTTCGAGCAACGTCGTATGGGCCGCCACCATCGTTACCGGTGATGACCGTGGTGACGCCCTGCATCAGGTAGTCGACGTTCGCACGCCGCTTCGGGTCGGTACTCGACAGGTCCTCGAGGGTGTGCGTGTGTGGGTCGATGAATCCTGGCGCGACGATGAGCCCGCGGGCGTCGATCGTCCGTTTCGCGTGGACATTCGCGCGTGCGGCGTCGCCGACGAAGGTGATCCGGTCCGCGGTGATCGCCACGTCCCCGGCACGGGCCGGCGCCCCGGTCCCGTCGATGACTCGTCCATTTCGAATGAGGAGGTCGGCCGGCGCACCTTGAGCGGCGAACGAGCGCTTGGCCGGGATGAACGGTCCGAGGCCCACGAGAGCGGCCGCGACCGCGAGACGCAGCCCGCCTCGCAAGCGCCTGATGGGACGAATGGCGTTGGTCATCGCGCAAAGTTGCGTTGATGCCGCAAGACGAGGCCAGTAGTTCGTGGACACTGCGAACCCTTTACGGCCGTAGGGACATCAAACCGCGGGTGCGTGTGACCATCACACGCCTGCAAGCAACCCGCCCGCGTTGACGTCTGTCCTATTCGGAGATCCCTCATTTCGCGAGGCGCCGCGACGTGCACACCGCGACCGCAACCTCCCTGCTCCTTCCACCTCCTCTCGCCGCCGATCTCGGGAAGCATTCCCGATTCGACGTCACCACGGGTGAATCGGGATCGCGAGTCACCCGGTTCGAGCGATCTGGCAGCTCGGCAGTGTTCCTCAAGTCCCGCGCGTTCGGGACCCCACCGGGGGGTCGGCCCCTCTTTGACGAAGCGGAGCGCCTCAGCTGGATGCACGCCGTCGGGCTACCCGTGCCCGCCGTGCTCCAGTATCACGAGTGGAAGGGCCAGGAGTACCTGCTTCTCACTGCGGTCCCCGGGATGGACGCGTCGGTGTCTCGCTCACCCGAACAGCATGGCGCAATCGTCGCGGCGCTCGCTGCCGGACTTCGCGCGCTCCATGCGACGAACATCAGCGCGTGCCCGTTCGACCAGTCGCGCCGCGTGCGCGTAGCAGCCGCGGAGGCGCACGTGCGAGCCGGACTGGTGCGAGCGGACGACTTCGATACGGCTCGTCAAGGGCGAACCGCAGTAGACCTGTACTCGGAGCTCGCTGCCCGGTCGCCAGCGTCGGAGGACCGCACGTTCACCCACGGCGACTATTGCCTGCCTAACGTCATCCTGATGGAGGACGGCGCCGGCGGGTTCAAGGTGAGCGGCTTCGTGGATTGCGCCAACGCCGGCATCGCCGACCGCTACCAGGACCTCGCGCTCTGCGCCCGAAGCGTTGCGAACAATCTCGGCGACGAATGGGTGCAGCCGCTGTTCACGCGCTACGGGCTCGACGGCGTGGATGAGGACAAGCTCGCTTACTATCAGCTACTCGACGAGTTCTTCTGAGGTCTTCGGAACCCCTTGTTGACTTAGGCATGGTCACCGCCCTATACTCTGTTCACTTAGGGGTGCACTCCATTCGGGGGCGACCATGGCCGGTTCCGATCTGTTCACCGGAACGCTCGACATTCTGATCCTCAAGGCCCTTACATGGGGCCCACGGCACGGCTACGCGATCGGGCGCTGGATCCGCGAGACCACCGAGGAAGTGCTCGCCGTCCAGGAAGGCGCGCTGTATCCCGCCCTGCATCGCCTGGAGCGGCGGGGCGTGATCTCCGAGGCGTGGGGCGAAACAGACACCGGCCGCCAGGCCAAGTACTACACGCTGACCGCCGCCGGCCGCGCCCACCTGCGCGCGGAGTCCGCCCGCTGGACGGCCTATTCGCGCGCCGTGACCCGCGCGCTCGCCGTCAGCTCTGCCTAACGAACCAAACGACTGGACGTGGTCATGAAGCACACGTTTCGACTCAGCGAAACCCGCCCGGATGTGCGGCGCGACGTCACCGACGAGATCCGGTTCCACCTCGACATGCGGACGCAGGAGCTGATCGAGCAGGGCATGTCGAGAGAAGAGGCCCTGCGGGAGGCACAGCGCCAGTTCGGCGATGTCGCGGCCATCGAGGCCGAATGCCGCGACGAGCGCCGCGCGCGAACGCGCGAGCGCGGCCGCCGGGAATGGTGGCGCGGCTTCGCCATGGATCTGCGATACGCCGTGCGGTCCCTGCGAACGAACGCCGGCTTCACGGCGGCGGGAGTGCTAACGCTCGGACTCGGGATCGGCGCGGCAGCAGCCGTGTTCACTGTCGTGGACGGCGTTCTGCTTCGACCCCTTCCGTATGCGGACCCGTCACGCCTCGCGATGGTGTGGCTCTCCAGCTCGATGGCGCAGGGCGGGGGCGAGCTCCCGCTATCCAGCGGCCTGTACGTCGAGGCGCGCAATGTCGTGAAGGGACTCTCGACAACAGCGGCGTTCCGATCCTGGCCCTTCGTGCTGAGCGGTGAGGCGAACGCCGAGCCGGAACAGATCGCCGGAGCGCGTGCCGAACCGGCACTGTTCCGCACGTTAGGCGTCCGGCCGGTGCTGGGCCGGACGTTCACGCCCGACGAAGCACGGCCCGGCGGCCCTCGGGTCGTCCTGATTTCCTACTCGCTCTGGCAACGCCGGTTCGGCGGCGCACGCGACGTCATCGGCCGGATGGTGACGCTGAGCGGTGAGCGGTACTCGATCATCGGGGTCATGCCGCGTGGATTCGGGTTCCCGCGAGGGGCCGAGCTTCCGTCGGGGCTGCAGTTCGGCACGCGGACCGACCTCTGGGCTCCGCTCTCGTTCACGGAGCAAGATCGCCAAACCTACGGGACCCTGAACCTGGCGGCGGTCGCCCGACTCACGCCCGGTGTCGCACCCGCTGCGGCCCAGGCCGAGGTCGACGCGTTCGCCAAGAGGCGATTCAAGGAGCTCGGTCTACCAGACGGGCGATTCGCGTACACGATTGTTGGTCTCGAGGAACAGG
>DATCGG010000154.1:0-6760 GCA_036509075.1 Gemmatimonadaceae bacterium
GAAGAGCCGCTCTGGGCTCGACCAGTCGACCGGTCGTGCGGTGCACGCGCGAGAGTGCATTTGACCCAGGCTGTCATTCCGCTAAAGGCCGTCGCGGGAGCTCACGGCGCCAGCGACTCACTGAAACGGGCGGCGGTTTACGCCTCACGGGTCGCGATGCTCGCGGGGATCTACTACCTCGCGGCTACGCTGGGGCTCGCGTTCCGCTTTCAGAACTCTCAGATCAGCGTCGTATGGCCCGCGAACGCGGTATTGTTGGCCGCGCTGCTGCTCACTCCTCGGTCGCGCTGGTGGGTCGTCTTCACCACGACCGCGCTCGCGCATGTCGCAGCGATGGCCCCCGCGACCCCTGCCTGGCGGTGGGTTTGGCAGATCGCGGGCAACTCGCTGTTCATGACCGCTGCCGCGATGCTGTTGCGCCGCTACGCAGGACTCCCGCTCCGCTTCGACGGCCGGCGCCAGGTGTTCACGTATGTGGCCATCTCGCTCGGTGTGCCTGTGGTCTTTGCGCTGACGATGCCGGCGTTCGTTCGAACGCTGCTTGGCCTCGACCACGCGACCAGCCCGGGCGCCGCGCTCCTTCGTACCGCGCTCTCGAACGTGACCGCGCTGCTCCTGGTCGCCCCGGTGCTGCTCCTGTGGGGCCAGAGGGATCTCCGGCAGCTTGGCGCGTTGACGGGGCGTCGGGCGGTCGAGGCGGCGGCCATCATGGCATCGCTTCTCATCGTAGGGCTCGTCGCCTTTGGTACCGCACCCGAGTTCGCGCACTTCCCCGGCTTGCTGCTCTGGTTCTTCCCGCCGCTCGTCTGGGCGGCCGTCAGACTCGGACCGTGGGGCGCGGTGACCTCGGTGTCCTTTGTCGCGTTGCTCTCGACACTCGGGACGGCCCGCCAGCTCGGGCCGTTCGTGCTGGCGAGCGAAGCCGAGCAGGTTCTGTCATTGCAGCTGTTCTGGATCGCGCTCGGTCCGCCGATCATGCTGCTCGCCGCCGTCATTCGCGAGCGTGAGCAGGCGGAGGAGGCGCTTCACGAGCAGCGCAAGCAGCTCGCGCACGTCACGCGTGTCGCGACCGCCGGCGAGCTCTCGGGCGCCATCGCGCACGAGCTTCGCCAGCCACTCACCTCGATCCTGGCGAACGCGCAGGCCGCGCTGCACCTGCTGAACCGGGAGCGGGTGGATCTCAGTGAGGTGCGCCAGATCCTGGAGGACATCACGCGCGACGACCAAGCGGCCGCCAGCGTCCTCGCGCGTCTCAGAATGTTTCTGAAGGAAGGGACATCGCGATTCGAGCCGCTCGCGGTCGAAACGGTGGTGCGCGATGCGTTGGCCCTGAGCAAGAGCACCGTCGATCTCTCGGGCGTCGAAGTGCAAACCTCCATTGCTGGGGGACTGCCGCGCGTGTTTGGCGACCCGGTGCAGCTGCTACAGGTGATGGTGAACCTCGTCGTCAACGGCTGCGAGTCGATGCACCTCACGCCGCGGCTCGCGCGCCGGCTCGATCTGTACGTCGCGCCGCTCGATCACGAGCACGTTGAGGTTCTGGTGAGCGACCGCGGTGTCGGACTGCCTAACGGCGGCGAGGATCGTGTGTTCGATCCGTTCTTCACGACGAAGGAGCATGGGCTTGGCCTCGGGCTCGCGATCGGTCGGTCGATCGTGACCGCCCACGGCGGGCGCATCTGGGGCGAGAACAACCACACCACTCAGGGCGCCACCTTCCATCTGGTGCTTCCCAGGCATCACCCGACCGCCTGACATAGCAGGTCTGCACCAAGGGTCAATTGTCGTCGCCGCCTGACGGCGACAGGCTGCGGGGCCAGGGCGGGCGTGCACGCCGGACGTGCCGGCAGCGGCGCCGCCCATCAGCCGCCGCCTAACGATGATCACGAAGGGCACCGCGCTCATTCTGCTGCTCGCGCTGACCCCGGCCTCCGCGCTTGGTCAGAAAGGGGGTGTCTTCCGCGACCCGGAAGACGGTCGCCTGGACATGAGCGAGTGGCTGCTCACCAAGAAGGGAGTTCTGCCCATCCCGATCATCATCACCGAGCCCGCATTGGGCTATGGCGGCGGGCTCGCCGTGGCGTTCTTCAGCCAGCCGCTCGGGGGAAAGGCGTCCGAGCGTCACCAGGGCCAGGCATTCTCGGTTCCGATGATCGCCGGGGCCGCTGCATTCTACACGTCGGACGGTAGCGCCGGTGGCGGGGCCTTCCTCTTCTATCCGTTCCGCAATGACCAGTTCCGGTACCTCGGAGCGTTAGGTGGTGCGTCGCTGAATCTCGACTTCTTCGGCTTCGACCCGGAAAGCCCGTTTGCCGACAAGCCGCTCGGCTACACCATCGACCCGCGCTTCCTCGTGCAGCGCATGCAGGCACGCATCAAACAGACCCCGATTTTCGCGGGGCTCCACTACCTCTACGTGCACACGAAGACGACGTTCGACGCGGCGTTGCCCGAGGAGATTCCAGACCGCGACCTGACGTTGGGCCTCGGCGGACTCGGGACGAGCCTCGAGTACGACACGCGCGACAACCTCCTCGATGCCAGGCGCGGGATGGACATTACCGCGAGCGGCACGTGGTACCAGAAGGCGTTCGGCAGCGACCTCCCGTTCGAACGGTATCAGGTCCAGGGACTCTTCTATTGGCAACCCGAGAAACGGTGGGGGTACGGGCTGCGCGTGGACAGTCGATTCGCGTCGGGCGACGCGCCGTTCTTCATGAAGCCCTTCCTGCAAATGCGCGGGCTCGAATCCGGGCAGTACGCAAATGACGTCACCCTGCTCACCGAGGGCGAGCTGCGGTACTCGATCGATTCACGGTGGACGATCCTCGGCTTCGGCGGCGGAGGCCGGGTGGGCGAAACGTTAGGCGATCTGGGAAGCGCCCCGACGGCCGGGGCGGGCGGTGTCGGGTTCCGCTATCTCATGGCGCGCAAGCTCGGACTTGGCACCGGCCTCGACTTCGCGTGGGGCTCCGGCGGCACGTTCGCGTTCTACATCCAGACCGGGTCGGCGTGGCGGTGACCATGGCGCCGTTGACCCGATAGGCCCTGACTGCGACGACGGTGGAAAGCATGAAAGAGCTGTTCACGCTGGCCAGCGAGCATGCGATCCTCGTGATCGACGCGCTGGCGCTGGTGATCATTGTCTTCGCCGCGCTCGAAGCGTTCATCAGGAGCGTCCGCGGGATGTTCGCGCCCCTGCCCGCTCACGAACGGCGCGACATCTGGCTGCGATTTGCGCGCTGGCTGGTTGCGGGACTCACGTTCCAGCTCGCCGCCGACGTCATCGAGTCGTCCATCACGACCAGCTGGGAGTCGGTTGGACGACTCGGGGCGATCGCGGTCATCCGGACGTTCCTGGACTACTTCCTCGAGCGCGACGTCGCCGAGGCGCGCGAGCGACAGCGTGAACCGGAGACGGCGCGTCCGGTGTGAAGGCCGTACCCGGAGTTAGCCGTATGTCCTTCGCTAGCTCTACCAGGCTGGGTAGACGCCGCCAAGGGACCGTGACCGTAGGAGAAGTTCAAGGCGAAGTACGAAGGTCCGATACCCACCGGCCTCGGCCGCGGCAATCGTCTCCTGACGAACGTCGGCCTACCGTACCGGAGGAACCACCATGCCTCGTCCGTTCGTGACCACGCGACTGGTCACCCTGCTCACCACGGTCCTGATTCTTTCCGCCGCCCCGGCGCCGGCCCGGGCCCAGGGCGGCTACACGCCGCCCAAGCGCCTCGAGCTGACGCCGTTCGGCAGCTACCAGTGGGGCGGCTCGTTCGATACCCAAGGCCTCGGCAGTATCCTGGCCGGCGAGATCAACGAGAAGGGGTCGTTCAGCTGGGGCGCCATTCTCAGCTTCCTCGCCGCCGGCAACTCGGCCGTCGAGCTGTACTACCTGCGCCAGGACACCGACGTGGAGTTCAAGCCGAACGCCGGCCAGACGCGGACGGTCGGTTCGGGATTCTCCAACAACTACGTCCAGCTCGGCGTTAGGCAGGGGCTGCCCCGAACGGAGGGGATCGCGCCGTTCATCACCGCGTCAATGGGCATCAACGTGCTCGACGCCGACAACTCCAGCAGCAGCACGCGCTTCGCCTGGAGCTTGGGCGGCGGTGCCAAGTGGATGGCGGCGAACCAGAAGGTCGGCGTCCGAATGGACATCCGCTGGATGGTGACACCGGTGCCGTCGGGCGAATATGGCACGTGGTGCGATTACTGGGGCTGCTACGTCACGTCCGGGACCGACTGGCTGCACCAGGGCTCGGCCGGTCTCGGCCTCATCTTCGCGTTCTGACCTAACGATCGAACCAGTCATCCGCCACGGCCGACGCGTCGGCCGTGGCGGATCGCCCCTCTTCCGGGGTGGCAACGCCATGACGACGGGCATCGACTTCGCGGTCTTTACGTTTGTCTGCACGTTCGCCGCGGCGCTGATTGGCATGTTTGTTCGGAATGCGCTTCCGCCCGCGCATGTCAGCAAGGAGTCGCAGGATGTCATCCGCCTCGGGATGGGTCTCGTAGCGACGATGACGGCGCTCCTCCTTGGCCTCGTGACCGCCGCCGCCAAGGGCTCATTCGACTCGCAGGACCTCGCGATCAAGAACACCGCGGCCGGAATACTCACGCTCGACCGCCTTCTCGCACGCTACGGTCCCGAAACGCAGCCCACGCGTACCCTGCTCCGCCAGACGTTGGCCGACCGCATCGAAACGATGTGGCCCAGCCGCGCGAGCACCGACCTGCGATCGCCTCTCGACGACTCGGCATCGGTCGCGAAGACCGGTCAGGCTGCGGAAGAGATCGAGAGAGAGATTCTGCAGCTCTCACCACAAACCGAAGCGCAGCGGTGGTACAGATCGGAGGCGTTGAAGCTGACCTCTGAAGTCCTGCGGTCTCGGTGGCGACTGCTGAGTGCCGGCGGCGCGGTGCCGAAGCAGTTCCTGATTGTTGTGATCTTCTGGCTGTCGATGACCTTTGCCAGCTTTGGGTTGAGCGCGCCGAGAAACGCAACCGTGATGACGGTGTTCGGCATCTCGACGCTATCGGTGGCGGCGGCCGTCTTCCTGATCTTCGAGCTGGATGGCCCGTTCGAGGGAATCATTCGGATCTCGAGCGGCCCCATGCGATTCGCGCTTGCCAATCTCGGACGATAACCCGTTCCGACATCGCGAAGCAGATGGCGACCCCTCGGCGGCCGGCCACCTAACGCCGGCCGGACCTTCACCGCACCCGAGAGCGGTCCTCAAATCGCGTTGCCCAGCAATGCGTCATTACGTTGACTGGCACGTTGGGGTACTTCAACACAGACTCCGGCGTTCGCGTACATCGCGTAGGTTGTCCGTACGATGGTCGACAGCCCTGCTTGCCAACATCCCGATCAAGAATTTCTGGTCGGGTGGTCGTCTAAGATGCGCGGAGCCCGCCGCTCCTCTGTCGTCGAGGTGAAATCGTCGGCGTCGCTCGCCGGCCGGCACGAGGCGACACGGCACTCGGAGGTGACTTATGCCAGTGACGACTACCGCCCTATCGTCCCGCGAGCTCACCACTGACGAGCTACGAGCACGCACGATTCACCGCCGCGCGGTGGAAGCAGTCATCTGGGGCGTGCCGGCCGTGAACTACGAGCTCATGCGTCAGGCATTTGTCAGCGTTGGCGGCGCGCCTAACCAGGTCGTCTACTGGTCTCGGCCGGTCGGGTGGAAAAATCAGACGCTGACGCCCAACCCCGACACGATCTACTTCATGCCGTTCTTCAACACGCGGGATGTCGGGCCCGTCGTGCTCGAGATCCCGCCGGCGGAAGGCGGCACCATCGTCGGCTCGGTAGACGACTGCTGGCAAACCGCCATCGAAGACGTTGGGCCGGCCGGCGTGGACAAAGGCACCGGTGGCAAATACCTGATACTCCCGCCGGACTACAAAGAGAAGGTGCCCGACGGCTACATCGCGATGCCATCGCCCACGTATCAGTCGTTCGCGCTGCTTCGCTCCAACTATCAGAGCAGCACCGATGCCGACATCGCGAAGGCCGTCACGTACGGCAAGCGCGTGAGGGTCTACCCGCTCTCGAAGCCAGCCAATCGATCCGAGACGACGTTCATCGACGCGATCGACGCGATGTTCGATTCGACCATCAGCTACGACGCACGGTTTTTCGACGCACTCAACCGCATCGTTCAGATCGAGCCGTGGCTGACGCGTGACAAGGTAATGATCGATACGCTCAAGTCGATCGGCATCGAGAAGGCCAGACCATTCAAGCCCGACGCCGTGACACGCACGGCGCTGGACGACGCGGCGGCCGAAGCGCACGCGTGGATCCGGAACCGGATGGAGACGGCGTACTTCCCGGCACCGTACTTCGACGGCGGCCACTGGCACGTGCCCGCGTCCAGCGACGTCCTCGACGGCATGATGTCGAACTACACCAATGCCGACGCCTACGCGGTGGACGGCCGTGCGGTTGCCTTCGCGATGGCCTTCTTCAGCGCCAAGCACCTTGGCGCAGGACAGTTCTATCTCATGGCAACGAGGAATCGTGCCGGGGCCGCGCTCGATGGAGGCAACACCTATCGACTGCACGTTCCCGCGGCCGCGCCGGTCAATCAGTACTGGTCCGCGACCGCCTACGACGCCGCGACCCACACGCTGATTCGAGATTCGGAGTGGTCCAGTCGATCCTCGAACGCGCGTGATCTCGTGAAGAACCCCGATGGCTCGGTCGACATCGCCTTCGGGCCGGTGGCGCCTAACGGCAAAAAGT
>DATCGG010000155.1:0-12358 GCA_036509075.1 Gemmatimonadaceae bacterium
CTGGGGACTAGGGGACTCGGCCGGGATGCTACTAGCGACGAGGAGCCCTCCTCTGCAGTAATAGCCTCCCGCCCGAGTCCCCAGTCCCCAGTCCGCAGTCCCTAAGTCCCCAGTCCCCTAGTCCCCAGTCCCTCTAGTCCCCAGTCCCCAGTCCCGCCTAACGATCTTCAGGAGTAGACTCCATGCCCCGACTGCTCGTTCGCGGCTTCACAATCTCGCTCGACGGATACGGCGCAGGTCCGCGTCAGTCGATGAACGAACCGCTCGGTGTCGGCGGCGAGGACCTTCACGACTGGCTGGTTACCACCCGGACCTTCAGGCGCATGCATGGTGGCGGCGAGGGTGGCACGACGGGCGTCGATGAGGACTTCGCGGCTCGATCCATGACAGGCTTTGGCGCATGGATCCTCGGTCGCAACATGTTCGCACCGAGCCGCGGGCCGTGGCCCGACGATTCGTGGCGCGGCTGGTGGGGTGCGAATCCACCCTATCACGCGCCGACGTTCGTTCTGACGCACTACCCGCGGCCGCCATTAGAGATGGAAGGTGGCACCGTCTTCCACTTCGTCACCGACGGGATCCACGCGGCACTGGAACGTGCCCAAGCCGCAGCAGGCAGCCAGGACATTCGCCTCCTTGGCGGTGCGGAGACCATTCGCCAGTATCTGCAAGCCGGGCTCGTCGACGAGATGCACATAGCGGTATCGCCGATCCTGCTCGGCTCCGGTGAGCATCTGATGGCCGGCCTCGACCTTCCGGCACTCGGCTACCGGTGCACGGAATGCGTGCCGAGCGAGAAGGCCGCGCATTACACCATCGCCCGAACGTAGCGCGGAGGAGACGGAGAACGGGAACGGGGAACCGGGAACCGGGACTCCTTCTGGAGCCTCTGTTGCCGGTTCCCCGTTCCCGGTTCCCTCCGCCTCCCGGCTCTACCGTTTCTCACCATATCGCGCCACAAACGTCTCCACGCCGTCGCGCGCACCGGCGATGATCGCCGCTTTCGACGGTATCGTTCCGACGAGCATCGCCCGATCGAGCGGCTCACCCGCCACCAGATACGCGAACTGCGCAGCGGTCCGACGCGGGTTGCCAATTCGCAGCAAGCCGCGCCGCCCGAGTTGCGCGAATCCGGACGCAAGCGCGTCGAGGACCTGACCGGGAGCGCGATCGAAGTACTCCGCACCGAGACTCGGGAACGCTCGCGCTTCGCGGATCAGGAGTCGGCGGAGCGCGATGACCTCGGGCCGCACAATGCCAAGGGCCAGTCGACGAGCCAGGTCGTCGAGGGTGGCTCGAAGGTTCGTCGCGGTGACACCGACGGTGAACTCCTCGTGCAGCCCGCGCGCGAACGCCTCCGCGTAGGCGAGGACGTCGGCGACGATCTGGCGGAAGAGCGCGTCTTTGTCGCCATAGTTGTTGTACACGGTGCGCTTCGTGAGGCCGGCCGCTGCCGCGATCTCCTCCATGGTCGTCCCCGCATAGCCGTGGCGCAGGAACAGCGTGCGCGCCGCGTCGACGACGGCGGCGCGCGACCGGACGACGCGCGGGTCATCCGAGCGTGGCACCGCCGCGCGCGATCGCGTTCGACGCACGCGGCCTTTGGATATTGCACTCATGGGTAAAGTATTATACCGTCGAGGCGATAAATCCACTCGCTGGGAGGCACGGATGACGTCCAGCAGTCAGGCCGACGCGACGGCTACCCCTCGGTTGCTTGGCTTCGGCGTGATCGCGGGCCCGCTCTATCTCGTCGTCGGGATCGCGCAGGCGCTGGTCCGCGACGGCTTCGTCTTCGCGCGGCATCCGCTCAGCGTGCTCGCGAACGGACCGGGCGGATGGATTCAGACAGCGAACTTCATCGTCACCGGCGCGATGGTGATCGCGGCCGCGATCGGGTTCCGGCGCGCGCTGGCACCGACGTCACGCGCCGTCAGCTGGTTCCTCGGCGCCTTTGGTGCCAGCATGCTCGTCGCCGCCGTGTTCCGAGCCGATCCGATGGACGGGTTTCCTCCCGGAACGCCTAACGGGCCGCCGACCACGATCAGCCCCATGGGGTTGGTCCACTTTGCGGCGGGCGGACTCGGGTTCGTCTCGCTCGCCGTGAGCTGCCTCATCGCAGCATGGGTCATGTCTCGCCGGAGCGTGCCATCACTGGCTCGCCTCTCGTTACTGGCCGGGATCATCATCCTGCTGGGTTTCTTCGGCGGCATGGCCGTCCCCGGTAGCTCGCCGGTGCTGGGGATCTGGATCGCGGTCGTCGTGGGCTGGGCGTGGCTCGCCATCATGTCCCGCCATTTGATTCGGGGGGACTAGGGACTGGCGACTGGCGACTGGCGACTGGGCCGGGAGCCTTCCACCGCCTAACAAGCCTCCTCGCCGGTAATAGCATCCCAGCCGAGTCGCCAGTCGCCAGTCGCCAGTCGCCAACGTTCGGTTACCGCCTCGCAACACTCGGCGCCTCAGTGCTGTCGATGCCGTTCAACGTGTTCGCGACGCGTACGACATCGCCGACGCTGTAGAAATCCACCGAGATGATGTTCGGGATGTGTCGTCGCTCGCGCTGGCAGGTCCGCGTCCGACGCAGCAGGAAATCATAGGCGTTCACGATGGCCGCGTTGCTGGCGCGCGGCGCCGGTGTCGTCTCGATCCAGTGGTTGATCAGGAACAGCGATCCCTCGGTGCCGCCCCGGTTCGGGCGACAGCTGAAGTCCTCGACCTTGCGGAAGGTGTACGGCGTCTCCTGAATCTCGCCCACCGTGCCGTGTAGCCATGAGACGCCACTCTGTCCGGATTCGATGAACACGATGACCCGCTGGTTGGCGGCGACCAACTGGCCGAGCGTCGGCCAGGGACGCACCGGTCCCGTGTAGACGTAGTCGAACAGGCCAGTTGCCTTGAACAGGCTGTCCGTCACTGCAACCGGCAGGTAGTCCTCGAGCACCAGGATCAGCACTTCGCCGGGATTCGCCGCCAGGAAATCGCGCACCTGCACGAGCGTCGGGCCGGCTTCGTACGCGCCAAGCTCACAGAATCCATGGCAGAAGTAGACGCCACGTTGTCCGTCCTCACCGCCCACCAGCCGGTTGCGAATGCGCATGGCCGCCGCGACGCCCTCGGTGCCTAACGCTTCCTCGATCTTGCCGGTACCGCCAACCTCGCTGTCGAGGTCCGTCTTCACGCGGCCGCCCGTCGGCATGCCGAAGTGCAGGTCCAGGGCAAGCATGCGCACGCCGTCCTCGAGCATCCGGGGGATGGCGTACGGATGATGCGGGAACATCCAGTCGCTGATGGACGCGTTGGACATCGCGTTATGCGCGCCGGGAAAAACCACCTTGTCGACCGATCGGCCGCACAGGCGCGCGGATCCGTTGCAGGTCGTTGGCACGCCGCTGACCGCGGGGTCGACCGTCCGACCGCGTGACACGAGCCTCGCGCCAACGCCGCCGATACCGAGGATGACGACCGCCGGAACTGCGATAGCCAGCCACCCACCACTGGTTACCCGTGCACCGGTGGGCTGCAGTTCCGCCGCGCGGCCGCGAATCATGACGAACAGCTCGCGCAATGCGGCCTGCATGAGTCCCAGGGCCACCAGAAACATCACCGCGCGCAGCATCTCGATCGGCCAGATCAACGTGATGGTCCCGAGCAGCAGCACCGACAAAACCCAGAGCACCCTGCGGCTCCGACGCTCCGGCGGAGTGGTCAGCAGCGCAATGCCTCTGCGCACCAGAGTCGCCGGGTCGAATCGGTCGAGCGTGGCGGTACCAGCGGCAAGGAACAACAGGCCCGGCACACCAACCACCAGCGCCCCAGCCTGAAGCCGCCCGAGGAAGAACCTGACCATGCCGTAAACGAACCCGGCGAGCTGGTTGTCCTGCAGCGCAGCGTACATCACGAGACGCGATGCCGGGACCACCGCGATATACGCCACGCCAACGATGACGAGCGAAATGCCCGCGAGCGCCAGAGCGTGTTGCCGGTCGGCCGCGACCGCAATGCCACCGACGATCGTCACGAGGCCGACATAGAACACCACCCACGACACCACGAGCAAGCGGTCGCCGAACTGCCACAGACGGATGAACCCGGTGATCGCCTTCTCCGCCTTGCCCGTGGCGAGCTTTGCCTCCAGACCCGGTGGGATCTTGGCGGCCAGCTCCGGACTGGCCTGTGACAACGCGCCGCGCACCACCGCTCCGACATCGGGAAGCGACAGCACGATGCGCGAGCCCGCCTGCTCGAAGAAGAAGCGATGCGCGGTGCGAGCCGACCGCGCCACGATGGCGCGGAACGGCATCGAGCGGACGATGGACTGGACACTGCCCAACAGGACCGGGCGCACCGCCAGCAGGTTGGGACGCTGCGAAATGATCGCGTCAGTCAGCTGGTTGGCGACGTATTGGGCGACGCCGTCATCACTGAGGCTGCCGGCGACGTTGGCGCCGAAGCGATCGGGGTCCAGGACGCTGCGGGTGGTGATGACGAAAAACCCACCAACCCCGGCGAGAATAGCACCGAGGATGATGAGAAGCTTCCACCCGGACCGTCCACTGCCTGGAGCACTGGTCATGGGCTCCTGGTCGACGTTGCACGCCGGCGAGTCGGCTGCACGACGGACCGACTTCAGGCAACGTTAGGTGACGACCGCTGACGGCAGCCAACCTACGAAGGTAGTATGGACGACGCCGTCCGGGTTACGCGCCGCGAGAGCGCAGGAGGATGATGTTTGCGATCAAGGCAGAGGTGAGCGATCCGATGCCGCGAACGTTCGCGTTCCGCGCGCAGAAGACCATGTATGGCGGCAAGTACGTCGCCGCCGGCGATGCGATCTTCGTCTTCGCGAGCGAGACCGAAGGCGGGGCGGGTCTCGTCGCGAAAGGCGTCGTCACCTCGGTCGTCGCGGTTCCGAGGCAGCGCGGGATCGCCCGCCAAACACCGCGCGTCAGCGTCACCATCCGACGGACCGCGCTCGCGAAGCGGCGCCTGGGGCGGCAAGAGCTCACGCCCTTTGCCGACTGGGGGGATGGCCGCCCCGAGACCGAGCTCAATTTCAAGCTCTATCGTCAGGCAACGAACAAGGTTATCGGGATCTCGGATGACGCGGCGGAGTTTCTCGGTGGGTTCTTTCCGTGATGGACGCTTAGGCCGGCGACGGCACACCGCCACGCATGGCACATCGTTTGCGGTCGAGCCCGCCACACCAGGACCGTCGCTCCGTATCCGCCGCCGGACCACGATGCCCGCGTGGTGCGAGCGCGATACTCGGCGTTACAATGGTGGGGGGGGACGGTAACCAGTGGTGAGATGCCGAGATGGGCGTGTTGTCACGAAAGGCTGAACGCGTTAGGCGCCAGGCCCGGCCAGCCGGGATTTCAATCCTGTGGAAACCGCTTCGCGACCCGCATTACGTCGTCGCGTCGCTCCAGCCGGGCGGTGGCGGCCTCCGTCAGATCTTCGTCCAGCAGTCGACGCTGCGCGAGCTGCAGGCGCTCGCACGCAATCCCGAGCAGTCGATCGCGGGCTTGCTCCTGGGGAGGCGACTGGATTGCTCGGTCACGAGCACGCCATACGTCCTCATCGAATCGCACGTCGACGTCACTCTGTCGTCGCTCGACGAGCGTGTCATCGCCGGGCAGATTCAAGCCCTCCGCGGGAAGGTCGCGCGTCGCAAATCCATCGAAGTGCTGGGGTGGTTCTGCGCGAGTCGATCGCCAGGTGCGGCGGTCTCGCCGGCCCACGCAGCTATCCACAGCGCCTGTTTCGAGGAGCGCTGGCAGACCATTCTGAACTTTGCGAGCGGAGGCAAAGCCGGCGCGTTCTTCCTCTACGACTACAGCGCGGCACGCTGGTTTCACGCGCCGTTCTATGAAGTAACCGACTCGAAGCCGGCCAGTCGCGCGCCGAGGCCGACGTGTGTCGCATGGCCCGCGTACCTAACGACGGCCAACATCGTTCCCCTGGCAACGGAGCCCGTCTCCCCGCCCCCTCGCGACCCAGTGGGCGTCGCGCGACCAGCCGCGCGGGTGCGGCGCGCTCCGGCGAGCGATCCCTTGGCCGGCGTCGGACGCGCGGCGGAGGCGGCCCGCCGCTCCGCCCTCGACCTCGCCAAGAGCCTCGGCGGCGTCGCGGCGAAAACATCGCGAGAGGCAAGCGAGACTATCGAGCGGATCCGCGCGGAGCGGGCGGCTATCGCGGCCCGCCGGAAGGCCGAAGCCGACGCCGACCGGGTGCGGGCGGAAGAGCAACGCGCCAAGGAGGCTGCCGAGCGTCGCGCGGCGCTTGAGGAAGCAAAACGTCGAGAGGCCGAGTTGGAGAAGCAGCGCGCCAAGGAGGCAGCCGAGCGTCGCGCAGCACGTGAAGAAGCGAAACGTCGAGAGGCCGAGTTGGAGAAGCAGCGCGCTGCCGAAGCCGACGCGCTGCGCGCCAAGAAAGCGGAAGCGCGTCGCAAAGCCGCCGAGGAGGCGGAGCGAGTTCGCACAGCCGAGGCCGAGGCAAAGCGTAAGGCGGCAGAGGCCGAAGCCGAGGCCAAACGCAAGGCGGCCGAAGAGGCGGAACGTCGACGGGCCGTGGAAGCCGAGGCGAAGCGCCAGGTAGCTGAGGCTCAGGCACGACGCCGCGCCGAGGAGGCAGAGAAGCGACGCGCGGCGGAAGCCGAAGCGCGGCGCTTAGCTGCCGAGGAAGCAGAGCGTAAGGCCGCCGAAGAAGCCCAGCGCAAGGCTGCGTTGGAAGCGCAGATCAAGGCCGCCAAAGAAGAAGCTCGGAAAAAAGCCGCGGAGGAAGCTCGACGAAAAGCAGCCGAAGCGGAGCAGCGGCGCGTTGCCGCGGCGGACAAGGCGCGACGAGAGGCAGAGGAAGAAGAAAAACGGCGCGCCGCAGCGGCGGAAACCCGCCGCCAGGCTGCGGAAGCCGCCGCTCGACGTCGAGCAGCGGAAGCCGAGGCGCGGCGCGTGGCGGAAGCGGAGGCCGAGGCTCGCCGTCGGGCGGAGGCGGAAGCCCAAGCTCGGCGCGAAGAAGAAGAGGCAGAGGCTCGACGGTTGGCCGAAGCCGAAGCCCGGCAACGGGCCCGTGAGGCGGAAGCGCGCCGAATGTCCGAGGAGGCCGAGGCGCGGCGGATAGCGGAAGCGGTCGAGGCGCGGCGGAAGGCGGAGGAAGATGCGGAGGAGGAGCGCCGGAAGGCGGCAGTCGCCGAAGTGCTTCGGATCTCCGTGGAAGTCGCAGCGATGAGGGAGAAGCTCGCGCGAGCGCCGGCGCCCGTGGAGGGAGCCAAGCCGAAACCAGCGCGGGCTGGCTCCGCTCTGCCGGACGTCGAAGACACCACGGCGTCCGACGGCCCATATCGCTATCTGGCGCTCGCGAGACGCGAAGGGTTCGAGGTGACGGAGAAGATCGAGCGCGGAACCGCCGAGCAGCCGGAAACGATCTGGCTCCTGCACGAATCCGAGTTCGGGCTGCGGCTGATCGTGGTGACGACCGATGAAACGGTCCGCGAGGCCAGCCTTCACTACAACCTGCGTACGGCCGACGGCGCGTCGAACGGTACCACAGCGTTGGAGAACAACGGCAGCGAGCCACGAACGGTATACGGGCGCGAGGACTGTCTACAGGGTCTGCGTTCCCGGTGTCGGCGTCTGCGCGCGACTGGAGCGCTGGAGCGTGATTGGAAGGTCGCGCCGACGGCGGAGGATTCCGTGACCTCTTCCCTCTAGGCCGAATCGTGGTCGGGACTGGGCCGAGTGATCTTCAGGTGACTCCCCCAACGACATTGTGGACGGCGATCGGGACTAACGCTCACGATCGCCGTTGTCTTTCCGGTGTCGCCGGGTGGTTGGTAATCGTGGCTTGTCCAGAAGATCGGCCCCCGGCCCAACTCGAGCCTTTCAATCAGCGGATGTGGGATATGAGGGACGAACAGGTTTCGCGGGTCGCGGCGGCAGGTCTCGTGATCGGGGCGCTGCTTGGGATGGCTGGCTCGTTTGCGCCGACCGCCCACCTTCGCGGGTTAGCGTGGGGAACGGATGGTATAGCGCTCGTGGTCGGAAGCGCGCTGCTTGGCCTGCTTCACCTCCGCCGGGGTGACGTGCAGCTGGCGGCGGGGTTTCTCGTATTTCTGGCGGGTGAGACGTTGATCGTTTCGGGTTCCGCGATGGACCTCGAGGCGAGCGCGCCGTCGTTCGCGGCCGGGACCGGGTTGTGGTCGGCTGCATTGGCGCTGATCAGCGCATCTCGACTCATGCCGAGGCTGGTCAGGGTCACCGGCGGCATCGCGGCGATTCTGTTCGCGATCACGGCAGCGGCGATCTTCGGCGGCGCGGGGCTCACGCCACTGTCCGAGCCGTTGCCGTTCTACGCGTATCCGTTCCTGGCGGTGACGTTGTTCGGGTGGGCGCGGGTGCACTGGCGGTCGATGCCTTCTCTCGAAGGAAAGGTCCAGTCTGTCGTGCGCGAGTACGCAAACGGCTAGCGTTAGGCCTCCGGGAGGGAACTCGCGCGTCGTCGCGCAACGTCGCGGAGACGATGGAGCGCGGCGCGTCGGCCGGGAGATCCGGAAGGTCTTCACCGGAGTTTCCACCGAGCCTCACGAACGAGCGCTGCATATCGCCACGCTAGTCCGGTAAGCCGGCCTCACGAAGCGCACTCCCGAGCATTGCCAAGCGCTCTGCGGTCGTGATGTTGGGGGACAAGAGACCGCTGATCGTAAATCCAGGCTGCAACTCGAGGACGACTCGGCCCATCGCCCTTGCCTCGTCGAGTCGACCGAGACGGACAAGAGCCGCGGTGTGCAGGTAGCGGGGCACGCTGAACCGCGGGTTCACCGCCGACGCACGAGCCGCAGCACTCGCGGCCTCCGCGAATCTCCCGGAGAAAAAGTGCGCGTAGGCGAGGCCGACGTACGCTACATACACGAGCGGGTCATAGGGTCCGAGTCGAATCCCCATCTTCCCATGCTCGATCGCGGTCTCGTCGCTGCCTTTCCACGCGCGAATGATCGAGCTGAAGCCGAACGCCAAGGCTGACGACGGGCTGAGCGCCAACGAACGGTCGATGGCGTCCAGCGCGACGTCGTAATCCCGGGTCATGACTCCGGCAACAAAACCTCCCATCGCGAGCGCCATCGCGTCGTCGCTCCCCGCTTCGATTGCGAGGTGAGCATGTCGGAGGGCAGCCTCCCGCGACTCGGCGCGAAGTCCGCCGCGCAGGTAGCGCTGCTCCTCGCACCAGGCGATCAGCCCGTGCGCAGAAGCGTAGTCCGGCTCGAGCTGGATCGCCTCCTGCAGAAGACCGAGCGCCCTGTCGGCGTCCTCCGGCATAGCCGTTGTGGCGAGCGGGAGAGCGCGGAGGAACAGGTCGTATGCGTCGAGACTCTCGGGTCGCTTGCGCCGAGCGCGCTCGACTTCCGCCTTGCGCAGGGTGGGCTCGACGGCGCTGATGACACTCATTGTCATCTCGTCCTGCAACGCGAAGATGTCGCTCAGCGTACCGTCGAAGCGATCGGCCCACACATGGACTGCCGTATCGGTCTCGGCCAGCTGGCCCGTTAGGCGCACCCGGTTGTCAGAGCGACGCACGCTGCCCCGCAGCACGTAGCGCACGCCAAGCTCGCGCCCGACGGTCGTCACGTCCACAGTCCTGCCCTTGTAGACGAACGTCGAGTTTCGAGAGATCACGAACAGCCATTTGATGCGGGAGAGACCGGTGATGATCTCCTCGACGATGCCGTCTGCGAAGTAGTCCTGCTTCGCGTCGTCGCTGAGATTGTCGAACGGCAGCACAGCTATCGAAGCGCGCTCTCGCGGCAGATCCGCGGCGCGAGCTCGATGCGCTGCGATCGGCGTGACGCCGCCGCCAGCCGTGAGCATCGCGTCCAGGTGCGGAATCAGGTCGTCGGCTCGTTGCCACCGATCGGCGGGATCTTTCTCGAGGCAGCGGAGCACCAGTTCGTTGAGGGCGGCGGGAACCGACCGGTGCGCTGTCAGTGGCTCGGGCAATTTTGTCAGATGCGCCGCGAGTATCGCCTGCGCGGTGCGGCCGGTGAACGGTGTCTTGCCAGTGAGCATCTCGTAGGCCAGCGCCCCGACCGCGTAGATGTCGGCGCGATGGTCCACGTTAGGCTCGGCAGCCGCCTGCTCGGGAGCCATGTAGGCCGGCGTCCCGAGCGCCACACCAATCGAAGTGAGGTTTCCATCGTTGGCTGACTCGCTCACCGCCTTGGCCACGCCGAAGTCCGCGACGAGAGCGTGCCGGCCAGTGATCAGCACGTTGTCCGGCTTGATGTCCCGGTGGACAACGTGATGGGAATGGGCATGCTGGAGGGCGTCCAGGACCTCCTTGAGAATCCGGATCGCGTCGGTCAGCGCGAGCTCGTCTGCCCGAGCGAGCCGCGCCCGGAGCGACTCGCCCTCGATATACGGCATGATGTAGAAGAGGAGATTTCCGTCCGCGCCGGCGGTGAGGAGCGGGACGATGTGGGGATGCTGGAGCCGCGCGGCGACCTGGATCTCGCGCTCGAACCGTTCGACGTTGACGCCGGCCGCCATCTCCGGCGGAAGCAGCTTGACGACGACCCTTCGGCCAAGTCGGACTTCGTCGGCCACGAAGACCCGACTCATTCCGGCGCCACCGAGCTCTTTTTCGACGCGGTAGGCGCTGCCCAGTGCTGCTTGGAGGCGGTTTCGGAGGTCCGGATGCGCGCCCGTGGTCATGGATATCTCGTCGAGATCGGCCCTAGTCTACGTGTTTTCGCGGCGGGGTGCAGCGCCGACCACTAGCCGTATGCGTGTGGCTCCGACAGCCGCACAAGCGCGGATGACGTCGGACCGGCTCGCAACGGCCGCATCGTGCGGCGAAAGCCCTACGGAAAATCAGGGCAACTCTTACAGCGCAGAAGCGAACGGCCGTGTATGGGTGAAGGGCCCTTCGAGGGAACGCGGGCGCTCGCGTTCGCTCGAGGTGACTCGGTCACCACGCCCATGACAAACGCCCGCGTCGTCGTCGCTCACTATGGCGGACCCGATGAGCTTCGGGTCGTTGAAGAAGAGACGCCCGAGCCAAAGCACGGTGAAGTGCGCGTGAGAGTGCTGGCGGCTGGCGTTTCCCTGCCCGACGTGATGATGCGCGAGGGCATTCATCCCGAAACGCCACGGGTGCCTTTCACGCCCGGCTGGGACCTGGTGGGCGAGGTAGATCGACTGGGCGACGGCGTCTCCGGATTGGAGCCAGGCCAGCGAGTTGCCGCGCTGCCAATACACGGTGCGTACGCCGAGTACGTCTGCCTTCCGCAACGCGAGCTGGTCCCGGTGCCATCCGGGTTGGACGCCGCCGAGGCCGTGAGCCTCGTGCTGAACTACATCACGGCGTATCAGATGCTGCATCGCTCCGCTCACGTTAGGCCCGGGCAGCGCGTGCTGATTCACGGCGCGGCGGGTGGTGTCGGCTCGGCGCTCTTGCAGCTCGGGCGCGTCGCGGGTCTGGAAATGTACGGGACCTGTTCAGCGCGGAACTCGGCGGCCGTATCCGAGCTGGGCGGCGTCCCCATCGATTACGAGCATCAGGATTTCGTGACGGAGATCCACCGCCTAACGGGCGACGGCGCGGACGTGGTCTTCGACGGCATCGGCGGCACGCACATCTGGCGCTCGCGCAAGGCGCTCCGTCGAGGCGGGAGAGTGGTGGCCTACGGCCTGACTGGCTCGCTGCGGGGCGGACGATTGGCCTCCGGCCGGTCCGGTGGTCGTCATCGCTTTCGCGCGATCGCGATCTTCGGGGTGTACATAGTCGGCGGTTGGCTCCTGCCAGGCGGGAGACGGGTGGTGCCGTACAGCATTCAGACGTTGAAGCGGCTGAAACCGGCGGTGTTTCGGCAGGATTTGATCGCGCTGTTCGACCTTCTGCAGCAGCACGAGATCAAGCCGTTGATTGCGCAGCGGCTTCCTCTCGCCGAGGCACGGCGCGCGCACGAGCTGCTCGGCGCGGGAGGCGTGACGGGCAAGATCGTGCTCGTGGGCGACGGCTAGCCGGCGCCGCGCCGTTGTCGAGCGCGCCATGACCTTTGCTGGTTGCGGCGAACGCTGACCAGTCGAGCCAATCCTGGCAAAAAGCTGACGCGGTCCCGGCGGTAAACCTTTGGGTAAGTGCGTGGGTTCGGACCGCCGCTCTATTGTTCGCGATGTCCGGACCGGCGCGACCGCGCCCGACCGGCCTCTCTTCAGGAGGCGAGGGCAAATGAGAGCGACACTTTCGTGTCGGCCGCTGGACCGCTTGCGATCGCGGCTGCTCCCGGGCATCGCGCTGTTGCTGGCTGGCGCACGCGTGGGATGGGCGCAATCTGCGCAGGTCGCGCAGTCTGCAGCACCCG
>DATCGG010000156.1:0-2387 GCA_036509075.1 Gemmatimonadaceae bacterium
TGGCGCCGGCGATCAGCACGATGAATCCTACGGCTGCCAGCAGGACGAGCAGCGCCGTTCGGACGCTTCCGACGGCCCGGTCGCGCAGGGGGATGAGCGTGACGTTGCGATAATAGTCCGTGGAGTACTCGAACGCCTCGCGCATCCGCGGGAACAAGGTCGCGAGCTCGGCACGCGACTGGTCGATCGTCACCCGACCGCGCAGGCGCCCGACGAACCACGACACCGAACCTTTGTGGAACCACGCCGTCGGGTCGACCACGAGCGGCGTCCAGAGGTCGGCCGGGCGACCGAGGACCTCGAATCCCGGCGGCAGCACGCCGACGACATTGTACGCGGTGCCGTCCAACACCACGTTCCGGCCAACGATTGACGGGTCGCTCCCGAACCGCTCGGCCCATAACGCGAACCCAAGAATCGCGACGGTCTCCTGTCCGGGGATCGACTCGTTCTCCCGAAACGTGCGGCCGAGCATAGGCCGGACGCCCAGGACGTCGAGCAGGTTCGGGGAGACGCGCGCGGTAGTGAGCTGCGTTGCTTCGCCTGCTCCAGTCAGCGCCATTCCCCATCCGGGGCTGATCGCCGCGACGCCGTCGAGGGTGCGCGCGTTGTCGCGCAGGAAGAGCAATTCGGCGTTGGAGATGAACTGCTCGGCGTTGAACGCCACGAGCCGGTCGGGCGTGCGGAACGGGAGTGGACGGAGGAGGATTCCGCGCACGGCACTGAAGATTGCCGCGTTCGCGCCGATGCCGAGCGCGAGGGTGATCACGGCGACCGCGGTAAATCCGGGTCGCCGTGCGAGTCCACGAATGGCGTAGCGCAGGTCACCGGCGAGTGTCATTGCCTGCTCCGGATGGAGACAGGCAATAGACACCTCAATGCGGCACTACGGTTGGTTCTCCGCTACTTGCTGGTAGCCGCCTGCCGCCTGCCGCCTACATTCGCCATCCCAACAGATTCCAGGAATTGAGCGACCAGACGAACAGCAGCGCCACCACCACCACGGCAGAATACCGCAGCCGTTCCCAGCGCGTCCCCGTTCCGTTTCGCCAGAGCCCAACGGCCACCACACACGCGGCCACGGACAACAGCGCGCCGATCACCGGGAGCGCAAGGGACGCGTAGAGCTTTCCGAGCTTCCCGTTGAGAACGCCCTCGATGTCGCTGACGGTCAAACCGATGCCGACTGCGCCCAACAGGAACGCGATCGACAGGCCTACCACGAGCGCGCGACCCGGCAACCGCGCTGGCCGTCGTTCCTTCGGGGTGAACCGTCGAATGAGCGCTGCGCCCGCCGTCAACAGGAACACCACGAATCCCAATCCCAGCACGATCAGGTGCAGTTGGGGCGACGCGAGGCCGGTTCGCTTCTCCATCGCCTCCATCGGCACGAACCCGATGAACGCGTGCGTTATGCGACCGTCCTTGTCCGCGCGGAATGCTACCGGCTCGTACGTCAGCACGTCGCGGAAGAGCAGGGAATCCACGGGGACGAGGTGCATCGTCTGTCCCAGCACGCTTGCGGCGAGCGTCCCCGAATCGCCAACGCCAACTTTGATCACGCCCGCGAGCGACGCGGCCTTCATGAACGTCGAGTAGCTGTTCCGGTTCGCCACGTACTCGCCGGCAAATTTCTGGAGCTGGTCCTTGGTCGCCTTAGACACCAGTGCGGGACGCGGCTCGGGGTAGTAGTGGTCGAGGAACTGCTCGAGGAACGGGTGGAAGCTCAGCTCCCCGCCCGTGTTGGTGTTGTACGAGACGAAAACTCCGGCCTTCTCGGTCGGCATCAGTGCGAGGTCGCTGTGGAACCACTGCGTGTCGCCGCCGTGGCCGATGATGTGCACGCCGTGGCTCGACTTCTCGTAGAACCCGTAGTCGAACCCGTTGAGGCGCGGGTCGTGCGTGAAGACGCGCGAGTGCATCTTCTCCGCTGTCGCCGCGGAGAGGATGCGTTTGCCGTTGTACTCGCCGTCGTTGAGATGCGCGATCATGAACTTCGCCATATCCGTCGCCGACGCCGACACGGATCCGGCTGGCCACCCGCCGGTGATTATCTCCCACTTGTGCGGGGCGAAGGTGCCGTCCTTCCACTCGTAGCCGTTCGACATGTCGTTCGTGTAGCGTGCCGGCAGCGGCTGGCGCGTGGAGGTCTGCGTCATGCCTAACGGCTCGAGAATGTTCTTCTCGACGTAAGTGTCGTACGGCATGCCGCTCACGCGCTCGACGATGTAGCCGGCCGTCGCGGTCGCCCAGTTCGAGTAGGAGGAATACGTGCCTGGTGGGCGGACGCGCTTCGGCATGTGCGCGGGCAGCCACTTGCCCATCGGCGTGATGTGGTTCGAGTCCTCCGTAAAGAGGTCGCGCGGGTCTTCCTCGAGTCCCGGCGT
>DATCGG010000157.1:0-12115 GCA_036509075.1 Gemmatimonadaceae bacterium
GCGGGTGAATCAGGAGCTCTTCAAGCGTGGCGTCCCACGTGAGGTTGCCGACGAGGCGGTCGAGCAGGTCGTGACGGAGGACGGTCTCAGCGATGCGGATTCGATCGAGCGAATAGCGCGCAAGAAATGGCGGAGCCTCGCTGCGATGGACGAGGTCACGCGGCGCCGACGGCTGTTCGCATTCCTGTCCCGTCGCGGGTTCGATTCCGACGACGTGTCGCGCGTCATGCGCCAGCTCGCTGGTGAGGCAGCGGAGGAAGGCGAGTAAGGTCGGTCCGCGGAGAGGCTTTCGCTTGAGTGGCTTCGTGGGCCCGGCGTATATTGCGCGACTATGCGAGCTTCCGAGATTCGTGACCGTTTCCTCCGTTACTTCGAGCGCCACGGGCACTCGCCACGCCCCAGCTCTTCGCTCGTCCCAGCGGACGACCCGACTTTGCTGTTCACCAACGCCGGAATGGTGCAGTTCAAGCGCATCTTCCTTGGCTTGGAGAACACAGACTACGGACGTCGCGCCGTCACCGCGCAGAAGTGCGTACGCGCAGGCGGGAAGCACAACGATCTCGAGCAGGTGGGCCACACATACCGGCACCACACGTTCTTCGAGATGCTCGGCAACTTCTCCTTCGGCGACTACTTCAAGCGGGATGCGATTCGCTTCGCCTGGGAGTGGGTCACCGAGGAGCTGAAGATGCCCAAGGAGCATCTGCGCGTCACCGTATTTCACGAGGACGAGGAGGCGCGGACGCTCTGGCGCGAGGTCACGGGGCTGACCGATTCCCGCATCTACGGGCTCGGCGAGAAGGACAACTTCTGGCAGATGGCCGACACGGGGCCGTGCGGACCGTGCTCCGAGATCTACGTCGATCTCGCGTTCCTCGCGAAGGATTGGACGTTCCCGGCCGACGCGTCGGGCGAGTGGATCGAGACGGACCGCAAGGAGTTCTCGACCGACGCGTTTGTCGAGGGCGCCGAAGCGGGCCGTTTCCTCGAGATCTGGAACCTGGTGTTCATGCAGTTCGATCGACAGCCGGACGGCACGCTCGTTCCGCTTCCGAAGCCGTCGGTCGACACGGGCGCAGGACTCGAGCGGATCGCCGCGGCATTGCAGGGTGTCACGAGCAACTATCACACGGACCTCTTCCTGCCGCTTTTGAAGCGCGCGGAGGAAGTGGTTGGCCTGCCGTACACCGGGATTTCCGCGGAGGGGCTCGGCGGCGCGAAGCCGAAGAGCGGAAGCCCGGCAATCGAGCCGGCATCCTTCCGCGTGCTCGCGGATCATGCGCGCGCGGTCGCGTTCCTGCTTGCGGACGGCGTGTTCCCGTCGAACGAAGGGCGTGGGTACGTGCTAAGGCGCATCCTGCGGCGCGCCGTTCGTCACGCGTGGCTCCTCGGCCGCCGGGCTCCGACGCTCGTCTCGCTCGTCGAGGAAGTCGTCGCGCAGATGTCCAGCGTGTACCCGGAGCTCTCGCAGCGGAAGCAGCACATCGTGGAGACCACCAAGGCCGAGGAAGAGCGTTTCCTGACGACGATCGACGCCGGCATGGCGCGCTTCGACCAGCTCGCGCCGTTAGGCTCGACCCAGGGCTCTACCCATCTGCGTGGAACTATCAGCGGCGACGATGCGTTTCGGCTGTACGACACGTATGGCTTTCCCATCGACCTCACCGAGTTGATGGCGCGCGAGCGCGGGTACACCGTGGACATCGCGGGCTTCGAGGCCGCGCTTGCGCACCAGCGCAGCCAGTCGCAGGCCGAGCGGAAGTCTCGCAAGCTCGGCGTGGGCGCGGATGACTTCGCGGACCTCTCCGCGTGGGGAATTCGCGCGCCGGACGATCCGACAGCCGGCAAACTGCCGTCCACGACGTTCGTCGGGTACGACACGGTGGAGATCGACACACTGGTCACCGCGGTCCGTCACCTCGACGACGATCGGGTGGCGGTGCTGCTGCGGGAAACGCCGTTCTACGCGGAGTCCGGCGGCCAGGTGTCGGACCGCGGTGAGATCGTCGGGCAGGGGTGGCGCGTCGATGTCAACGAGGTCCGCAAGATCGACGGCCGCACCGCGGCGATCGGGAAGCTGACCGGTGAGATCACGTTCGGTCCGGCGGCGGCGCGCGTGCCATCGGATCGGCGAAAGGACACGGAGCGCAATCACACGGCGACGCACCTGCTGCACGCCGAGCTTCGCCATGTGTTAGGCGAACATGTCCATCAGGCGGGCTCGGTCGTCGAGCCGGATCGTCTCCGCTTCGACTTCACGCACCACGGTCCTCTCAAACCGGAGCAACTTGCCGAGATCGAGCGGCGAGTGAACCGAGGCGTGTGGTCGGCCGTGCCTGTGGTGCTCGACCAGAAGGCGTACAAGGACGCGGTTGCGGGTGGCGCGATGGCGCTGTTCGGTGAGAAGTACGGCGACGTCGTGCGCGTCGTCACGATCCCCGGTCTCTCCGTGGAGCTCTGCGGCGGCACGCACGTTCGCAACACGAGTGAGATCGGCCTGTTCAAGATCGTCAGTGAGACCGGCGTCGCTGCCGGCGTGCGTCGCATTCTCGCGCTCACCGGTCCTCGGGCGTTCGAGCTGTTGAGCGATCGTGAGCATGCGCTCGCGCACATTGCCGACCGCGTCAAGGTGGCGCTTCCAGCGGGCGTCGGAAGCGACACCGTGGCGCAACGCGTCGACGCCCTGCTGCACGAAAAGCGTCAGCTCGAGAAGCGGCTCGACGAAGCCATGCGCGGCGGCGGTGGGGACACGGTGGAGCGCCTCGTCTCTACGGCAACACCCATCGACGGGATGCGGATTGTCGCGAGCGTCGTGTCGGTACCGGACGTGAAGTCGCTACAGGCATTGGGCGACGCGGTTCGCGAGCGACTCAAGACCGGCGTCGCGGCGCTGGGCGCAACATTCGAGGATGGAAAGAGCACGCTGCTCGCCGTGGTCACGGACGACGCGCGAGATCGTGGCGTACGGGCCGACGCGGTCATCAAGGAGCTGGCGGCGGCCGCGGGCGGGCGTGGCGGCGGGAAGCCGCACATGGCGCAGGCGGGCATTCCCGACGCGGCGCGGATCCCGGAGGCGTTAGGCCGGCTTCCGGACATCGTGCGCGGGCTGCTTGGCGCAGCATGAGTGTGAGCACGTGACAGCGCCCGGGCTGCTGTCCGCCTGGATTCGTGGGCGAAGCCCGGCTCCGCCGCCTGACCTGCTGTCGCGCATCGAGGCATTGGCTGCGCGCGCGCGGGGCACGACCATCCCGACCGACGCGTTGCTCGATGCCGCCGCCACCGCAATGGCCGACGTGCTGCGCGGCGGATGCCTAACGCGCGGCACCGCGCTCGATCTCCTCGCCGTCGATGCGCTCGTGACCTACGCCTTCGAGGCAGCCGCCGACGATCCCGAACAGCTCGACGCTCGCACCGAGAGCGCCATGGCGAGGATCGCCGGGCTCGCCGTGCCGTTCGACAGTCGATGATGCGATGCGCGAGCCCGGGACCGGTTACGCTCCCGTTCGACGAGCGGGGTGGCCTCATCGTGCTCGTGGATCCCGGCCGAACGACACCTGACGACGCGCTCACGCTGGCCGAGCGTGCCGCGGCAGGCGGCGTGTGCGGGTTTCTTGTCGGCGACAGCCTCGGGTCTCGCGAGACAGTTTCCGCGCACGTGGCTGCGATCCGGCGCGGCGCCCCGGAGGTCCCGATCGTGCAGTTTCCGGCCTCCGCCGACGACCTCACGCCGGACGTGGACGCGATCCTGTTTCTCGTCCTCGTGTCAGGAAGAAATCCGCGATATCTGATCGATGAACAGGTCCGCGCCGCAGCGTTTTTCGATCGACATCCCGAGGTGCGCGCGGTGTCGACCGCGTACGTGTTGATCGACGGTGGCCGCGAAAGCGCGGTCGAGCGCGTCTCTGGCACGACACCGCTGGCCATGGAGGACGCGAGCGGGATCGCCGCGCACGTCAAAGCCGGACAGTTGATGGGCATGCACGCGACGTATCTCGAAGCCGGCAGCGGCGCGGTGCGGCCCGTGAGCGCTCGCGTGATCAGTGCAGTACGCGACGCGACACGTGGCCCGCTGATCGTCGGCGGCGGAATCGTCACGGCTGCACGGGCGCACGCCGCCAGAACCGCAGGCGCCGACTACGTCGTGGTTGGCTCGCTGTTCGAGCGTGATCCCGCCACTGATGTGCGGCCGCTGGCCGCTGCGGCTCGCTCGTGATTGACATCCACTCGCACGTCCTGCCGGGCGTGGACGACGGCTCCGCAAACATCGAGACATCGGTGGCGGTGTTGGAGCGCTTTGCCGGGCAGGGGCTCGAGGTACTCGTCTGCACACCGCACCTTCAGGCTTCGGGCGCACACCTCGCTCCGTACGAGCGACACCAAGCGATCCTCGCGGAGCTCGTGGCCGCGGCGCCGAAGAAGCCCGAGCTCCGGCTCGGCTGGGAGATCATGCTCGACCGCCCCGGTTGTGATCTCAGCTTGCCCACGCTGTCGCTCGGCGGCGCGAGAGCGGTACTCGTCGAGTTTCCTCGTGCCTATCTTCCCGTGGGAACCACCGAGGAGCTCGATCGCATTCGCCGCAGCGGCGTGGTTCCGGTCGTAGCGCACCCGGAGCGCTATTACGGCTGCACGCTGGATACCGTGCGCGCCTGGCGCGACGTGGGCGCGGTGATCCAGACCGATGCGACGATGCTGCTCGCCCGGGGACCAATGACCGAGCTTGCGAAATCGTTGCTCACCGCGGGGCTGATCGACTGCCTGGCGAGCGACAACCACGGGGACCGCCGGTCGCTTGCGGCAGCGCGCCTTTGGCTCGAGGAGTTGGGGGCCACCGACCACGCGCAGATACTGACACATGGAAATGCATCGCGGTTGTTGGCTGACGAACCGACGCTGCCGGTGCTTCCGCTGCCTCTCGACCGCGGCGTCTTCCATCGGCTGCGGGAGCTACTGTTCGGACGGCGATGAGCACCGAGAGCATAGCGGGCACACCCATGAAAGCACAGATCACCCAGCGGCTCCGTGACCTCGCCGCCGTCGCCGTCAACGCCGCCGAGCAGCTCGGTCCGGACGTCGAGCGCGCGGCAGTCATGATGCGCGAGGTCCTTCGGCACGGCGGCACGTTGTTCTTCTGCGGCAACGGCGGGAGCGCGGCCGATGCACAGCATCTCGCCACCGAGTACGTCGTGCGGTACATGAAGAACCGTCGCGCGCTGCCGGCGATCGCCCTCACGACCGACACGTCGCTGATCACCGCCGTCGGCAACGACCTGGGCTTCGATGAGATCTTCGCGCGCCAGGTGGAAGCGCTCGTGACGGCGCGGGATGCGCTCGTCATTCACTCGACGAGCGGCACATCGCCTAACGTCATCAAGGCCGCCGAGGCGGCCAGGCGAAAAGGCGCGCAGGTGATAGCGTTCTCGTCGCGCGACGGCGGGCAGCTTCGCTCGATCGCCGACCACTCGATCGTCGTTCCGACCGAACGCACGGATCGCGCACAGGAGATTCACCTCTGCATCGAGCACGCGATCTGCGAGATCATCGAAACGGAGCTCACGACATGATCTCGCTGCGCGGCAAGCGCGCGCTCGTGACCGGAGGCTCGCGAGGAATCGGTGCCGCGACGGCCCTCCTGCTCGCCGAGTGTGGTGCGGATGTCGGGATCGGCTATCGCTCGAGGCAAACCGAGGCTGCGGACGTCGTGCAACGGCTCGCCGGGCTGGGCGTGCGCGCGTTCGCGCACGCGGCGGACCTCGCGTCGCTCGCCGGCACTACGTCGCTGTTCGAACGCGCCGAGCGGGAGTTCGATGGCCTCGACATCTTTGTCGGAAACGCGGGGATCTGGCCGGCTCAGGATGTCGCGCTGCAGGATATGACGGACGAGCAGTGGCGACGAACGATGACAGAGAACACTGACGCCATGTTCTACTCGACGCGTGCCGCCGCGCGTCGCCTGGAGCGGGGCGGACGGATCGTTCTGGTCGCGAGCACCGCCGGCCAGCGCGGCGAGGCCTACCACGCAGACTATGCGGCGTCGAAGGGCGCGATGATCTCGTTCGTAAAATCGCTCGCCGTGGAGCTCGCGTCGCGCGAGGTCACTGTGAATGCCGTCGCGCCGGGATGGGTCGACACCGAGATGGTCGCAGAGGCACTCGATGCCGAAGGGCGCGACCGGATCGCCAAAGCCATTCCGATCGGACGTGTCGCGACGGCGCGGGACATCGCGGGCCCCATCACGTTCCTGTGCTCGGACTTCGCCCGGCACATCACGGGTGAGATCCTGAATGTCAACGGCGGCAGCGTCCTTTGCGGCTGACGCGAAGACTGACGGAAGCGCGAGAGGCGTTAGGGGAGCTCGGCGCCGACGGCCGCGCGCTGCTCGAGCTGCCACCGGTGGAAGCAATTCCAGCCGAATTCGTCGGCGGCGCGAATCTGGTCAGGGAAGCCGAAGGCATCGACCCAACCCTCCTGTTCCGCCCGCCACCGGCAATCCCACGCGAACCGAATCACGCGCGACTCGCCCCCGCCTTCGACGACCGCGGTTCCGACGAAATCGGAACAACCCGAACGGGCGTCGACCTGCAGTCGATCCACCACCCATTCCGGATGGGCATGGAGCAGCTGGTTGATGAGGCGAACGACTTTGATCCGCGGAACGGCGCGCACGAGCGTGATGGACGTCACATCGGCGCGCGACGCGAACGCGACCACGTCGGCCTTGAATCGATCGGTCGCGCAGGAACGCGCCAGGATTTTGGTGTCGATTGGCACGGGCGGAATATATCAGGGCGCTGGCACCGGCTGGGTACGTCGTCCGCGTCGGAAAAGACGAAACTGGCCGGCGAGTCGGCACGAGAGCGCAAAGGCGGCGTGCGGCAGTGGTAAATGCACCGAACGCCGTTCGGGCCATAGCCGAACGGCTCGAAACAGCCGGGTTCGAGACCTGGTGCGTGGGCGGAGCAGTGCGAGATGCGCTGCTCGGCCACCCGCACCTCGATTGGGATCTCGCCACGGCGGCCACGCCGGATCAGGTACGAAAGCTCTTCCGCCGAACAGTGCCGGTCGGCCTGGACTTCGGCACCGTGGGCGTCCTGGACGACCATGGTGTCATGCACGAGGTCACGACGTTTCGCCGCGACGTGCAAACCGATGGCCGACACGCGGTGGTGGAGTTTGGCGCGTCGCTTCGCGACGACCTCGCACGCCGTGACTTCACGATCAACGCGATCGCGGCATCACCCATCACCGGCGAGATCCGAGATCCGTTCGGCGGCCGCGCAGATCTCGAGAAGAAGCTCGTGCGGGCAGTTGGGGCACCTGACGAGCGAATGCGTGAGGATCGCCTGCGCGCCCTTCGCGCGATTCGATTCGCCGGGCGCTTCGATTTTGCGATCGAAGACGGGACGTGGCAGGCGATCGTACGAAGCGCGCCACACTTACCGCGGCTGTCGCGCGAGCGGGTGAAGCAGGAACTGGAAAAGACGATGGAGCAGGTGAGCTGTCCGAGTCGCGCTCTCGCCCTCTGGCGTGACAGCGGGGCGCTCGCCTCACTCATCCCCCTGCTTGGAAGTCAGGATGACATTGCGTTCGCGGCGGCGGATCACATTCCGACGCCGGGACGGACGCGGCGACGTGAACGCACCGACGCGCGTCGCGCGCATCGCATCCTGTCGCTGTTTCTCGGACTCGACGCAGCGCGCGTCCGCGCGACGCTTCACGATCTCCGGTTTTCCAACGCCGACGTCCGTACGATGGCAAAGCTCGCGGAACACTGGACGACTTTGTTCGACGTGATATCGACCGAGCTGACCGCATCGACGTCGCCGGACGATGCCACCATTCGCAGGTGGGCGGCGGCGACAGGACGCACGCAGCTTGCCTCGTTCCTGCGACTCGCCGAAAGCCGCTGGGCTGCCGGCCGCGCCCGCGGGATCACGGCACCGCCGTCCGCTCGCGCAGACAGTGTGTACCGCCGGGCACTGCGAATCGCGTATCGGGATCCGATCGAGCTCGCTGACCTCGCCGTCGACGGCGAGGATCTGCAGCGCGAGGGAATCGCGCGCGGGCCGGCGCTCGGTAAGATTCTACGATTGCTGCTCGAATGGGTCGTCGCGGAACCCGCGCGGAATACGCGGGATCAGTTGATCGATCGAGCAAAGAACCTCGCGCCGGACATGGAGCGCGGGATAGGCGACGCAAAGAGCCAGGGCTAGCATGTTCTTTCGGGGGAGACAACCAGAGGGCTCGGTGTGGCGGCGCTTTCGTGCCGGCACCGATGGCTTCTCCTTCATTCGCGAGGACGATTACTACGCGGCGCACGTGGCGGCGAACGCCGAGCGTGTGGTCGATCTCTTTCACGCGCTCACCGAGCATCTTCCGCCGGCGGTCGATGTTGCGCTGGAGGACGTGCGATCGGGCCTCTCGTGGAAGGGCGAGAACATCGCGCTCCCCGATGTGCGCGAGGTGATCGCGAGAATGAAGTCGCCGCTGTCCACGTTCGGTGGAGTGGAGTTCGCGGTCTACACGAGCGAGGATCAGCTTACGTTGAACCCGCATCTCGAGCTGTTCATCTACGCGCGCACCGACCAGTGGTTCTACATCCTGCAGGGCAAGGGGCTCGAAGAGCGGCGGATGGTTCGCACGCGCAGCTGGCGACTCAAACGGTCGGAGTTCGCGCCGGCCCCTGACCTCGTGCAAGCCGTAGCGACAGCAGCGGAGCGCCTTGCCCTGACACCTGCGTGAGTCTGCCACCACTCGCGTACGCGCTCGTTGCAGGGCTGGCGAACGTGCTTGGTGCCGCTGCGGTGACATCGCGCGCGCGTTGGAGCGTGCGTGCGCTCGACGTGATGGTCGCGTTGTCCGCCGGGTTCATGATCGCGGTCTCGCTCGGCGAGCTGCTTCCGGAATCGATCGAGCGGGGCGGGCGCAGCGCCGCGCTGGCCGCGCTCGTAGGCTACATGCTCGTTCACCTCACGCAGCACACGTTCGCGCGCCATTTCCATTTCGGAGAGGAGACGCACGAGGTGAACACCACGGTCAGCGCGTCGGCGTTGGTCGGGTTGTTGCTCCACACGTTCTTCGATGGCGTGGCCATCGCGAGCGGCTTCGACGTGAGTGCCGCGCTCGGGTTCCTCGTTTTCATGGCCATTCTCCTGCACAAGCTTCCGGAGGGTCTCGCCATATCCAGCCTGTTCCTGGCGGCTGGTGCGGGTCGGCGAGCGGCGCTGGGGGCAGCCGCGGCGCTCGGGGTCGCGACCGTCGTCGGCGTGCTCATGACGCAGTACATCGTGTGGCTGCGATCGCTGGGTCTCGCGCTTTCGGCGGGCGTCACGCTGTATGTGGCAGCGTCCAACCTCGTACCGGAGTTCCAGGCGAAGCTCGGGTGGCGGATGCCCATCAGCTTTTTCGCGGGCTGCGGACTGTTCTTCGCCGCGCGGATGGTAACCGGACTGTGAGTCCGCGACAGTCGCGCGGTGGTGGCGAAGCATCACTCTTCTCGCGCAGCGACGAGGCGCAGCCGCTCGCTGCTCGGCTTCGTCCTCGGACGCTCGATGAGTACGTGGGACAGTCGCACATCCTCGCGCGCGGCAAGGCGCTTCGGCAGGCGATCGAGAATGGCTCGGTTGGCTCCGCCATTTTCTGGGGGCCGCCGGGGTCGGGGAAGACGACGCTCGGTCGTCTGATCGCGACTGCCACGAACCGCGTGTTCGTCCCGTTCAGCGCGGTGAGCGAGGGTGTACCACGCATCCGGCAGATCCTCGGTGAGGCGCGCCAACGTCTCGAGGATGGCGGCATGCGTACGATCCTGTTCATCGACGAGATCCACCGGCTGAACAAGGCGCAGCAGGACAGCCTGCTTCCGGGCGTCGAGGACGGTACGGTCACGCTCATCGGAGCGACGACGGAGAACCCGAGCTTTGAAATCAACGGCGCGTTGCTGTCCCGCACGCGCGTTTTCGTCCTGCAAGCACTGACGACGTCCGACATCCTAACGCTGCTGCGCCGGGCACTCTCGGACACCGAGCGAGGAATCGCGAGTCGCCAGCTCGTCGTGGACGACGACGCGCTGCAGATCATCGCAGCGGAAGCGGACGGCGACGCGCGTCGTGCGTTGACGGTCCTCGAGGCTTCCGCGGACTACGTTGGTGACGGAGGTCACATAACGACAAGCGTCGCTCGTGAAGCGATGCAGCTGCGGTTCGCACGGCACGACAAGAGTGGCGAGGAGCATTTCAATCTCCTGAGCGCCTACCACAAGTCGCTGCGTGGCAGCGATCCGCAGGGGGCGCTGTACTGGATGGCGCGTATGATCGAGGGAGGCGAGGACCCCATGACGATTTTCCGTCGCGCGATCGCGATGGCGGCGGAAGACGTGGGGCTCGCGGATCCTGAAGCGCTCAAGCTCGCCGTCGCGGCCCGTGATGCATATCACATGTTGGGAGCGCCCGAGGGCTACCTGCCGCTCGCCGAGATGACGATCTACCTCGCGACCGCGCCGAAGTCGAACAGCGCGAAGGCCGCGCTCTCGGCGGCGCTCGACGCGGCCAGAGAAACGCCTGCGGCGGGGGTGCCGATGCACATCCGAAATGCGCCCACACGGCTCATGAAGGAGCTCGGGTACAACCGCGGTTACCAGTACGCCCACGATTCGCCGGACGCGTTCATCCCGCAGGAGTACCTGCCTGACGAGCTTCGAGGGACGCAGTTCTACGAGCCGGGACCATTCGGCTTCGAGAAGGAGATCTCCAAGCGGTTGGCGTGGTGGCAGTCGCTACGCGAGCGGGCTGCGCCGCGCGAGGCCGGCCCACCAGTTGACCGAGCCACTCGCGCGGATCCTGCAAAAGACGAAACGAAGGAACCCGGTCAGGAGTCGGGGTAGGATGAAGCGTGGTGCCTCATCCTTGTCAATCCAAGAGGAATCGAGAGATGCGTAACGCGAAGCTCATATTCGCCGGGCTCATGGGAGTCGCCGCCGCCGGTTGCGCGACACTCGGAATGGCGAAGTTCAAGGAACCCGTCGTTCACTTTCAGGACGCGCGGATCACGGGCCTCGGGGTCACCGGCGGCTCGGTCGAAGTGAAGTTGAGCCTGTACAATCCGAACGGTTTCAAGCTCGATGGGGAGCGCCTAACGTATACGGTCATGGTCGACTCGACGACGCTCGGCACCGGGGCGCTCGCAGGTCGGTTCGCGGTTCAGGAGAAGGACTCGACGATCGTGACGCTGCCGCTTTCGTTCTCGTACTCGGGCGTTGGCGCAGCGGGCCGCCAGCTCATGAACACGGGATCGGTGAACTACCGCGTGACTGGCGACGTGACGGTGGGTACGCCGCTCGGGAATTTCACGCGGCCGTATGATCAGACGGGCCGGTTCTCGACGTTTAGTGGAACGAAATAGCCGGGAAGAGGGAAGCGGGGATAGAGGGAACAGGGAACCGGGAACAGAGGCTCCACGCGGAGTCACTGTTCCCGGTTCCCCGTTCCCGTTTGCCCGTCTCCCGTCTCCCGCTTCCCGGCTATCTTACGCCGCTGTCCTGAAAGGAGCCCTCATCGCCCGCGATCTGATAACCCTCACGCCGCCGATCGAGCGCGCCCTCCTTGTCGGCGCGCCGCGCAAAGGGACGGCCGCGCGCCACAATCTCGATGAGCACCTCGAGGAGCTCGAGCAACTCGTCGATACCGCTGGTGCCGTCGTCGTCGGAACCATCACGCAGCAGATCGATCGACCCAACCCCGCGACCTACCTGGGGAAGGGGAAGATCGAGGAGCTCGGGACGCTCATCGACGCGAAGGATGCGTCGCTCATCATCTTCGACGATGAGCTGACCCCAGCGCAGGGGAAAAACGTCGAGGACGCTACCGGCAAGCGTGTGATGGACCGTGCCGAGTTGATCCTCGATATCTTCGCAACGCGGGCGAGGACCAGCGAAGCCAAGCTCCAGGTCGAGCTCGCCCAGCTCGAGTACATGCTGCCGCGACTCACGCGAATGTGGACGCACCTCGAGAAGACCCGCGGCGGCATCGGGATGCGAGGCCCTGGCGAAACGCAGCTGGAGACTGACCGCCGCCTCATCAACCATCGCATCCGACAGCTCAAGGAAAAGCTCGCCGACGTGACA
>DATCGG010000158.1:0-4160 GCA_036509075.1 Gemmatimonadaceae bacterium
ATATTCATTGATGAGCGCCATCGCGAAGTCATCGGCGCGGATGTTCGCCCACGCCGCCACCCTGGCGCGCAAAGGGATGAGAAACGAGGGAACCGGCGGCGCGACCGTTGCGCGATCGTACGACCTGCCGAAGAAAGCCACGCGCCGGCGCGCGACGACTCCGCGCATCTCGAACAGCGAGAACTCGACGCGTGAGAGGTCGTCGACCAGCGCCGCCTCTTCTTCCGTCGTCACGAAATCAAGTCGATAGTGAAATCCCTCCGGCACCGTCTCGCCGAAGAGTGGACGTGATCGCTGAACCACGCCCCCAGTGTGGCATGCGTCCTCCGGAAGAGGTCGCTCCATCACCGGTGTGCCGTGGCAAGCGTTGTGTGGTTACTGGCGACCTCGCGTTTGAACTGACGCCATACCGCGGCGACGAGAAGGCCACCAACAATGGCATATGGGACGCACGTCACGACGCCCGGGTCGTACGCGCCTTTCTGAAGTGATTCGATGACGTGGTGGACTTCCGTCACGCCGAAGAGGCCGAAGATGGCAGGGACGATCAATCGCGGCAGGCCATCATGGAGTAGCGAGTAGAACAGCACCGAAACCACCGTCCAGACGATGGTGATGAGGAGCACGGTGGCGTAATCCGCGGCAGTCGGATCGAACCACGCGTAATAACCACCAATCAGATCCCGAATCGAGTAGAACTCATCGATACCGGTCAGAAGCTGCTCCGCCATGTGCAGCGGTCCGATGATCGTCAGCAGCAGGAAAAACGTTCGAATTCTCGGCATGTCAGTCTCCTTGTTCCCGGGGTGTGCTTCAACGCTCCGGAGTGTCCTGACGACGCCATATTGCGGGCTCCGTTCCGTTCGCCACGGCGCCGTGGCGTCACAGCCGTTTCGACGCAAATCGCTGTCGGACGACGACTTGCCTGCTGGCCGAGAGTGTCTGAGGGTGATCGTGCGTTGATTCGATCCGGACAAGTGCTCCAAAGCGGACAATCAGGGTCGCACGGGATTAGACTCGGGAAAGACCAAGTCCCGCATGGAATACGAACGGACTGCTGGCACGCGAACAGGAAAGACGCCGGAAAGGCGACAAGCTCGAGACGCTGCTGCAGACGATTGCCGAGGCGCTCGATATCCGCACCCTCTTTCCGCGCATGTCCGACGTCATTCAGGAGGTCATCCCTCATGTGACGGTTGCGCTCGCCTTGCTCACACCGGATCGACTCGGCGTCAAGATCCACGTCGCGTCGAACTACGAGGTCGGTGACCTTCCGATCTATCGCTTCACGAACGAAGGCGAAACGATCGGGCCCAATTGGCGCTCGTTTATCGCGTACGACTGCGCGGTTCTCGAAGAGGGCGTGGTTCGCGCCCAGGTGTCGCCACCGGATGCGTCCGAGCCGGCGTTCGTGGAGCTTCGTCCGGGTCCAGCGTGGACGCGCCTGCTCTCGGATATGCGAATCCGCTCGCTGCTTCGCGTGCCAGTGCGCATCAAGGATCAGCCGATCGGAGGGATCTCGTTTGGGGCGGACCGGCCCGCCGCGTACGGCGACGATGATGTGGAGCTTGCGAGGAGGATCGCGGATCACATCGCGCTCGCGTTGGCCCACGAGCAATTGGCCGAGGAAGCCGGCCGTGCAGCCCGCGCGCAGGAGCGCGCCAGCATGCTGGAGGAGCGGGTGAGCTCGCTCGTGCAGGAACTGGAGAGCCGCGGCGCGCACCGTGCGCTTGGCGAGTCGGCGGAGTGGAAACGTGCGCTCGTCGACGCGACGAAAGTCGCGGCGACCGACACGACGGTGTTGATCACGGGAGAGTCCGGGACCGGGAAGGAGGTCGTGGCCCGCTACATCCACCGCGGCTCGCAGCGCGCGCGTGGAGCGTTCATCGCTCTGAACTGCGCGGCTCTGCCAGAACAGCTGCTCGAATCCGAGCTCTTTGGCTACGAGCGGGGAGCATTCACCGGAGCGCACACCGCTCGCGCAGGAAAGATCGAACAGGCCGCCGGCGGCGTGCTCTTCCTCGACGAGGTCGGCGAGATGACACCGTCAATGCAGGCCAAGTTTCTCCGTGTCCTGCAGGAGCGGGAGTTCCAGAGACTGGGGGGAACGAAGACGCTCAAGGCTGACGTCCGTGTGATTGCGGCGACCAATCGCAATCCGCGCGCCGCGATGGAGCGCGGAATGCTCCGCGAGGATCTCTACTACCGGCTCAGTGTGTTCGAGATCGTGTTACCGCCCCTGCGCCATCGACCGGACGACATCCTGTTGCTCGCGGATGCGTTTCTCAAGGACGTGGCGGCCAGCGTGGGACGTCCTGCCGCAGGTATCTCCGAGGACGCACGCGATCAGCTCGTTCGCTATCCGTGGCCCGGCAACGTGCGCGAGCTCAGGAATGCGATCGAGCGTGCCGTGATTTTGTGCGAAGGCGGTCTGGTGACGAGCGATCATCTGCCGAGCGCCATCGCCGAATCGCCGAAACCCGCGCATGCGTTGTCAGCGCCGTTCGGAGCGGGCAATTTCCCCGCGGGCGGTGTCAGTCTTGCGGAGGTCGAGCGCGATCTGCTCCGCCAGGCGCTCGCCAGTGCGCATAACAACAAGTCGGCGGCCGCGCGGCTGCTGGGTCTGCAGCGCGGCCAGTTCTATTCCCTGCTCCGGCGCCATCGTCTCACCGACGCGCGGCGGTAACGCATGTCGTTTGTAGCGGCGAGTCTTTAGACTCGCCGTTGCCGTCGATTCGCGGACTGCTCAAGGCGGGTCTGAAGACCCGCCTCTACGTACCGGCCTAGTAGGTTTTCAGTCCCGCCTTGCGGAACACGTCGCACGTCTGTTCAACGAGCTCGTCGCTTGGCGGCTGGCTGTTCTCGAGTGTGTACTCGAGCCCAAGCTTTTTCCACTTGTACCGACCCAACTGGTGGAACGGCAGGACGTCGACGCGTTCAACGTTGCCGAGTTCGCCGGCGAAGGCCGCGGTTTTCGCGATGTCCTCCAGATCGTCGGTTAACCCGGGCACCAGCACGTAGCGGACCCAGATCGGTCTTCGACGCGCCGCAAGGCGCCGCGCGAAGGCGAGCGTCGGCGCGTTGTCCATTCCGGTCAGGCTGCGGTGCCGTTCGGGATCCCACGTCTTGAGATCGAGCAGCACGAGACTGACGGTTTCAAGCGCCTCATCACTCAATCGATCGCCGAAGTAACCATTGGTGTCGAGCGCTGTATGGATGCCCATCCCGGTCGCCGCGGCGAAGAGCTTTTCCACGAAGCGATGCTGCATCAGCGGCTCGCCGCCGCTCACCGTCAAACCGCCGCCCATGACCTTCAGACCCTGACGATACTTCCGCAGTTCCTCGACCGCCCTGGTCACCGTTACCGGAATTCCATTGGTCATCGTCCAGGTGTCGGGGTTGTGACAGTAGCGGCACCGCCACATGCAGCCAGCCGTCCACGCGACGACGCGCACGCCGGGACCGTCAACGGTAGCGCCGGTCGTGAACGAGTGCAGGAATCCCACGTCGCCACTGGCGAGCGCGGTTCGCATGTCGGACTCGGGGACGTGCTTGCCGAGACCGACGCGCAGCTCGAATGGGCTCGCGGCTTCGAGCGTGGTCGTTGACACGGCCTCGTTCTCAGGCATGGCGGCCTCCTCCGTGGAACGTCCGGTTGATGACGTCCATCTGTTGTTCTCGCGTGAGCCGCACGAAGTTGACGGCATAGCCCGAGACGCGAATCGTCAGGCTCGGATACTTCTCCGGGTGCTCGACCGCATCGAGCAGGGTCTCGCGATTCAGCACGTTCACGTTCATGTGATAGCCGGTGCTCCCGAAGAATGCGTCGAGCATGCCGGTCAGATTGGTGATGCGATCCTCGGGCACACGTCCGAGGCCCTGCGGCACGAGCGAAGCGGTCAGCGAGATGCCGTCAGCCGCGTCGCGGTAGGGAATCTTGGCCACCGACGCTGCCGATGCGTGGATGCCGTGGCTGTCACGTCCGTGCATCGGGTTCGCCCCCGGCGCAAAGGGCGCTCCATGACGCCGCCCGTCAGGTGTGTTGCCAGTCGCCTTGCCGTAGACGACGTTCGACGTGATGGTGAGGATCGACTGCGTGTGGACCGCTTTCCGGTAGGTCGGGTACTTCCGTAGCTTGTTCATGAACGTCGAGACGAGCC
>DATCGG010000159.1:0-10427 GCA_036509075.1 Gemmatimonadaceae bacterium
GCAGAACAAGGCGACTAGCGGACCGGCAAACTGACGTGCCCGACTGCGGCCAGTGCCGAGACGCGGAGGGCGGAATGCGGTGGTGACGGAATGACTCGATCATCCGCCGGCGTCGCGGTGGCCGTGGTTGCGCAACGCTGATGATTCAGATGCCGCATCAGAATGGTACGGCCAAGCACACACGCCAAAGCGCGAACGACTGATGGGAAGCCTGGCGACGGACGGAGCGCGGCTGGCCGAGGTATTTCGCGTTGCGCCGTCGTTCGAGATCGATCCGACAATGGTCATCACGCACACGTTGCCAGTCGCCGAGGGGCCGAAAGGATTCGACCTGTTCGTTCACAAGAAGGACAACCGCGAGAAGCGCGTCCTCAAGGCCTGATCCGCTTGGGTAACGTCGCCAGGCGGTGGCTGCGCGCGGGAGGCGCTCGTCGGCACGGGAGGGAGGTGCCACCAAGTCGTTGGGCCTCGATCTGACTGTGCCGACGGGTGGCTAGCCTCCGCGAGTGGGCGCGTCACCCGCGTGACGAATGGCGACGTTAGAAAACGAGACGAGCGGCGACTGCTTCGTTAGGCGGGCACCGCTCGCAATGCATTGTACGACAACCACCTACGGAGAGCGGGCGATGGGACTCGAACCCACGACGTCCAGCTTGGGAAGGAGGCGGAAAAACAAGTCCTGAGTGGAGTACACGCCAATTCCCCTCTGGGGACGCGATGCTCGATGCGTGAGTGGTCGGGCATTTCGCGCCCATTTCGGCGTCGAACGGGTCCCACAACGGGTCCCGGACTCCTTCGCCGCGCCGCGCCCGCGAACAGGAACGCCGAGTCGATGGTGGAGAGCTCGCACTGCCAGACGCGGCGGCCGGTCTCGATGTCCAGGAAATGACAGAAGAAGCCTTTGTAGCCGGACGCATCCGGTTCGGGCCCTGCGGACATTCGCGCAGGTACCGCAGGCGCTTCAGCGTGATCTTGGCCGCGAAATCTCGGAAGAGGACCCCGCGCCGCGAAATCTCGGAAGAGGACCCCGCGCTCGACGACACCTGGAATGGTCGCCAGCGCCATGCCCACGGCGGCAATGCTGACCGGCGCCTTCGGGTCGGTCTTGTCACGCACCAATCCGTTGTCCGGATTGCTTTCGTGCAGATAGTACAGGACGGTGGACAGCTGCAGCAGCCCCAGGTCCCTCTCGGTCAGCAGGAGATGCAGGCCGTCGTCGACATCGAGCATGGTCGGCACGGGCATGTCCTCGTCAACCCAATCGCACGACGACGTCGTGTGGCTTCGCGTCGTCGCTGAGCGGCAACACGTCGTTAGGCAGCCGCTGACCATCCAGCTCGATGGATTGCACACCGCCACCCGTCCCGGCCGAGTTGTCCACCCGGATGCGGTACGTCGAGGACCGATGGCGGTAGCGCAGCTCGAATTTTGCCCAGTTCCACGGAATGCACGGGGCGAAGCGCAGTGTATCGCCGCGCAGCTGCAGACCGAGAATCGTCTCGATGGCCACGCGGTAGAGCCAACCCGCCGAGCCGGTGTACCAGGTCCAGCCACCGCGTCCCGTGTGTGGCGCGGCGCCATACACGTCCGCGCACACCACGTACGGCTCGACCTTGTAATGCTGCACCGCCTTGGCTGTCGTGGCGTGGTAGATCGGGTTGATGAGGTTCCACAGCTCCATGGCGCGATCGCCGCGACCCTGCAGCGCGGTCGCGAGGGCAACCCAGGTGGCGGCATGCGTGTACTGGCCTCCGTTCTCCCGGATGCCCGGCACATACCCCTTGATGTAGCCGGGCTGCAGGACGCCTTTGTCGAATGGCGGATCGAACAGTTGAATGAGCTGGTCGTCCGCACGGACCAACCGTTCCTGAACCGCGTTCATCGCCGACTCGGCCCGCACGGGATCTGCCGCACCGGATATGACCGCCCACGCTTGTGGGAGCGCGTCGATTTGGCACTCGTCGTTTTGCGCCGAGCCTAACGGGGTGCCGTCGTCGAAGTACGCACGCCGGTACCACGCACCATCCCAGGCGTTCGCCTCCAGCGCTTCCCGCAGTGCCTCGGCGCGCTCGCGGCACCAGTCGCCGTCCTCGGCCGGACCGCGCTCCTCCGCCAATTCCGCGAACGCCGTCAACACGGTGACGAAGAACCAGCCGTTCCAAACGCTCTCCCCCTTTCCCTCGGCGCCGACCTTGTTCATGCCGTCGTTCCAGTCGCCGGTCCCCATGAGCGGCAATCCGTGCGAGCCAAGACGATAGCCGTGCTTCAGCGCGCGAAGGCAGTGCTCGTAGACGCTGGCCGCGTTAGGGCTGACCGCCGGCTGGTTGAAGTCTTCCTCCTGATCCGGGCGAAGCACCGGGGCGGTGATGAACGGCACGACCTCGTTCAGCAGCGCGGTGTCCCCCGTCGTGACCACGTAGTGGTGCACGACGAACGGCAGGAAATAGAGATCGTCGGAGATGCGGGTGCGGACGCCGATGCCGGATGGCGGGTGCCACCAATGCTGGACATCGCCCTCCTCGAACTGGCGCGCGGCCGCACGCAGGATCTGCGCGCGCGCCTCTTCCGGGGCGCCGTACACGAGCGCCATGACATCCTGCAGCTGGTCCCGGAAGCCGTACGCTCCACCCGATTGATAAAACCCAGAGCGCGCCCAGACTCGGCAGCAGAGAATCTGGTACACGAGCCACCGGTTGAGCATCAGGTCCATGGCGGGATCGGGCGTCGTTACCTGCAACGCGGTGAGGTAGCGGTCCCACCGCTCGTGCACGCGCTTCAGCACGGTGCCGGCGCTCTCGGATGGCGTGTATTCGCCGATGAGCCGGCGGACCCCGTCCAGATCATTCGCCTGGCCCAGCGCAAAGACGACGTCTTTCGTCTCGCCCGGAAACACCGTCAGCTCCGTCGTGATCGCGGCGCAGGGATCGAGTCCCGGGCCGGCGCGGCCCGACAGCCTAACGCGGCCCAGGGCAGCCGGCGCCGAGATCGAGCCGTACTCGCCGAGGAATTCCTGACGATCGGCAGTGGCCGATTCCGCGCGTCGACCACACGCCGCGAAGGCGATCTTCCCCGAGAAGTCGCCGGCCCAGGCGTTCCGTGCCAGAATCGCGTCACTTTCGGGGTCATGTTCGCAGACGACGTGCAGCGGGGCGTTCTCGCGCGCGGTTCCGAGGACCCACTCGGCGTAGTAGGTAGCGGACAGGAAACGCTGTCGAGTGCCGACGTTCCGCACCGTCAGGCGCACCAGCTTCACGGGATCGTCGGGCGACACGAAGACGACGAGGTCCTGTTCGAGCTCACGACTGACGTGCGCATAACGCGTGTAGCCCTGGCCGTGCCGGACGGTCAACGTTCCGATGGGCCCCAGCGGCAGGGGCGTGGGCGTCCAGAGCTCACCGGTCTCCTCGTCGCGCAGGTAGACGACCTCGCTCGGCGGATCCGACGTCGGATCGTTCGACCACGGGGTGAGCCGGTTCATTTGACTGTTCCCGGCCCACGTGTAGCCGAGACCAGCCTCGGTCACGAGACATCCGAAGTCGGGATTGGCGAGCACGTTGGTCCAAGGCGCCGGCGGGAGCGTGGCGGTGTCCGGTGATGTGCGGTCGATGGTGATGACATACTCGCGGCCATCCGCGGTGAATCCTCCGAGACCGTTCCAGAAGAGCAACTCGTTAGGCGGGAGAGCTCGCTGTGCAACCAGCCGAGCCGCGACCAGTGGCGGATCGAAGAGCTCCGGTTCGGGCGGCACTTCGATGTCGTGATCGATCTGCTCGGCCAGCGACCCGCGGTCGCCGCCAAGGACGGCGCGGGCGGCGGCCGCGAGCAGACGGACATCGTCCGCCGGGACATCACGCGCCGTCAGCAGGAAGAGGCCACCGGGCTTGCCGACCACGTCCGCGGCGACACCCGTCTGGAGCTCCTGCCGAAATCGCTCCGTCGATTCGTCGGCGCGCTCGTCGAGAATCGCGAGGTCGAACGTCAGCCGCCGGCGCACGACGTAGCTGCGCCACCTAACGAGTTGACGGACGACCGCCTCGTCGTCGGCGCCGGCGACCCGAGCCAGCACGATCGGGAGGTCGCCCGATATGGCGTGCCGCCACAGGCTCCGCTGGCCAAGCCGGTTCGCCGCCACCGCGTCGCGGTCGCGAAGGCCGGAGGTCGTGAACACCACGGACGCCGCCAATCGGTTGAACAGCGCGACCTCGTCCGGTGTGAGCCCGAGCTCTCGTAGCTCGCGCTCGGCGTATGCTTGCGCGTCGGAGAACGCCCCGTCGATCGTGTCGAGCTCGCGGAATCGTTCGGCCAGACCGATGGCGGCTCCTCGCGTGTCGGCCGCTCCCGTAATGAACGCAACGCGCGCCGCCTTCCCGGGGTCGAGCGCGATCCGGCGGCGCAGGCTGAAGACCGGATCCAGTACCGGCCCGGTGGTTCGCGACAAGCGCGATCCGGCGTCCAGCGCGGCCGGAGCGGCCGGCGTCCGGCCGCGACCGAGGAATCTCGTTCGGTCCGTCTCGTATGCGATCTCTTCAGCGGCCGGCGCGCTGCTCACCGACGCGTGAATCGCCCAAACCGGTCGCTCCCTGGCGCCGCGCGGCCGCCGTCGTGCCAACAGCGCAGCGCATGGCGAATCGAATTCCGTCTCCAGAAACAGCTTGGCGAACGCGGGGTGAGCCTGGTCGGCCCGGCGGGCATTCAGGCACACCTCTGCGTAGCTCGTCACCTCGAGGTCGTAACGGCGCTCGCCGTGATTGACCAGCGTGACCACACGCAGCTCGGCATCGGCGTCGGGCACGACGCAGACGGCACAGCGAGTCTCCACGTCGCCATCGCGTCGATGGAGCTCGGCGCGGCCGGCGCGGACGTCGAAGTCGGGTGGGTCGCCCGAGTGGACCAGCGGCTGCGTGCCGACCGACCAGGCGCGGTTGTCGCCAAGGTCGCGGATGTAGACGAACTGGCCCCAACAATCGCGCGTGGCGTCTTCGCGCCACCGGGTGACATCGAGGTCGCGCCAGGAGCTGGAGCCGGTACCGGCACTCGTGATCAACACGCCGTACGAGGCGTTGGACAGCAGCGCCACCGTCGGGTGCGATCGCATTTCGCGAAGCGAGTGTCGGGCATTCCCGATTGCCGTACTTGTCGAGCTCATGCGTGACCTGATCGACGTTGTGTTCCCGCACGTTAGGACGTGGCCGCGCCCGCCGCTATGAGCCCTTCGATGACCAGACCCTCGCGCCTCCGCGTCCTGGTACCGCGCCTCACCCGCCTAACGCGATCGCAATGGAAGCTCGTTTCCGGTGGTCGCGCTCGGGAATTGACGCACCTACCAGGACCCCCAACTCTACGTCGGTATCGGCGCGCGACACGAGCCGTCCGGTTGCCGGCAGTCGATGAGGCAATCCACGACGGCGCGTCCGAGGAGCAGAGCGGCCGCGAGCGCTTGCGACTCGTCGGCGTCACTGACCACCGCAACGATCGGCGACTCGGGACAAGCTCGGATCAACGTGCCGAGCTCGCGCGCTTCCGTCGTATGCACCAGCGCGGTCGACACCACTGCGCCCGCGGCCTCGCCGGTCTCGATGTCCTCGCGCAGCCCGCGTCGTACCCGCCTCGCAATGTGACGTCGCCGAATGCTCCCGAGGGGGCTGTTTGCGACGATGCGGTTACGATTAACTCCCGCGTCGATGCGCCTAACGATTCAGCCGCTGCGAGGCTGTCGATCGACGGCCAGCGACATCCCACCCGCCGAGGGTCGCGGCCACGTCGTACGTGCTCTCGAGAAACTGCAGCGCCAGTTCGTGCGGCTCAGGGCAGCAGTCGGTCGAAGTGTCGGCGCACGATCCCGTAGCATTCGCACGCCGCCTTTTCCAAGCCGGCCCGGTCAACGACCCGAATCGCGCCGCGGCTGTACCGGATGAGCCCCGCGTCCCGCAGCGCTGCGGCGGCGACAGAAACGCCGCCCCGGCGCACGCCGAGCATAATCGCCAGGTACTCCTGCGTGAGCGGGAAGCGCTCCGCCTCCCCGACGCGGTCATGCGTCATGAGAAGCCACCGCGCGCAACGCGCCTCGATCCCGTGCAGTCGGTTACAGGCGGCGGTCTGGGCGACCTGCGTCAGGTACGCCTCGGTGTATCGATTCAGGAGCCGCCTGAGCTCGGGACGAGTCGCTGCTCCCTCGACGAACCGGGCTGATTCGATGCGGCCGGCGGTCCCCGGGATCTGTGCGACCGTCTCGTTTACACTCGCGTCGGCGCCGAGGAAGACGGCGACGCCTGCCATCCCCTCGTTCCCCACTGTGCCCACCTCGACGGCCCCGTCAGCCATGCGGCTGATGATCGAGACCACCGCGGTCTCGGGGAAGTACACGTGGCGGAAGGGCTCGTTTGATTCGGCGATAACCTGACCGAGGTCGAGCTCCACCGGCTCAATCTGCGTCGTGAGCCACTCCGCTTCGGATGGAGCGAGTCCGGCCAGGGCCGCGATGAGACGATTGCCACGCGCGCGCGGGGGGCTTGGCTGTAACGATGGTGCCGACACTGGGTTGCGCCTCCGGGGCGCTGCCTCGAGGGGGGTAGAACCACCCAGCTGCCGGCAACGGGAGGGGTCGCGGAGGCGCCGAAACGCAATCCGCAGGGACCCAGTGTCGAGAGATGAATGCGTGGCCGAAGGGACGGCCGTCGCTCACGTGCTCCCGAAAGATAACGACATGGGGATACTGGCGCGGCGCGGCGCTATATGTGCAGTATCGAACATAGTGACCACGATCGGCTGACACAGCCGCCTTCTCCCTCCGGTCTCCAGACGCCCCGCCCGGGTCCGTCGGCCGCCCCGAGACCGCGAGATGTCGTCAGCGCCCGCCACAGCAACTGTGCGCAGGAGCGCTGCTATGCGAACCGCACGGACGAAACGGGTCGATGACGCGTACACCGCGGTTGCGGCATCGCCCCCCACGCCACCGGCCCGCCACCCGGACTCGGTATCGACGACGAGCCGCCGCGGCCACGACACGCGTTCCCAACCGAGGCGGTAGCATGACCGTTCTTCACGTGGAGGATCACCCCGTGATCCGCGAAGTCGTCCGGCGCGCGCTCGAGCCCTCCGGGTTTACGATCCTGTCGGTGGAGGGGGTGGGCGCCGCAAAGCTCGCGCTCGCGGAGCGCGACGACGTCACGAGCGCGTTGCTCGATATCCGACTCCGCGACGGCAACGGGTTGGACCTCTACGACTGGATCGGCATCCACCGCCCGGCCCTCGCCCCCCGCGTCGCCTTCGTTACCGGCAGCGCGGACGCGGAGGCACTCGAGCCGCTCGCCGCGATCGGCTGCCCCGTCCTCACGAAGCCATTCGAGATTGCCGACCTCCGGCGTCTGGTGGCGGAGTGGGAGACAGTCGCGGACGCTGGCGAGCGGTGAGCGCGCCGACTCGCCGCACAATTTACCGTTCCGACCGCCGCAATCATGCGGCGTTCCCAGCCGGATACGGAGGCAGGCGATGCGATGCGAATTGCTCGACGGTGGCAGATTGATAGGAACTTTCGGCAGGGGCCATGCGGCCAAGACTGCGGCGCGATTCCTCGCTGAGGGCGCCGGTGACTCCGTGGGGTACTGGGTCGCGAATGCGGGCGGAGATGGAGCGTCTCTCGGCGAATCCTCGTCACTTTCATCTGTTCCTCGAATATTCGACGCTCGGCGTGCGCACCCCGGGAATCCGGCGGAAGGTTCGTGGCGGACTCGAGACGTATCGCGCCGGGTTTCTCGCCCTCGCGGAGGAGGTTCTGCCTGACGCGGCGAGCCCGCCGGCCGATGCAAGCACAGCGTCGACGGCGGCAACGCTCTCGACGGCGGAAGGGCTTGCCGGGGTCGCAGTGAGCCTCGCCCACGGTTGTGCGCTGCAGGCCGTGATCGATCCGAAGCGCTTCGACGCCCACCAGCACTTCGACGCCGCCGCGGGCTTGCTCGACGGGTGGAGGCAGCCGCCTAACGGGAGACAGTCGATGGATGCGCCATGACCGTGATCAACCGAAAGAACCGCAGCCAAGGCCACCTCGATGGCAAGGACCCGGTATCCAACCAGTACGTACCCCAGTCACACCCGTTCTCCTCACGCCGCCCGCGCCCGAGCGCTTTGGCCACCCCATCATCGTCATCATGAGAGGCTTTGTGCGTCGCTTGCGCGTTGGAGTGCTCGATCTGGTTGCACAGGGCCACAGTCGGTCACTGTGGTCTCGCGTGATGAACGCCAATTTTGCGAGCATCATGCCTCAGGTGGTCGCCACATGGTGCGAGGAGGCGGGACATGATGTGGAATTCGTCTGCTACACGGGCGGCGAGTCGCTCGCGGACGCCCTGCGGCCGGACACCGATCTCCTGTTCGTGAGTGCCTTCACTCAAGCTGCGCAGACGTCGTACGCCATCAGTCACCTGTATCGCCAACGTGGGACGGTCACGGCGTTAGGCGGTCCGCACGCCCGGTGCTATCCTGAGGACGCGTCCCAGTACTTCGACTACGTGCTCGGCTTCACGGACCGTGAAGTCATCGGCGAGGTCCTGCGCGACTGCGCGCCGCACCGGCCCCTCGGCACACAGCTCAGCGCGAGGCGCCAGCCGCTCCACCTGCCGAGTGTACGAGAGCGTTGGAAGTTCATCTTGTCGACGCTCGACAAGGCTCCGACGGTCAAGATCGTCCCGATGATCGCCAGCCTCGGCTGCCCCTATACCTGCAGCTTTTGCATCGACAGCACCGTCGATTATCAGGCGCTCAACGTCGAGCAGATGAAGGAGGACTTGCGCTTCCTGCGGACCAAGATGCGCCGGCCTCACGTCGGATGGCACGATCCGAACTTCGGCGTACGGTTCGACGAGACGCTCGGCGCGATCGAGGAGGCGGTTCCACCCGGATCCGTGGACTTCCTGGCCGAAAGTAGCCTCTCGCTGCTCTCGGAGGCCCGCCTCGAACGCCTGAAGAAGAACAGCTTCCAGGCAATGCTGCCCGGAATCGAATCGTGGTACTCACTCGGCAACAAAGCAAAGACGGGAAAAGTCATCGGGATCGACAAGGTGCGCCAGGTTGCCGATCACGTGAACATGATCCTTCGCTATATCCCGTACGTCCAAACAAACTTCGTTCTCGGCCTCGACTGCGACGAAGGACCTGAACCCTTCGAGCTAACGAAGAAGTTCGTTGATCTCGCCGCTGGCGCGTTCCCCGGGTATTCACTCCTGAGCGCGTTTGGGCGTGCTGCTCCTTTGAACCTCGATCTGCAGCGCGCGGGACGCGTCCTTCCTGTGCCGCATCACTTCCTGAACAACTATCTCGCGATGAACGTGCGCCCGAAGAACTACGACTGGGCGACGTTCTACGACCACGTGGTCGATCTCACCAAGTACACGTTTTCATGGCGCGCAATCGGCCGGCGCTTCCGGGCGAACAAAACCGCGATCCCGTCAGCGCTGAACGTCATCCGGGCGGTGACGAGCGAGCGTGCCGTGCGCGTCGGGCATCACGAATCCGTCCGCGCCCAGCTCCGCACGGATCCGCAGGTACGGCGCTTTTTCGACGGCGAGAGCGACCTTCTTCCGTCGACCTACGGAGAACGCGTCCGGAACGACTTGGGTCCTCTCTGGCCTCATCTCCCGAAAGGCGCGCTGTACCACAACCCTAACGCATACCTCGACTCGGAGAATGCGCTCGAGGCGATCGCACGATGAGAGCGGGTTGCCGTTGGTTCCATGGGCGTTAGGCACCTCTAACCACCGCAGCGTCCACGACGTGCAGACGCGCATGGTGGTGGCTAGCTGTCGCCGCAACCGTCGGCTGTCAGGGAACCACGAAGACCGAAGCGCCCGCGCGCGGCGGTGCCGGCAACGCCACGAAGAGGCGTGGAGTTCGTCGAGGCGAACTGGAAGCCGCCCACCGAAGCCAACATCCCCAACGATTCGCTCGGCGCCTCCAACCGGAGAGGGCTGGCATCAGTCGGTGAACCGTGGCCGATCCGTTCGCTGTATCGCCGACGCTTTGTCCCGGTACCGGACCCACCGATGCGGTGCGGTGTCATGGTATCCGCCCAAGGCACCGATGCTCGTTGAGGTTCGGTTCGGGGCGCTCGAGCCTCAGAGCACTCCCGTTAAGCTCACGCGGTCGAACTGGGAAGCAGTCGGCTACATGGCGATCATGCTGCGAGGAAGGTACGGTATGATGGCTTCGCGCAAGCGATCGGGGAGAGCCGGGCACTATAATTCACGCCCATGGCCGCCCTTTCGAGGTTCATCAGAGAGCACACCGAGGAGATTCTGACCGAATGGGAGACGTTCGCCCGGTCGCTCCCGATCGGCGCCTCGATGGACGTCGTTGCACTGCGGGATCACGCCAAGGCCATGCTCGATGTGATCGCGCGCGATCTGGAAGAGCCGCAGACGTCACGTCAGCAGGAT
>DATCGG010000160.1:0-62956 GCA_036509075.1 Gemmatimonadaceae bacterium
AGATCCCGCCGCAGTTCATGGGAGCGCGCGGCCTCGGTTCGTGCGGCGTGATCGTCGTGTGGTCGCGTGAAGGCGAGCGGCGCCAGAAGAAGCGGAAGAAGGCCGTCACCGCCACGCAGCTTGCGGAGATGGTGGCTTCGCTCAAGGTGTACACGCCGGACCAGGTCGATATCCCGGCCCGGGGTGACAGCCTTTCGAGACCACAGCCGCAGTACCCCGAGGCGCTGCTGTTCACCGGCGTGCCGGGACAGGTTCTCGCCGAGTTCGTGGTGGACACGCTCGGTCATGTGGAGCTCGACACGTTCGGCGTGATCTCGTCAACGAACCCGAAGTTCACGGAGGCGGTGCAGCGGGCGCTACCCGACTGGGCCTACGCGCCGGCGATGCTTCAGGGCCGCCGCGTGAGGCAGCTCGTGCAGCAACCGTTCTCGTTCGTCGTCGACTCCAGCGTGCTGAAGCGAGCGAGCCGTCAGTAAGGGATCGATTTCGATCTGACCGGGTCCGCAGACGCGCGCGTCAGCGCGTAGCGAGCGTGCGCAGGAGCGAAGTGATGGTCGCCAGATGGTGATCATCGTGCTCGGCCACGAACAGCGCGTGGTCGATCACCCGCATCGGCTGCTCGAGCCGAGGGTGTAGTGACGTTCGCACGATGAGGCCTTCGTCGTAGCGCTCGAGTCGTTTCACGATCGACTCGCGCTCGCGGCGAAATGCGGCCAGCAGATCCGACAGATTCGATGCGTTGTGGTTTGCAGCGAACGTTCGCTGGTTTTGAAGGTCAGCCGCGGCCAATCGCTCCGCCGCCCGTTCGAAGTCGTCGAGCCGCGCAGCCCAGAGCGGTTCCAGGTCGAGCAGGTGGCCCGCGTTCTCCTGAATCGACCACTTGCCGTCGATTTGCGTGGTGAGCACGGCACTGCTGAGCCCTCGCAGCCGATCCTCGAGCCGCGCCGGCGTGCCGCGAAGACGCTCCACGAGGTTCGGGAACGCCCACGGCTCGAGGTCGAAGGCGAATCGTCGCGAGAACCAAAGCTTCCGTTCGACCGGAGCGTTAGGCACGGCGGCCTGCGAAGCCGGAGAGGTTGGCGTCATCCGGTTACCACCCCATACGCTCGCGCAGCCGCGTCACGTGGGCCGTATGGTGTGGCCCGTGCCACGCGTAGAGCGCCAGCACCTGGTCGAGGCTCTGGCGGCCGGACTCGGGGTGAACGAGCATCCGGTCGAAGTCGGATGGTTTCATTCCCCGCAGGATCGCGACCCAGCGCTCGTGGACGGCGTCGAGCAGCACGAGCGACGTTTCGATCGGCACCGCCTTCACATCGGGAAGCAGCGCCCAGAGGGCTTCCTCGTACGGCTTGATCGTCGGCTCGTCCTCGGTGAGGGCGAGCTTGAACCGACAGTACGCGTTGAGGTGGCTGTCGGGCACATGGTGGACGACCTGCCTAACGGTCCATCCTCCCGGTCGATAGGGCGTCTCGAGCTGCTCGTCGGTGAGGCCACGCACCGCCTCACGCAGTCGGGCCGGCGTGGCGGCGACAATCTCGATTGCCTTCGCTCGGGCCTCGGGATCGAGCTTGGCAGGCCGCTGAAATCTTCCCGTCGGGAAGGCGAGATCGCTGGAAGCCTGGGCCGTGGAAGTCATGAGCACTCCTGTGGGCGTGAATCCAAGACCCTCAAGATGCTCCCGTACGCCGCCACGATCCAGTTGCGCCGGCATCTGTCACGCGCATGAGCGGGTATCGCGAAACGCGCTACGCTAGGCGCCGAAGAATTCCGCGAGCGAGTATGCGATTCGCTCGATCGGTGCCTTCTCGAATGGGTGAGGCGTTCGTGGAAGTACTTCGAGCTCCCCATTCGGTATCCGTCGCACCGCCGCGACGCACTCGTCGATCGTGACCGTCGCGTCGCGATCCCCCACGGCGATGCGCGCCGGATGGCGGATCGACGCCAGCATGTCGTCGGTAATCAGCGGTCGCGCCCCGAGCTCTCGAAGGAGGTCCGCTGTACTCGTGAGCAGCGCCTCCCAACCCGCGCCAGTGTGCCGAGCCTCGAGCGCCGCCGCGAACTTCGGCACCTTGGCCCGAATCGCTGCGGGGTCGAGCAGCGCGCACTCGCGCGCCGCGACCTCCGGCGTCCAGGCGAGCTTGGTTGCGAGCGTCGCGACGCGTTGGACACGGTCGGGTGATGTTGCCGCGAGATACAGCGCGATGTATCCACCCATGCTATAGCCGAACACATCCGCCGGGCCGACGTTCGCGCCATCCATCGCCGCGAGCACCGCGTCAGCGAATGACTCGATCCGCAATGGGCGGTCGCGCAGCGGCGTTGCGCCGTGCCCCTCGAGCTCGACGATCATCGTGCGCCGGTCGTGCCCCAACCGCTCGGCAAGCGGCGCGAGCTGCGTGGCGTCTCCGAGCGCGCCGTGCAGGAGGATGAGCGGGGAGGTCAGCGCCCGCCGCGGCTCCGTTCAGACGAGGCCGACTTGCTTCGCGCCGACGCAACCTTTTCGTACCGCGGCGGCAGCACTGCCACGTGAAAGTGCGGCGGATGGCGTTCCTCCGTCGCGTCGATCGCGCCGCGGCGCTCGGCGGCGAGCAGCGCGCGCCGCAGCCACGTGCGACATCGGCCTGCCGGCTTTCGGAGATCGACCGCCATCCCCGTCGGATGCACCGAGAGCTCCGAGGAGTTCGCGAGCCTGCGCGAGATCGGCCTGGTGGCACTCGTGATCACGAGCGGCGCCCCGCACGCGCGATGATAGTCTGCAGCCAGATCGAGCACGAATGCCTTCGTCTCGGGGCGCACGTACGGCATGCCGATGTTGTCGAGCCGGTAATGCGCGTTGCCATTCAGCCTGACGAGCTCACCACGCACGACGGCGCGTTTCACGTCGGTCGTCGTTTCGTAGAAGTCCAGTCCACCACGCACGGCGCGGCGGTACATGAGACTCACGCTGGCGTGTGAGCCGCGAAGCGACTGCGCCGCACCAGGCTCCGGTAGAGCGATGAGCGATGCTGCGACGAGAGCGGCGGTAAGGAGGGGCGACTGCATCGATGACAGGACGACTCAGCGAAAACGGGGTCAGCGCGGATCTATCGGCTTGCGAAGACCTTTGTCTTTCCGCCCTTGCTGAACGCAATGACGTCGTACTTGTCCGCCTGTCCACCTTCCATACCCGGCGACCCAACAACCATCCCCGGCACGGCCAACCCTATCACGTCCGATGGGCGTGCTGCGACGAGCTTGTCGATCAGGTCAGCGGGCACGTGGCCCTCGACGACGTAGCCGCTCGTCACGATCGAGGTGTGGCAGGAGGCCAGGTTGCTGGGGACACCGTACTTCTTCTTGTACACGCCCACGTCTGGGACATCGTGAGCGGTAACGGTCCATCCGTTTTTCTCCATGTGCTCCACCCACTTCTTGCAGCAGCCGCAATTCGCGTCCTTGTAGACGGTCGCTTCCTTTGCCGGCGCGAGCGCGAGCAAGCGCGAGGCGCTCGCGGAGCCAAGGGCGAGACCGCTGGCGGTTATGCGTAGCCATTCGCGGCGGGAGATCATCGGTCCTCCGTGGAGTAAAAATGTGTACGCACCGGCGCGTGTGGCAGGTTGAGCGCGGACGTACCTGTCGGGACAGCACAATAAGCGAGGTCGCTCGGTTGGGCTACCCGTCATACGTCGCGGACGGGCGGGAAGGTCCGCAGCGGGCCCGGCCGTCGGAGGGGCGTTCAGGCCGCTCCGCGAGACTCGACGCGATCGCCCGTCGACGAGGCAACCTTCCCGAGATGTCGGTTCTGGAGGAAGTACGCGTACCCGGCGAACAGGAACCGCCTGCGGTCGCGCGCGACACCAAATTCCGGGATGTACTCGGATCGCACCGCTGTGAGGCGTCGGACGGCGTTCCCACGATCTCGGACGATGGGCTCGAACACGAATTCATCCCCGCCATCACGGAACAGGATCCACGCGTGTCGGCTGTTCTCCGATCCCGGCGGGACCCGGCGCCCGATGACGAGATCGGCGTCAATGTCCAGCTCGACGAGCTTCCGCCACGCCCAGAGCGCGAAGTCCTCGCAGTCGCCGCGCCGCAGCTGCTCGAAGGTGTGGGGATGCTGCCAGTAGTCCGCTTCGCGAAAGAGGTTCGCGTCGGTTTCGTACTGACAGGCTCCGAGCCAGTCGAGAATGTCGTCGAGGCTCGAGACGGCGATCGTGCTGTCGCCCTCGAACACCCAATCGAAGCCGTGGCGTGCGCCGTCGCCGTAGACGTCGAGCGGCGCCTCGTAGGGGAGGCGCTGCCACGGGTCACGGACTGGGAAAAGGCGCAGCCGGAGCTGGTGCAGCGCGCGACGAACGGGTCCGAGCAATCCGGCGGCGCCTCGACTCACCTCGCGCCGGCGCCGGCGGTGACCGACTCAGAGCGGCGCAGCTGCTCGCGGAGGTCCCACACGGTCGAATCGCGAGCGTCCTTCGGAGCGAAGTTGTAGCGCTTCTGTTCGCCCTTGTCGCTCACGAATGAGCGATAGTGGACCGTGGTCCCAGCCGCGCCGTTTTCGGTGACGTCCTTGTGCTTCCACCGGTCGCCCGATTCGGTGTGGAACGCAACCCACCCATCGGCCAGGGGCTCGAGCTTGTCTCGCTTGTTCATGCCGTATCCTCCGCGCTGAAGGACGTGGATGACGTCGGCGCCATCACCTGACGTTAACGCTACGCCCTGGACCCGGCTAGCGGGGACAGATCGATCCGTATGGGGTCAGAGGTCAGACTCCTAACGTGCCAATCGGGCGCCGACCGGAGCGGAATATGTCTCGCCTGTCCAGCGTGCGATTGCTGTGTCACGCGAGGCGGCTGGGGACGGGCGGGTCGACCGAGTGATCGTAAAATCCGCGGCCCGACTTCCGGCCGAGGTGCCCGGCGAGCACGAGTCGGCGCAGCAGTGGGGGAGGGGCGAACCGCTGCTCCCGGTACTCATCGAACATGACCTCGGCGACGCGCTGCACGGTGTCGAGACCGACGAAGTCCAGCAGCGTGAACGGGCCCATGGGATACCCAGCGCCGAGCTGCAGGCCGGCATCGATGTCCGTGATACTGCCGACTCCGTTCTCGAGCGCGCGAATCGCGTCGAGCATGTACGGGATGAGCAGCCGGTTCACGATGAAGCCCGACTGATCCCGCGCGACGATTGGCTGCTTGCCAATTCGCCTGACGAATTCGAGCGACCGCTCGAATGTGTTCTCGCCCGTCGTGATGGTGCGAACCACCTCGACGAGCTTCATCAATGGCACGGGGTTGAAGAAGTGCAGGCCCACGAGACGATCGGGGCGCCCGCTCGCGGCGGCCATTGCGGCGATCGTTAGGCTGGAGGTGTTCGACGCGAAGATCGTCCGCGGGTGTGCGAGGGGATGCAGCTCCTGCCACAGCGCGTTCTTCACCTCCAGATCTTCCACCACGGCTTCGATGATGATGTCGCACGTGGCCAAGTCGTCGAGTCGCGTCGTGAACGTCAGCTGCTCGAGCGCGGCCGTGCGGGCGTCGGCTGTGAGCTTCCCCTTCTCGATTCCCTTGTCGAGCGACTTGGCGATGCCGTTGCGCGCGCGTTCGCAGAGCCCATCGGTGAGCTCCCGCACGACCGTCGTTAGGCCTGCCTGTGCAGCCACCTGGGCTATCCCGCTGCCCATGAGGCCACCGCCCACGACCCCGACCCGAGAGACCGCTGCCGTCGCCGCCGCGCCCGTAGGCGCCGTCACCGGATCACCGATGACAGTACGTCGAACAACGTCCCCTGTCGTGGTGGTTCCGGGTGCTCCAGCCTATCGAGGGCCTGCTCGAGCGCGAGCTGCGCGCGTTCCACGTTCGACCGGTAGGATTTCGCCACGGCCGTGAAGCCGACGCCTCCGATTGCGGCCCAGACGCCGCCGATCATCAACGCGACCGCCATCGACGAGCCGGGCATCGTCGCTGCCAGCGCAATCACGCTGCCTGCACCCGCGAGGCCGGTTCCGGCCAGCACGCCACCGCCGGTGACGCTCCGGCGCCGAGCGTCGCTGAAGGATGCGTCAAGCCGGACGAGCACGCGCGAAGAGTCCACGGGGATGACCGTCGCGCCAACTTCGTCCGCCCTCGTGAGCGAGTAGGCTCGCCCGCCGATACCGAACCCGCGCTTCATCTGGCCAAGGAAGTCGCGCCGCGCTTCCCACGTGATCCGCTCGGCGTAGCGGCGCCGCACGGCCAGGGCCTCCTGGTTCTGCATGTACCGGTCGATCCGTGCGAGGACGTCGGCCTGCGTGCCGGGGATGACACGCTGCGCCCACGCCGTGTTCGGCCCGAACACACCGGACACGCGTCCGGCGGGCTGCTGCACCGCGACGCGCGTCTGCTCCTCGGCGATCGCCTGCCTAACGTGCTCCGGCGCCAGACCGACTTCCTTCCCCAGCTCGATGAGCTGGTCCTCGGTCATGGCCTCGGTGGGCTCGCTCGTGCCGGCCTGCAGCTCGCTCGCGCGCGCGAGCACGCGCTCGAGCGCCGCGCGATCGAGCGGGCGGCCGCCCGGCGCAGGCTTATCGGGCAAGTCGGTCATATTCCGCCCAATACGACGTCCAGCTGTCTCTGGATTCCGTCACGGATTGCGTCCGGCAGCGGAAAGGCCTTCGCGAGCGCTGCCATCGCGTCGCCACTCGTGAAGGATACGCGGGCGGCGCGCAGGTAGTACCGCGCAAACCCGTCCGCCATGTCCGGCGCCAGCCGTTGAATGAGCATCGCGCCGCCTCGTACCAGTGCTGTGCTCGCGTATCGGTCGCCGACGCCGCTGCGTTTCTCAGCCGGGCTGGTGTTATCCTCGATCGCAACGGACGTCACCGAGCTCACGACCTCGTGCGCGAACGTGAAAATCGCTTCGCGTGCATCCGCCGGCGTCGCGGGATAGTTCACGGCCACGAGTCGGTTGCGCTGGCCGACGTCGAGCGTGCGTCCTTCGCCATCGAGCGGGAGGGAGAGCAGAATCGTTCCGCGGTCCGCGCCCGAGTTGTTCAGAAACCGCGCGAACTTCTGTCGGAGGCCGCTGCGCCAGATCGAATCGACGCTGGCCCGCACGCCCACTCGTTTCGTTTGCTCCTGCCGCCAATACGCCGAGAAGAACTTCGTGCGCTCGTCTTCGACCGCCTGAATGAACAGGCGCAACCACTCGCGGTCAGCGGCGGTGGGGAAGTAGCCGGCGAACAGCTGGATGATCTGCTGCGAGCGGAGATCGCCCGCCTGGTTCGGGTCGCCCTGCGCTCGCAGGAAGAGCTCCGCGCTTTGACGGGTTTCGTCCCATGTCCCGAAGTACAGCGGGATGAACTGCGCGGACACGAGATTCGGGAACGCAATGAACCGCGCGGCGAGCTTGTCGCGGTTCGCATCGATCATCGACATAACGCTCGCGCGTTTCCTCGCCGCGAGCACCGAGTCCCGATATCCGCGACGGAAGAACGGAACGCGGTTCGAGTCCGACTCGAGCAGGGAGAACGAGTGGAGCCAGAGATCGACGTGCTCACGCGAGTCGACGGTCCACTGGCCGGCCGGCTGCTGTGCCGGGGCCGGCTGCGGCACCGGAACGGGGTCACCGCCGAGTGTGGTGCACGCGGTTCCGGCGAGGGCAATCGTGCCTGACAGGAGGGCGCCTAACGCGATGCGCACGACGGCCTCAGCTGGCGGCGCGCCCGCAGGTCGTGCAGAACTTCCATCCCACATCGAGCTCCGTCCCGCACGCCGGGCAGTTGGCCACGGTGAGGTTCTGGCCGCAATGCGGGCAGAAGGTGATGTTCCGTCCTTCCGGCAGAGCGCCTCCGCAGTAGCGGCAACTGCCGGACGCGACGATGGAACGCTGCCCGATCGCGGACGCGGTCGGCTGCGCTGCCACGACCGGTGCCGCGGGCGGAGGCGCGGCGGGAGCTGGAGGCGCTGCCGGCGCGGGAGGACGAGCCGCGGTCTGCGGTCGCGGCGCCGGTTGGTCCGGCACGCCTAACGTGGGCCGGTCCGCCATGGCCTGCGCCGGTGCCGGCGGGTTGGCCGGCGCTTCGGCACCGCCACTTCCCGGACGCCGAACCGCCGGCGCGTCGGCGAGTCGCGCGCCGTCTGGCGCGACCGACACCATGGTCGTCGAGTAGGCCCGGAACTTCGTCAGGTCCGGGTTCGGCGAGTCGATCTCTGCGCGAAGGTCGGCCTGCATCTGGGGATCGCCGATCAGGTACCCGCGCTCTCCGGACAGAAGCCGCAGGAGGACGTGCTCGTAGTCCTGGTTGGTGTCGAGCTCCAGCTCCCGACGATTGTGGCGGTACGGGATGAGCGTCGTGTAGAGCTCGGCGACCTCGAACGGGCGGCCGAGCAGATCAGGGAAGCCCGTGCGTAGGTTCTGCACGAGCCGTCGATACATGCGGTCGAGTTCGTCCATGCGTCGAAAAGAGAGGACGGCGTTCGGGAAAGGCAAGATGACCCCGGGGACTCGGCGTATGAAAGCACCGGACCACCATTCGTACAAACGAACAAGGGACGCCGTTCCCTCCTACGGAGGTGGCGTCCCTTGTGTGAGGTGGTGCAAGCCCGCGGGGCCGGAGCCGGGCTCTATCTCTTCTCGAGATTATCCATCCGCTTGTCGATGTCGTTGTTGTACTTCCCGCGATTGCTCCCACCGACCTGCGCGACCACGCGGGTCACGACGTTGTCGGCGTGCTTTCTCGCATCGTCGAAGCCGTAGAAGTACCCGATGGAGATACCGACCACGAGCGCGAATGCGAACTTGAACATGACTGCCGATCCGTATGGGTCTGGTTCTATTGACGCCCTGTCGAGACCGCCGGTAACGGTGCGGCCGGCTTGAACGACGCCACGGACGGAAATGCGTCGATGTCGTTGCGCATTGCGCCACGCTCTCGTTGTGACGCAAGCCACGCATCGAACTGCGAGGTGACCAACCCATCGGATTGGGTTTGCTTGGCCGCCGCCGACGTCGCGAGGTGGTTCGCATACTCGTTCTGTGGGTGGCCATGGTGGCCGCGCACCCATCGCCACTGCACCTGGTTGCCGGAGACGGCGTCGACCGCCGCGTGCCACAGCTCGAGGTTCTCGATCGGGCCACTCTTCCGCGTCCATCCGCGTCGCGCCCAGCCATGGACCCACGACTCCATGCCGTCCACGAGATATCGCGAGTCGCTGGTGAACACCACGGAGAACTGTTTCCCCTTTCGCGACAGCGCGCGAAACGTCTCGATCACCGAGCGCAGCGCCATGCGGTTGTTCGTCGTCGCCCGTTCCGCGACCCACAGATCGCGGCGGACGATCTCGCTCGACTCGGGCCGCATGTACTCGATGAGTGCCCCGGCGCCGCCCGGGTTGTCGCCTTCACGACCATTGCCCAGACACGATTCGTCGGCAAAGACGGCGACGAGTGGATGCTTCGCGCCGGTTGTCCTTCCGACCGTCATTTCACGACCTCGATCGACTGCACTTCATCGAGGTAAAACGTCATGACGGTCCCGCTCGGGTGCCGCGCCTGAATCGCTTCACGCCCTCGCTCGACCGACAGTCGTGACGGGACCACCACATACTCGGTCCCCCGGCGCATCACCGCGATGCGTCGATTCTCGGTGATCGCTCGCTCGAGAAGGTCGTACTGCTCGTGCGTCAGTTGCGCCATCTTATGACTGGTCTCCGTCACTGATTCGCATGCAGGTGAATCCCACCTCGTCGATCGCAATCGGCATGATGTCGGGTGCCAGCTCGGTGACCGCAGCTTTCACGCGGTCCACGCTGTCGTCGCTCGCGATGATCAACACGCACCCGCCACCGGAGGCACCGAGCGCCTTTCCGCCACGTGCGCCGACGGCCCGTGCGCGCTCGAGGATCGAGTCGATCAGCGTCGTGGGAATCGTCGGATGTAGCGAGCGTTGATGTTGCCAATGCTCCCATACGAGCTCGCCAAGCTCGTCGACGTCGTTTGCGCCTAGCTCGTCGGCCATCGCGCGCGCGAGCGCCTTCATGCGACCCAGCGCATGAAGAACCCGTCGGTTCCGATCGCGATAGGCGTCGACCACCGCCGTGATCGTGTCCCCGGAGATTCGCGACTCGCCGGTATACACGACGACACATCGACGTTCGAGCGATTCCCTGCACTCGCGCGACAGCGACAGGCGGCGGACTCGCGTCTCGTCGCCGAACGTGAGCGCTAGCGCACCACCGTAGGCGGCGGCGTAGTGGTCCTGCCTTCCGCCCGGCACACCGAGGTCCTGGACTTCGATCGCGCGGCTCTGTTCGGCCAAGACGGCCCGATCGATCGGCTCACCGCGCAACATCGCGAGCGCGCCGCTCACGGCCACCCCCGCCGCCGATGATCCTCCGAGTCCGGCGCCGAGCGGGAAGTCGCTCGCGATCTCGATCGTGACACCGCTCACGCCAGCGCGGCGCACGGCCGCTTCAGCGAGTGCGCTGTCCGCCGCGCGTCTGGTGTCGACGGAGCGCTCGCCGCTTTGGGCGGGGCGCAGACGTACGGTCGCGTATCGCGTGATGGCGATGTTGCAGACGAAGCCGCCCTCTTCCTCGCTATACGGTGGAACGTCGGTCCAGCCGCCTCCGAAGTCGAGGCGGGTCGGAGCGCGCGCGACGATGGAGGTCATTCGTCCGAAGGCCGTCGGGGAGGCATAGGCGCGGAAAGCTACAGGATAGCGGCGGGCTTGGCAGGACGGCCGGCGACTGGCGGCTGGCGACTGTCAGCAGGGTAGGCGGCGAACGACTGCTATTCGTCTGCCGGTGACAAGCCTTGTCGGGTGTACCGATCGAAGTATTCCGCCGCGCGCTCGAGATCTGCCTGCTCGACCAACTCGCCGCCTAACGCCGAGCACCCCTCCAGCGCCATGTCGCAGAGCGTCGGCGCCGTGGCGCGCAGCACCGGATCCGCCAATCCATCCCGCCCGGCTCGCACGAGCAGATCCGGATCGGGCGAGCCCAGGACATCCCGCGCCGCCTCGAGGTTCGGGCGATGGTACACGAGCCCGGCGACGAAGACGAGCGGCGCCGCGTACCACTCCGGCGCGACCGCGTCCGCGGAGCGAAGCTCGAAGTACCCGCGCGGCCGTACCTCGGGGAAGAGCGTCGACAGATGCAGACGCCAGTCGTCCAGACTCACGGCACCGCGCGCAACGCAGTCACCGAAGCTCGCGGTCGAATCACCGGGCATGAGAAACGCCGGCGCGTCGAGCGCGAACGTCAGGTATTCCTCAACGACATCATCCTGCACGCCGAGTAACCCGGTGCGCTTCGGGTCGAGCGATCGCCAGACATGGCTGCGGAAGCTGCGATAGCCCGTTTCGTGCCCGGCGTAGCGGCGGGAGTTTGCGAAAATCGCGACCATGTAGGGGGCAAGCGCGTTCAGTACCCGCCACGTTCGCTCCGGCGTCGCGCCGCCGTCCACGCACACCTGGAACGACGCCGTCTGCCGCATCATCCGCGCGCCCCACGGCCCGATGGTGTCGAAGTGTCGGAGCATGCGCCGGTACCGTTCGGCATCCAGCTGGGGTGCGACCTCGTCGATCGGCGTCCGAGGGTCGATCCCGCACGACAGGAGCCTCACGCCCGAAGGCGCGGCGCATGCGATGGCGGCGATCGTGTCCTGCAGGCGGCCAACCAGCACGCTGAGCGACACGTTAGGCGCCGCGCTGATCTCGATCTGGCCGCCCGGCTCGAAGGTGATGCGTCCGCCGTCCGGCAGGGCGATCTCCGGGACGTTCGCTTTCGCCGACCGGCGTTCGCGCCACCCTGCGCTGGCGCCCGCACGCCGCAGGATGGACAGGCTGCTTACTCCGGCGTGGGCGTCGAGCGGCACGGGCCGACCGGACCGCGCGTCGATCGGAATGACCTCGACCTCGGCGCCGATGCGAGGGGCGCACTCGGCGGACTGCGGCGACGGAAACACGCACTGCCTGAGGTCGTGCGCGAGCACGCACCGGTCCAGAACCGTCACCGCCTCCGACGCGTTCCCTTCACGGCGCTCATCGCGCGGTCGATGCCGCCACGGCGCAGCCGTCACGCGTCTCGACTGCCGTCGCGCGCGAGTGACGCGACCACCAGAGCGTACGTCCGTGCCGGGTCGGTGATCCACCGCTCGATCACCATGCCAGCGTCGCCGAGCATGCAATCGAGCGACGCGCGATCGTATTTGCAGCTGATCTCCGTGCGGATTGACTCCCCTCCAGCAAAGCCGACCTCGCCCACTCCCGGAATGCTTACGCGCTGATCGTCCGTCGAGACGAGATGCATCTCGATGCGGTGCAGTGCGCGGTCGTAGAACGCCCGGTGCTCGAACTTCGCGAGATCGAACGTCGCGCCAAGGTCGCGATTCAGGACGCGAAGGACGTTCAGATTGAATTGGGCCGTGATGCCCTGGGCATCGTTGTAGGCCGCCTCGATGACCGCCGGCTCTTTCCGCAAGTCGGCTCCAAGGAGGAAACGGTCGCCAGGACGCATGGCGGCCGCGACATTCTCGAGGAGCCCACGCGCGCCCGGCGGATCGAAATTGCCGATCGTGCTGCCGAGGAACCCGAAGATGGTCGGGCGCGGCAGGTCAGGACCGAGGTCGAGCGGGTCGGCGATGTCGCCGACGACCGGCTCGATGCCTAACGTCGGATACTCTTCGCGGAGACGCGCGGCCGCGTCGTCGAGGAACTCGGCGCTGACGTCGATCGGCACATAGACCTCACCGCTCCCAGCGTACACCATGGCGTCGAGCAGTCGCCGGGTCTTGTCGGCACTGCCCGCCCCGAGCTCGACGAGCGCGCGGGGATGCAGCGCCGCCATGAGCGGCGCGCTCCAGCAATCGAGCAGCGCGCGCTCCGTCCGCGTCAGGTAGTACTCGGGCAGACGCGTGATCTCATCGAACAGCTCCGATCCGCGGCGATCGTAGAAGTATTTCGGCGGAAGCTCCTTTTGCGCGCGCGACAACCCCCACGCGACATCGTGCAGCAGCTCTGAGCGGAGCGACGCGTCGGACCGACCGGCAATGCTAGTCATCGGATGCGCACCGGAAGCCGCTGAAGATCTGACGGCGAATGGGATAATCCCAGTTGCGGAACGTGTTGCGGATCGCGCCCGGGCGTGTGGCGAACGACCCACCGCGCAGCACCTTGTACTCCGTACCGAAAAAGACTTCGGAGTATTCGGGGTACGGGAAGGTCTGGTAGCCGGGATATCCCGCGAAATCGCTCGACGTCCATTCCCACACATCGCCGATCATCCCGTAGCAGCCCAACGGCGACACGTTGAGCGGATACGCGCCGACGGGCGCCGTGTCGAACGACAGCTGATCGAGGTTCGCCTTGTCGGGCGTCCAAGGCTCGTTCCCCCAGGGAAACAGTCGATGCTCGCCCGTGGCCGGGTCGAACGATGCCGCGGCCTCCCACTCGAATTCGTTAGGCAGACGCTTGCCGGCCCACCGTGCGTACGCCTCGGCCTCGTGATAGGTGACGTGGCACACCGGACGTCGTGGGTCCACCGGGCCCGTTCGATCGAACATCCTCGAGTGCCACGTCGACCCGTCACGCGACCAGTACTTCGGCGAATCGGCGTTGTCGCTCTCCTTCCACGCCCAGCCCGCATCGCTCCAGAGCTCGCGCCGACGGTACCCGCCGTCCTCCATGAATTCGAGATACTGCGCGTTGGTCACCGGTGCGACGTCGATACTGAATGGGCGAAGCTCGACGTGATGCTGTGGCCGCTCGTTGTCGTATGCCACGCGACGGTCGTTCGTACCGACCGGAACGGCGCCGCCAGGGAACCGAACCATCGAGCCAACCGCGACGCTCAAGCGGGGCTCGGGTACAACGACACGTCGCGCCGCGCGATACGGCTCGCCGAGCTTCAGCTGCAGCGTCTGCAGGATCGTCTCGTTATGCTGATACTCGTGCTGCGCCACCATGGCGTAGACGTAGCCGTCTCGGAGGAGCGGATCCCCCGCCTCGAGATCGAGCGTCTCGATCTTTTCGAGAACGCGCTGTCGCACCTCGGCGAGGATCTCGAGCACCTCGTCGCGGCCCGGCAGGTCGAGGGCGCCGCGCACGCGCCGCGGATGCTCGAACGGGTTGTAGATCCCCGGCATCTCGCCGAACTCCACCGTGCCGTGCACGTTCCGATTGAGCCACAGCTCCTCGAAGTGCGCGATGTGCCCCAAATCCCAAACAATGGGGCTCATCAGCGGATTGTGCTGGAGGCGGAGGTCCTCGTCCGTTAGCGGCTCGGTGAGCCGGATCGTTCGCTCTCGCGCCTCGCGAAGCAGCGCAACAATGCGCTCGACTGCGGTATCAGAGTCGGCGCGCGTCTGAGTCGATTCTGGCATCGCTAGATCTCGATTCGAATGTACGGCGTACGGTCCTGCTGATTTCGCCCCGGTGCACGCAACTGTCGGATCAGGCTCGGTAGCCGGTGGAGCACAAATGCACGGCTTGGGTTTCCGGTTCCACAGAAAGGTAGGGAACCTCCCGGCTGGGGCTGCGATTTGTGCCCTCGCAACGCCCGGTGCCAGAGGATTGTGTCACGACATCTTCGTCGAACCGAACGACCGACCGCGCTGAAAGGTGAGCCATGTCAACGTCTGCTGTGACCTCGAGTTGGAATCGTGTAGGAAGCGTGCCACCGACCGGGCTCACGGATGCCCGACTGCAGCTCCACCACGCGGCGCAAATCGCTGTGTCGGCGGCGATCTCGTATGTCGCTGCGCGGCCAGACGATAGTCACACGGCGCTGACCTGGATCGGGACTCTTCGTGCTCTCGCTACCGAGCCGATTACGGCGACACACCGGTTCCGAATTGCGCTGCGAATGGAGGACCTCACACTCCACGTGCTGGATGAGAAGCGGGTGCAGACGCGGTCGTTCGCGTTGCCCGGACACACCGTGGCCGAAGCCACCGTGTGGCTGCGTGAGGTCTTGGCTCAGGCCGCCTTGGACCCCAGGCGCTTCACCGAACGCAAGCACTACACCATACCCCCTCATCCGGTGGCGGCTGGAGCCGTCTTTTCGCTTGCTGGGGGCGCCGAGTTTCGGGAGCTCGCGGATTATTGGTCGAACGCGGCGGGAGTGCTCGCGTCGATCGCCCAGGCGACGGATGGAGCCGGCCCGGTGCGGACCTGGCCGCACCACTTCGACATCGCGACCCTCATTTCGCTGCCGGGTGGTGGACGGACGATCGGCGTGGGTCAGTCACCCGGCGACGACTCGTACGCGCAGCCCTACTGGTACGTGGGACCGAACCCGTACCCGCCGGTGGCCGGCCTGCCACCGCTCGCTGGCTCGGGCCACTGGCACACGCAGGGCTGGGTCGGGGCAGCACTGCCGGCGAGCGATTACGTCAGCGCGACCGATCAACGTTCGCAGGTTGCCGCATTCATCGACTCGGCGGTCGCCGCGTGCCGGACGCTTCTTGGGGCGTGAAGTTCGTTACGCTCAAACCCCGTTCGGTGCGATTTACCGCGGGCGCCGAAGCAACCGGAGCGCGCTCGCGCCGCGCGAATTCCGGCCGCATCTTTGCGCCGTCATTTCGAACCCCAACGGAGCGCCCATGTCCGTTTCCCGTCGTGATTTCCTGGCCGCTGGCGCGACGGCGGCTGCTGGCGTCGCACTCGGCAACCCGCTGCTCGGCGAGGCTCCGCGCATTACCGACCGCACATCGATCACGGCGAGTTCGGCCGGCGCCTTCGCACGCCCCATCGTCATTGCGTCCGACAACGGCATTCGCGGCGTGAAGAAAGCGTACGACATGATCGTTGCCGGTGCCGACACGCTCGACGCGATCATCGCCGGCGTGAACATCCAGGAGCTCGATCCCGACGACATGTCAGTTGGGCTCGGCGGCTTACCTAACGAGGACGGTGTCGTGCAGCTCGACGCCAGCTGCATGCACGGACCCACCAAGCGGGCCGGCGCCGTTGGATGCCTCGAGGACATTGCCACGCCGTCGCTCGTCGCGAAGGCGGTGATGGACTACACCGACCACATCATGCTCGTCGGCCACGACGCCAAGCGGTTCGCGCTCAAGATGGGGTTCAAGGAGCAAAATCTGCTGACCGAGAAGTCGCGCCTGGAGTGGATCAAGTGGAAGTCGCGGCTGAACGCAAACGACGCATGGCTGGAGCCAGCCGACACGACGGCAATGCCGTCGCAGCCATCCCCGCGGCCGAATTCCGTTCCGCGCCGTAACCCGCCGAGCGGTGGGGGAGGGGAGAAAGTTACGTATGACGAGTACGGCGTCGCGCACACGTGGGGGACGATAAACATGAACGCGGTCGACGCGAACGGAGACTTGAGCTCCGTGACGACCACGAGCGGCATCGCGTGGAAGATCGCGGGCCGCGTTGGCGACTCGCCGATCATCGGTGCAGGGCAGTACTGCGACAACACGGTCGGCGCTGCTGGCTCGACCGGGCGCGGCGAATCGAACATCAAGGTGTGCGGTGCGTTCCTCGCCGTGGAGCTGATGCGTCAGGGGCTGTCGCCAGAGCAGGCGATCATGAAGGTCATGGAGCGGGTGCTCGCGATGACCGAGAAGCGGCTGCTCAACGAACGCGGCAGGCCGTACTTCGACCTGCAGTTCTACGCGCTGGCGAAGGACGGTCGATTCGCCGCGGCGACGGCCTACGAGGGCTCCCAGTTCGCAGTGTGCGATGCGCAGGGTCCGCGTCACGTCGATTGCGCCTATCTCTTCAAGGAGAACGAAAGGCCGAAGCGAAAATAGGGAACCGGGAACCGGGAACGGGGAACCGAGCGTCCGCGTGGTACGTATTGCTTCGTACATGACCAAGCTTTTCCGTCCGTGGGCTTCTGTTCCCGGTTCCCAGTTCGCTGTTCCCGCTGTCCTCCTCGTCGTGCTAGGGGTCGCGTGCAAGGACATCGCGCCTCTGTTCAACCGACCGCGAGCCCTCACGGCCCACGAGCGCTACGCGGACGGCCTGGCCAAGGCCGGGCTCGAGAAGACCGCGCTCGGCCGCGATTGGCTCGCGGCCGCGCTAACCTCGATCAGGGCACCGCTCACGGTTGCGCTGCCGTTCCGCGAGACCGGCTACTTCGCCGCATCGGAAGCGCGGGCGGTCGGCTATGCCATTGCGCTCCGAGACGGTCAGAAGCTGTCGGCCGTGGCAGAAGCGAGCGGATCGGCGGCCACAATCTTTCTCGACCTCTTTCGGCAGACCGGTGACACCGCCAACCCGCTCGACCTCGTCGCCGGCGTCGACACGAGCCTAACGACTGCCGGTGCGCGGCTCGTGCATGAGGTGAGGCGCGACGGCGTCTACGTACTGCGCCTCCAGCCCGAGCTGCTGCGGAGCGGCGCGTTCACGCTGACCGTCTCCACCGAGCCGTCGCTCGCCTTTCCCGTGTCCGGCCGCGATAGCCGGGCTGTCAAGAGCTTCTTCGGCGCCGAGCGTGACGCGGGCGCTCGGCAGCATCACGGGGTGGACATCTTCGCACCGCGCGGCACGCCGGTGCTCGCCGCTGCGCGAGGTGTCGTGCGCTCGATCGCGCCTAACAACCTGGGCGGAAACGTCGTCTGGCTCTCGGACTTGGGTCGCGGCCAGACGCTGTACTACGCCCATCTCGACCGCCATTACGTTACCGCCGGTCAACACGTCGAGATTGGCGACACGCTCGGCTTCGTCGGCAACACGGGCAACGCGCGCACGACACCGCCACATCTTCACTTCGGCGTCTATCGACGCGGTGAGGGGCCGCTCGATCCCTACCCGTTCATCTACCGCTCGTCCGCACACCCGGCAGAGATCACCGCCGATACCTCGGAGCTTGGCCGGCTCGCTCGTTCCCGGGGGAAAGTCGCGGTGCTCGCGTCTCCCGAATCGCGCGCCGCGACGCTAACGACGGTGCTGCCGGCGACACCGCTCAAGGTCGATGGCGCCGCTGGCACGTGGTTCCGCATCCGCCTGCCGGATGGTACGGCGGGGTACATTGCGTCGCGCTTCGTCGAATCGACGCGGCGTGCCGTCGGTCGCACCGACGTCGCCACGGGAACGCCACTGCGCGACCGGCCCGCGGCGAACGCAGCGATCATCGCGACGGCGCCGGGCGGAGCGCTGCCGGTGATCGGCGCGTTCGAAGACTATGCGCTCGTTGAAACTGCCGGCGGCCTGACGGCCTGGGTACCGTCAGGCCGGTTGAAATGACGGCGCCGGGTTCAGTGCGTTAGGCGCTTCGTCGCCCGACGCCGCGGGCGGGACAGGGAGCTCGCTCGTGGTCGTCTCCAGCCTGAACCCGCCGACCAGTCCCGACATGTGCGCGGCCGCCTCGGCCAGCGTCGACGCCGCGGCAGCGATCTGCTCGCTGCTCGCGCTCTGCTCCTGGCTCGAGGCCGCGACTTCCTGCATGGCGGACGCGTACGACTCCGTCGCTTTCGCCACGTCATCGAGCCGCGCCGTGACGTCGGCGACGAGCTCGCGGGATGTGCCGGCAGCTTGCTCGATCGACGCCGTCCACGCTTCGGAGCCGCGCATCGCGTCCTCGACCTGCGCGAACAGGTGCATGCCGAGCTGCGTGGTCTCGAGTACGCCGAGCACGGTGTCCATTGTCCGTGCGCTCAAAGCCCGGGACTCCTGCACCTTGGTGAGCACGCCGCGCACGAGCGTCTCGGTCCGCTGGGCGGCATCTGCCGAGTTGGCGGCGAGCCGGCGGACTTCACTGGCGACGACCGCGAAGCCCTGGCCATGCTCGCCCGCTCGCGCTGCCTCCATCGCGGCGTTGAGGGCGAGCAGCTTCGACTGTTTGGCCATCTTCTGCACCAGCGTCACGAATGCGCCGAACTCCTCGGAGGCCTCGGCGAGAGCCTTCACGGCGTCTGCGCTTGCGCGTGCATCGCTCGCCAGCTGTTGTAGCGCGCTCGCGCTCACGTCGAACCGTGCGCGATTCTCTTTCGCGAGCACTGCGAGCGCCGCGTTGCGCTCGACACCGTCATGCGCGCCCGCCGCCAGTTGATCGGCGATGCCCTGCAGGCGCGTCGCATCCCCTGCCATGCGCTGAATCGCATCCGCCATCTCGGTCGACTGGCGGCTCAGGTCACCCGAGGTCACGGCCATCTCCTCGGCTGCCGCAGCCATGTTCTCACTGCCGCTCGTAATCTCCGCGGCGCGCGCCGTCGTCTCGCGGGCGGCGTCTCGAAGCGTGGACACGACGCGCCGGAGATCGTCCACCATACCCGCCGTCGCGCGGCTCAATCGCCCGATTTCGTCGTTGGCGCCGGAAGGGATCACCGCCGTGGAGAGGTCCCCCGAGGCGACGGCTTCCGCGACGCCGGCCAGCTCGGTAACTGGCACGCTCAGGCGTCGGTCGAGGAAGCGACTCATCGACCACAGCGTCAACACGAGGAACGACAGCACCGCGATGAGCGTGGCCGCGATCATCGGGCGCGCGTCGCGCAACGGCTCCAGCACGCTCGCTTCGTCCATGGACGCGACGACGCGCCACGATCCGTCGTTCGCCGCGGCGACCATCCCACGGCGCGTGGTGTCGCCCGTGGTGAATTCAACGATCGTGTCACCCGCGGCGCCGGGAATCTGGTCCGCGCCAGCCAACGGCTTCATTCGCGCGCCGTTTCGCGATGAGCTGGCGATCAGTCGGCCACGGCCATCAAGGACGTCGAGGCGGGTCTCGCTGCTGGTTGCCCGTCCGAGCGCCGCGTCCAGCGTCGGAATGCCGAACGCGATCTTGAGGACTCCTTCTGGTTTCTCGCGGCCCGGCTCGCGAATGGCGGCGGCCATCGAAACGACCGTCTGGCGCGCGGATTCATCGAACTCCGCCTCGGCGGAGGTCAGCCCCTTGCGAACCGCATCGCGCCACCACGCCTCGTCGTTCTGGACGAAGTCCGAGGTCATCTCCGTCGAGACCGCGGTGAAGCCATTCACATCGGTGACGAACATCTCGGCCACGCCGAGTGGAGCGAGCTGGCTCTGGAGGTAGCGGCGTGCGTTCTCACTGACGCCAAGACTTCTCGTTTCGGCCATCTGGCGCTCGAGGACCTCGATCGGTCGCCCGACGAGTCCCAGCTGCGCGGCACGCTGGGCGCCGAGGCGCGCGGCTTCGACGACGGTCGGGGATGCACCAATCAGCTCGACCTGACGCGCGCGCTCGAGGAGTGCCTGCTCGGTCACGAGCTCGCCGCGGCGGGCGACATCGCGGAGTCTCGTGTCGGCGCGGTCCGATAGGAAGTCGGCCGCGGTCCGGACAGCGACGAGCACCGCAACCGCGACGATCGCGACCGCAATGGCCGCGGCACCGATGACCATTCCGCGTCGAAGCGAATTGGAGTGCACCGAAGGTGCCGGGCCGCCGGCAGGGGCACGTCGAGGCCGAAAGCCTGGCGTGTCCGGAACCGCGTGCGTCGATGTGATGGAGGAGAGCGTCATGGCGGCCAGGGTCAGTCCGGCTTGTTCAGCCTTCGACCAGCGCTAAATTCCTACAGGTCAAACCCTTCCGAAATTCGGGCGCGCACGAGACTCCCCGGCGCTGCGCCTGCGAGCCCAGACATGACTGTACCGAATCCGCACGAGCCCACTCCTGTGAGCGCTCCCGTCGATTACGACCCGAGCACCGTCGAAGCCAAATGGCAGCGCCGGTGGCGCGAGCGCGGCACCAATCACACCGACCTCGCGGGCGGGGATCGGCCGTTTTACGCCCTGATGATGTTTCCGTACCCGTCGGCGGAGGGGCTGCATGTCGGCAACCTCTTCGCGTTCACGGGGAACGACATCTTTGGACGATTTCAGCGGCTGCAGGGGCACACGGTGTTCGAGCCGCTCGGGTACGACGCGTTCGGCATCCACTCGGAGAATTACGCGCTCCGGATCGGCCAGCATCCGATGCGCCTCATCCCGAGGAACATCGCAAACTTCCGCCGCCAGCTCGAGCGTGGCGGCTTGATGGTCGACTGGCGCTACTCGGTCGACACCACGGACCCCCGCTACTACAAGTGGACGCAGTGGGTCTTCCTGAAGCTGTACGAGAAGGGCCTGGCCTATAAGAAGAAGGCTGCGGTCAATTGGTGCCCCAACGACAAGACCGTGCTCGCGAATGAGCAGGTCATCAACGGCGCATGCGAGCGCTGTGGCGCGATCGTGGAGCAGCGCTTCCTGGAGCAGTGGTTCTTCCGCATCAGCGAGTATGCGGAGCGGCTGCTGAACAACTTGGAGCACATCGACTGGTCGGAGACGACGAAGACCGCACAGCGGAATTGGATCGGGCGCAGCGATGGGGCGGAGATAACGTTTACTGTGATGGGAACCGGGAACCGGCGGGAGCCCGCCGAAGGCGGGCAGATGGGAACAGAGGCTCCTCGGAGTTCCGGTTCCCAGTTCCCCGTTCCCGGTTCCCCAGCCATCACGGTCTTTACCACCCGACCCGATACAATCTTCGGCGCGACCTACATGGTCCTCGCGCCGGAGCATCCGCTCGTCTCACGCCTAACGACCGACGACCAGCGAGCGAACGTCGAGGCGTACCGGGAGCAGACGAAACGCCAGGACGTGGTGTCGCGGAAAGTGAACAAGGAAAAGACCGGAGTCTTCACGGGCAGCCACGCCATCAATCCGGCGACCGGCGCTCCCATCCCGGTCTGGATCGCCGATTATGTGCTCATGGAGTACGGAACCGGCGCGATCATGGCCGTGCCCGGACACGACGAGCGCGACTTCGAGTTCGCGAACGTCTTCTCGCTGCCCATCGTGCGTGTCGTCGCGGGCACGGATGAGACCGAGCACACGCCGCTGCACGCGCCATTCATCGAGAACACGTCCGGACGTCTCGTCAACTCCGGTCAGTTCGATGGCATGCCGGTGCCCGAGGCCAAGCGCGCCATCACCGAATGGCTGGCGTCACGCGGTGCCGGGCGGGCCGTGGTGAACTACCGGCTCCACGACTGGTGCATCTCGCGGCAGCGCTATTGGGGCCCGCCGATCCCGGTGATCTACTGCGATGCCTGCGGCCCTCAGCCGGTCCCGGAGAAGGACCTGCCGGTCACGCTGCCGGACATCGAGGATTTTCGGCCTGACGACTCGGGCGTGTCGCCACTGGCTCGTCACGAGGCCTGGTACGTCGTGCCGTGTCCAAAGTGCGGCGGGAAGGCGCGACGCGAGACGGACGTGTCGGACACGTTCCTCGACAGCGCGTGGTACTTCCTGCGCTACCCGAGCGCCGACCGCGATGATGTGCCGTTCGATCCGGAGCTGACGAAGAAATGGCTGCCGGTGAACTCGTACATCGGCGGGAACGAGCACGCAGTCCTGCACCTCATGTACTCGCGGTTCATCACGATGGTGCTGCACGACATGGGCATCCTGCACTTCGAGGAGCCGTTCACGCGGTTCCGTGCACACGGCCACATCACGCGCAACGGCGCGAAGATGTCGAAGACGAAGGGCAACATCGTGAACCCCGACCAGTACTACGAGGAGTGGGGCGCGGACACGTTCCGCACCTACCTCATGTTCCTGGGGCCGTATGAGGAGGGCGGGGATTTTCGCGACCAGTCGATCTCGGGCGTTAGGCGCTTCCTCGACCGCCTGTGGGCGTCCGTCGCGGAGTCCACCACCGAAGGCTCACCTGACGTGGAGGTCCTGCGAAAGCTGCATCAGACGATCCAGAAGCTCACCGACGACATCCCGCGCCTCGCCTACAACACGGCCATCGCGGCCATGATGACGTACGTCAACGTGGTCCGTCAGGGCGAGCGCACGCCGCATCGTGAGGAGCTCGAACCGCTCGTGCAGCTCGTCGCGCCGTTCGCGCCCCACCTGGCGGAGGAGCTGTGGGAACAGCTGGGTCATCAGGAAAGCGTGTTCGACGCGGGCTGGCCGAAATACGACCCGGAGCTCGCGCGCGAGCAGCTCATCGATCTCGCCGTTCAGGTGCAGGGCAAGATGCGCGGAACGATTCGCGTGCGGCCCGACGTGACGCAGGAAGAAGCGCTGCGGACCGCACGGGACACGCCGTCGATCGCGCGGTTCGTTACCGGCGAGCCGAAGAAGGTGATCTTCGTGAAGGGCCGGCTGCTGAACATCGTGGTCTGAGTGCGGCGGCGATTGGCTGGGGCCGGCGCTGCCGCACTGGCCGCGACCCTAACGAGCCAGGCGATGTCGCAGACGCCGGCCGCGACGAAGCCGTCCGCCGCCGCTCTCGTCGTGCTCGGCACCGGCACACCTAACGCGGACCCGGATCGCTCCGGGCCCGCGCTGGCCGTGGTCGTGAACGGGACCGCCTACCTCGTGGACGCCGGTCCCGGCATCGTTCGTCGCGCGGCCGCGGCGCAGCGCCAGGGAATCGAGGCGCTCGCACCCAAGCTGCTCGACAAGGTGTTCGTCACCCATCTCCACAGCGACCACACGGTCGGCCTGCCGGACCTGATCTTCACGCCGTGGGTGTTAGAGCGAGAGAAGCCACTCACGGTCTATGGACCGCCAGGCGTGAAGGCGATGACCGACCACCTCGAGGCAGCTTACGCCGAGGACATTCGCGTGCGCGTGGATGGTGCCGAGCCCGCGAACGAGACAGGCTACAGGGTCAGCGCGCACGAGGTCGATACCGGCGTGGTGTACCGTGACACGAACGTCGTGGTGCGCGCGTTCGCCGTCCCTCACGGTGACTGGAAGGTGGCGTACGGCTATCGCTTCGAAGGCGGCGGGCGCTCGATCGTCGTGTCAGGTGACACGCGCGCGAGCGACGCGGTCGTCCGCGCGTGCAACGGCTGCGACGTGCTTGTTCACGAGGTCTATTCGGCGGAACGGTTCGTTACGCGTCCGCCCGAGTGGCAGCGGTATCACCGGGCTGCCCACACGTCGACGACGGAGCTTGCTGCGCTCGCCGCGCGTGCGCACCCGAAGCTGCTGGTGTTGTATCACCAGCTCTTCTGGGGGACCGATGATGATGGCCTGCTGCGCGAGATCCGCGCGGCAGGCTACACCGGCGCGGTCGTCTCGGCGAAGGACCTGGGCGTGTACTGACGGGAACAGGGAACCGGGAACAGAAGCTCCTGTTCCCGGTTCCCCGTTCCCGCGTGCGCGCCTTCGGCGCGCCGCCCTACTTCTCCGCCAGCTTCCTCGTCGCGCGGCGACGCAGGTCTTCATCCGGGTCGTCCGTCGCGATCGACCGAAGCTTGTCGCGCGCCGCGCGATCCCCGCGCTCGGCGAGGATGTTCACGAGCCGATCACGTACAGCGCGGTCACTGACCGAATCGTACAGCGCCACGAGATCCGCCGTCGGGACCCCGGACTCCGCCAGCGATCGCACCGCCCGCTCGCGAAGCCCCGAGTTCTCCTTCGGATCACGGACAATGCCTTTCAGCCACGTCGTCGTCTCCGACCCACCGCTCTCCGTTACCGACTTGATGATGCGCTCGCGCAGGCCCTCGTCATCGAGCTTCGGGTATACCGAACGGAGATAGGCCTCGTCGCCCTGCTCGGCGAGCGACCGGATCGCGCGCTCGCGTAGCGCTGCCGACTCGGAGCTCCGCTCCACGATCCCCCGAAGCCAGCGGCGACTCTCGGAATCGCCGATCTCGGCCACCGAGCGAATCACCCGCTCGCGAAGCGAAGGATCATCCAGCTTCTCGTACAGCTCACGCAGACTTCGCGAATCGCTGCTCTCGCCGAGCACGCGGACGGCCCGCTCGCGCACTGACGTCCGCTCGTTGCGGTCGAGCGCGATCGTTCGGATCCACTCGAGCTCGGCCTTAGAGCCATTCTCACCGACGACCCTAACGACTCGCTCGCGGAGTGTCGGCTCGTCGAGGCGCGGGTACAGGGACCGCAGGTAGGCGAAATCGCCGTCGTACTCGCCGATCACTCGAATCGCGCGCTCCCGCACGTCCACCTGATCTTGCCGATCCTCGGCGATGGTTCGCGCAACGCGCATTGCGTCGCGATCGCCTTCGCGGGCACCGACGCGACCGACCCACTTGAGCGCGCTCTCGCGGACCGACGACCCGAGCGACTTGTTGCGCGCGATGTCGGCGAGCCGGCCGGCGATGCGAACGCTATCGGCGATGCTCGCGGCCAGAATCGCGGTGCGGGCTACGTCTTCGCGACCCGCCGCGGCAAGGTCGAGGAGGTAGCGAGACACGTCGGTCACTGGCACCGTACCGAGCTCCGTCCCGGCGCGCTCCGTCGCGGCGCTCGAAGGGCCCACGAATGGCTGCACATCCACCACGCGATGGTCGCGCACCACGAGCAGAAGTCGGACCGGCCCGCGCGTGCAGCGGCTCTCGAAATCGGACATGGACGACGTCGTCGAGAACATGCCCTCGGAGAACCAGACGTCGTGGCCACGCCCCGCGGTCGACGCGTCGGCGATGAAGCTCTTGCCGTCACCGCAGATGCCGTCGCGCGCCGCATAGGTCATCTTCACGAGACCGTCAGGCGCGCTCGTCACCCGCCGCGCGAGATCGAAGCCTTGCCCTGGGTTTCCCTGAAACGGCAGCCTGTGAAATGGCGGCGGAGCGAAGATCGCGGCGGCAAGGTACGCGCCCACGACGATGAGACCGGTGCGAAGCATGAGTGTCCTCGAGAAGCCTGGCTTCTCTTCCGACAGCGCTCCGGGCTAAACCGTTGGCAGGTTCCGCTAGAACAGCTTCCCGACCCAGTCCCCAACGAAGTAGCCCACCAGGGCCACGCCGAGCCCGACGACGAACATGTCGAGGCCCGAGCGGAAGAGCCCACGCCCGGTGAACACCGAGCGGGCTGCGCCCACGAGGAAGTGCGATGCCATTGACAGAATGAACGACAGTGCGATGGCCGGGGTGCCCGTGAGAACGAAGAACGGGAAAACGGGAATCACCGCACCGAACGCTGTAGCCAGTCCCGTTACCCACCCCTCGCGGAGTGGAGACATGTGCGGGTCGGAGATTCCAAGCTCCTCCTGGACCTGCTCGTCGAGCATCCGCTGCGGATCGGCCATCACCTGCGTTGCGAGCGTCATTGCCGACTCGGGCTCCATGCCCTTGGACTCGTAGATGAGCGCGAGCTCGTCTCGCTCGAGCTCGGGCATGAGCGCGATCTCGTCTCGCTCCATGGCGATCTCGTGGGCATACACTTCCTGCTCGCTCTTGGCGGCGAGGTATCCGCTCGATCCCATCGAGAGCGCGTCGGCGATCAGACCTGCCACGCCCGCGACCACGATCGCCTGATGCTGCGCCGCCGCGGTTGCGCCGATGACGCCGGCGACGAGACCGAAGTTCGCGGTCAGCCCGTCGTTGAAGCCGTACACGACGTTTCTCAGGAATCCACCGGACTCGGTGCGATGCCACGGCTCTCCACTCTTGCCGCTGATTCCCGCGAGCTCGCTGGCATGCTCCGCCGACTCCCGCGCGAGCAACAGCGCCTCACCACCGCCCGGTGCGCCGCTCGGCGTTCGCTGATGCAGATCCAGGTAGCCCTTTACCTCGCGGCCTTCCTCCCGAAGCAAGTGCGGAAGCAGAAAGCCGGGACCGAAGCGTCGGCCGAGCCACGCGAGCAAACGTGCCCGTGAGGTCGGACGGAATGGCGGTGGCGGATGACCGTGCTCCGTGAGCAGTCTCGCCCAGATCTCGACGTGGCGATCCTCTACCGCGGCGAGGCGTCGGTAGACGTCCTGCTTCTTCGAGTCGGGTTCGACACCCGCCAGCGCGCGATACAGGAACGCCGCATCGGCCTCGTCCTGCCAGTGGTGTTCGAATGTGTGAAAGTCCGGCTGCGATGCGATTGTCATGATAGGAAATATGCCGATGCCCGGAAGTGGGGCGAGACCGTGACGCGCGTCGACCGAGCTCGGGAGTCGCATTCGCGGAAACCGTCGGCGCCCCCCGGCGTGTCAGACCGCATAGACGACACACCCGACTTCACGAGGATCTATGCGACGGTCACTCTGTTTTGCCGGCGCGCTTGCCCTGTCCGCCGGCGTTGTTCAGGCGCAAGGGCCCACGCGCACGTATTCCTACGACAGTCGTTATGACGACCGCGATCGCGCGGCGCTCGGCATCTCGACCAGCTCCGGCGGCATGCGCGATACGCTCGGATTGCTCGTCTCGAGCGTCACCGCGGGCGGCCCCGCCGATAAAGCCGGCATCGAGGAAGGCAATCGCCTCGTGTCGATCAATGGCGTGAACCTGCGTCTCTCCGCCGCCGATGCTCGCGAAGGCGACATGGATGGCATCGTCAATCGGCGATTGATTCGCGAGCTCGAGAGGATAAAGGCTGGCGACGATGTCGACCTCCGCGTGTGGACAGGTGGTCAGACGAAGGCCGTGAAGGTGAAGACGGTCGCGGTCGAGGATCTGCCGAGCCGCATGCGGACGGCCCGCCGCGAGCTCGAGGATCGACCAGCGTTAGGCCTGAGCCTCAGCGCCACCGGCAGTCGTCGCGACACATTGGGCATGCTCGTCGTTCGCGTCACGACCGATGGGCCGGCGGAGAAGGCCGGGATTATCGAGGGCGATCGCGTGTCCGCGATCAACGGGGTCGGCCTCCGCGTCGCGGCCGAAGACGCCGGTGACGGCTACATGAGCAGCGCGCGAATGAATCGGTATCGTCGCGAGCTGACGAAAACGTCGGTGGGCGAGGACGTAGAGCTGCGCGTGCTCTCGAACGGCCAGTCGAAGACGATCCGCATCAAGCCGGTCCGCGCCGGCGATCTGCCGCGGGATCGCGGCAGCGTCATGATCATCGGCGACGGTGCCGTCAGCATCGGCGACATGTTCCCGGCGCTGCCCGCCATCGCGATCCCGCCCATTGCACCGATGGCGCCGCGTGCGCCGAGAGTCTTCGAGTTCGACGGGAACTTCGATGACGGCGTCCGCATCCAGCTCGATCCACGCGCACGGATCGAGATTGAACGGGGGGCCCAGGACGCCGCTCGTCGCGCGCGCGAGATGATGGAGCAACTCGAGCGCTACCGGTACGACATCGATCGCCGGGCTGATGACAACTCGGGCGCCACCATTGCCCCCGCGCCGCGTGCACGCCCTTCAGGGCGTATCGCCGCGGCGCAGGGAATCGGAGCTGGCGTTGGATACGGCTATGGCAGCGCGGTTGAGGCCGCCCCAGTGCCGCCGACGCCCGAAGCGATCGCGGTGTCGAGCACCGAGCCGTCCATGTACGCCGCGGCGCCGGCTGCGTCGACCAACAGCGTCGCGATGTACGACGGCGACGACGCGACGTTCACGCTCGAGGGCCTTCGCCTCGCTCGTGTGAACGACGATCTCGCCGCGAACCTGGGCCGTGGCAGTGAGCGCGGCTTCCTCGTGCTCGAGTCGAACAACCGCTGGCGTGGTCTGCGTGCGGGCGACGTGCTGCTGGAAATCGATGGCCGACCAGTTCGCGATGGTAGCTCGGCGCTCATTTCGCTGGGAACCAAGGATGATCACACGGCGACGGTGATCCGCGATGGGCGCCAGCGCGTCGTGCAGCTGGACGTTCGTTGACCCGAGCATCGCCGTTTGAGCCGATGGCTGATGGCTGCGGAGCTAGAATTCGATCTGCGTCCCGAGTTCTACTACACGATTAGGCGGAATGCCGAAGAACTCGGTCGCGCCGCGCGCGTTCTGCGACATGAGCACGAATAGCTTCTTCCGCCACCGCGCCATGGGAGCGATGTCCGGGTCCCTCGTGCGCCGCGGCAGGTTCGGCAGCAGGCGCTCGCGGCCCAGGTAGTACGACACATCGGTCTTCTTCACGTTGATGCCGTGCCGGGCGCAGTACTGCATGATGCCCGGCACGCTCGGTGTTTCCATGAAGCCATAGGCCGCCTGTACGCGGAAGAAACCCTGGCCTAACGCTTCGATCTCGATCCGCTCCTGCGGCGGCACTTCCGGGACCTCCGCCGTGATGATCGACAAGAGGACCACCTGGTCGTGCAGCACCTTGTTGTGCTTGAGGTGATGCAGGAGCACCACCGGCGCGCCCTCCGGGTCCGAGGTCAGGAAGACCGCCGTGCCCTTCACGCGCACCGGTTTGCGTCGCTCGACATCCGCCAGGAACATGTCGATCGGGACCGTGCCCCGCTGCAGAATTGCCCGGAGAATGGCGCGGCCTCGCTTCCACGTGGTCATGAGGGTGAACACGGATCCTGCAATGCACAGCGGAACCCATCCGCCGTGCGGGACCTTGGCAAGGTTTGCCAGAAAGAACGCGAGGTCGATCGTGAGGAAGAACGCGAGGAACGAACCCGCCTTGAGCTTCGACCATCCCCATTGGTGCCGGACGACCATGAAGAACAGGATGCTCGTGATCGCCATCGTCCCGCTCACGGCTACGCCGTAGGCCGCGCCAAGTCTCGTGGCCGTGCCGAAGCCCAGGACCAGAAGCAGTGTGCCCGCGGCGAGCGCCTTGTTGACCTCCGGGATATAGATCTGTCCCGCCTCGTGCTTCGAGGTGTGGATGATCCGCATCCGCGGGCTGTAGCCGAGCTGGATCGCCTGCTGGGTGAGGGAAAACGCGCCCGAGATGAGCGCCTGCGACGCGACCACCGCCGCCGACGTCGCGATCACCAGGAGCGGATACACGAACCAGCTCGGCGCGAGCAGATAGAACGGGTTCGCGATCGCCTCCGGTGAGCGCAGCAACAACGCGCCCTGCCCGAAGTAGTTGAGCAGCAGCGACGGAAGCACGAAGTAATACCACACGAGGCGGATGGGCTTCGGGCCGAAGTGCCCCATGTCCGCATAGAGTGCCTCACCGCCCGTTACGACGAGGACCACCGCGCCGAGCGCGATGAACGAGCGCCACGGATGGGCGACGAAAAACTCCACCGCGTGCCATGGGTTGAGCGCGCTGAGCACGGTCGGATTGGAGATGATGCCGCGCACGCCGAGGACCGCGATGCTCGCGAACCACAGGAGCATGATCCAACCGAACAACCCACCGACCCGGGCCGTGCCGTGTCGCTGAAACGCGAAGAGCAGGGCGATGATGATGAACGAGATCGGGATGACGAAACTGGTTAAGCCGGGCGATGCGACCTCGAGCCCTTCGACGGCGCCGAGCACGGAGATCGCGGGCGTGATCACGCCATCGCCGTAAAGGAACGCTCCGCCGAACAGCCCGAGCGCAATGAGCAAACCTCGCTCGCGCGAGTCGCCGCCCCGATGCCGCTGCTGGAGGATGAGCGCCAGTAGTGCGAGCACTCCCCCTTCGCCGCGGTTGTCGGCGCGAAGGATAAACGCGACGTACTTCACGCTCACGATGAGGACGAGCACCCATGCGATCAGCGAGAGGAGCCCGTTGACGTTCTCGACGCTTACGGCGAGGCCGTACGCCGGCTTGAACGCTTCCTTGATCGAATAGAGCGGACTCGTTCCGATGTCGCCGTACACGACGCCGAGCGCCGTGAGGGACAGGACCAGGAGTCGCTTACCGCGGGGGTTGGCTTCGGCGTGATGCCGAGCGCCAACCTCTTCACCCTCGGGGACTGCGGAAGTTTGGCGGCCGCCCGCTGGAAGCGGGGCCGGGTTGGCGGTCATACGGTGAAGACAGGCAACTTGGCCCGTGAAGTAACGAACGCGGGCTCGCCGTACCGGCGCGACCGCGACGCAAACAGGCCGCGGAGCGACTCCGCGGCCCGTTGGAAATGTACCCGCCAGGGGGACGACGTAAAGCAAGCTCAGGACGTCTAGGCCTGACTCCGCTCTCGGCTCTCCCGGACGATCTCCTCGATCTCCTTGGAGGCCCGATCGAGGATATCACGAATCTTGGTCACCGCTTCCTTGTCCCGAAAAACCCGCGGAGCGCCACGATAGGCGGCCTGGGCGACGTCCTTGATCGCGCGATTTACGTCCATCACGGCGTCGCTGAGGAAGGTCGAGCCCACCTCGGCGATACGGTCGAAGATGTCGTCCACCGCCGACTTGTTCTGAGCGAGATAGGCGCGGCCCTCATCGGTGATCGAGTAGGTCTTTTTGCCGCTCTCCTCGACGTTGACTCGCGCGTAGCCCATGTCCTCGAGCAGCGTGAGCGTCGGGTAGACGGTGCCGGCGCTGGGGGAGTACGTGCCGCCGAACCGCTCTTCGAGTGCCTTGATGATCTCGTAGCCATGGCGGGGTTTTTCCTCGAGCAGCTGGAGGATGACGTACTTGAGGTCTCCCTGCTCGAACATCCGGCCGCCACGGAACGGTCCGCCGCGGCCGCGCCGGCCGCCGCCGAACCAGCCCATAAAGTCGCGGTCGAAATCCCACCCCCGGCCTCCGCCAGGGCTGCAATCCACCCAGATGCCGTTCCACATACTTGTATCCTCGTCGTCCGATATATCGTGAGATATATCGTCAGCGGCGATATATCGCAAGAGAGAGCCGGGGACGGGCGACGGGGGCAGGCGGCAGGCGCAGGCGCGAGGCAGCCGGCGGGAGGCGGCAGGCGGCAGGCGGCAGGCGCGGGATACGGCCGTTGGACCGTCAGTTCAAGCTCTTCCGAAGAAAGGGGTGAGGCAGATGAAGCGGAAACGGCCTGATTCGCCGCGAGCGACGAGCTGATCTTCTCGTTAGGCGTATCTGGCCGCTTTCGCCTGATCCGCTTCATGCTGTTTCAGATAAAGGCTTGAAATACCTCGATGCATGACTGCAGAGCCTGTCCGGGCCCTCGATCCAAAACGGCAGAGCTGTCGCGCTCATCCGTATCGCCTAACGGGCACAGCGCTTGCCCTCTAACGGCCAACCTCGGCGGGAACGAGGGCAAAATAGCGAAGCGACTCGCAGGCACCGATTCACGCAGCAGAGGAGGCAGCATGTCGGACGATCTCCGCTCGAAGGGCGTTAAGAACGAAGTCACCGGCGCGGCGAAAGAGGCGGAAGGCAAGATCCGCGACGCGGCCGCCGACATCACCGGCGATGACAGCGAGAACCTGAAAGCGAAGGGCAAGACGCTCGAGGGCAAGATCCAAAAGAACTTCGGCAAGGCGCAGCAAGACGCGGACGACGATCGGGAATAGGGAATAGGGAATCGGGAATAGAAAACCCCGGGATGTCACTCGCTCCACGCGAGGCATCCCGGGGGTTTTCGATTCCCCATTCCCGATTCCCTATTCCCGATCACTCATATCGCAGCGCCTGAATCGGATCCAGCATCGCCGCCCGTCTCGCCGGCCACACACCGAACACCACCCCCACCGCCGCCGAGAACATGAACGCCATGATCACGGCCGACGAGGAGATCTGCGTGTTCCACTGGAAGCTACGGCTCAACATGTAGGCGCTCCCGGAGCCGACAAGGATTCCCACGATCCCGCCCAGGATGCACAGCACGATCGCCTCGATCAGGAATTGCGACAGGATGTTGGTCCGCGTCGCACCGAGGGCTTTCCGGACGCCGATCTCCCGCGTTCGTTCGGTGACCGACACGAGCATGATGTTCATGATCCCGATGCCGCCTACCACCAGGCTCACCGTCGCGATCCCGGCGAGCAGCAGGCCGAACACGGCCGTGGTCTCGCCTAACGTGTTCAGGAAGTCCGACTGGTTGCGGATGTTGAAGTCGTCTTCCTTCCCTGGCCGGAGCCGGTGCTCACGACGCACCACCTTCTGAATCTCCGCCATGGCGAGAGGAATGTCGTTCTCGCTGCTCGCCAGCACATTGATCGACCGAAGCCGATCCGTGCCCATCACCCGGAAGCGTGCCGTGTTGAGCGGGATCAGGACCTGCTCGTCGGGATTGCCGAAGCCGCCGCCCTGACCCTTGCTCTTGAGCACACCGATCACGTCGAACTGCATGCCGCTGATGCGCACCTGCTCGCCGACGAGCGCGATGGGATTGTCGAAGCCGAGCAGCGTCGCCACGGCCGGTCCGATCACGGCGACGCGTGCCCGCGCCGCGTCGTGCGCCGGCGTGAACATCTTGCCGGCAGCGAGCTCGAACTTGCGAACCTCGAGGTAGTTGGCCGAGGTCCCGATGATGGCCGTGTTGGCGTTGCGGTTGTTGTACTGGATCTGCAGCTGCCGCTGCATTTCCGGCTGAACGGCGAGGATGTGCTCGGCGTGCTCCTCGATCGCCTTCGCATCGTCCATCGTCATTTTGGTCTGGTCGCCCACACGGATGCCGCCCATGCCGAACGCCTGGCCCGGCATCACGGTGAGCAACGTCGTGCCTAACGCCGATATCCGGTCCTTCACGGCCTTCTGCGCCCCGTTACCGAGGGCAATCATGGCGATGACGGCGGCGACGCCGATCACGATGCCGAGCATCGTGAGGAGCGAGCGCAGCTTGTTCGCTCTGAGCGCCCCGAGGGCGACGGTGATGATCTCGCCGATGAGCATGGGTGTCCGTTCCTACCGTGCCTGACCGCCGCTCGGACGCGCCGCGGCGCCGCCGCCCGGTCGCGGCTGCGACATCCCGGGCACGCCGCCCATGCTGCGAATCCGGTTGTTCTGCTCCTCGCGCTTCGCCTGCATCGCCGCCGCCGCGAGCAGGGCGACCTGTTCACCTTCCTTGAGACCACCCAGGACTTCGGTGTAGTCGAAATTCGCAACGCCGAGCCGAATGATGCGCGGCTTGTAGACGCCATTCTCGGCGACGAAGACGAGGCTCGGGCGCGCGCGGCGCGACGGGAACTCGCCGGCCTGCACCGGCGTGGACACGCCACCGCCTTTCTCCGGCACGAAGCCCCGATCGCCCTGCGAACCGGACCCACCGCGCTGGCCGGCATTGGCCGATTGTCGGCCGCCAGCACGACCCGAGTCTCCACTCGCGCGCTGGCGCTCACGCATGCGACAGGCTCCCGCGACCCGAGGGTCGAGGCCGATCGATTCATAGATCTTCTGCGACTCCGCACGCACCGCCTGGAAATCGAGCTCGCCGCTCTGCACCCGCGAACGGAAACCGGCCAGCTTCTGCTCGGCGTCCGGATGCTTCGCGAACGTCGCCTTCACGGCGTCGCAATCCTTGTCGCTCACGTCGGGCAGCTGGCGACCATTGGGCTGCTGGCCGTCCTGGCCCTGCTCGCTCACCAGCATCACCTCGCCGCGCGAAACGTTAGGTGTTCCGCCAGACGGTGTGGCGTTGGCGCCGGGCCGGCCGCCCTGTCCTCCCATGCCGCCACCCATCGACGCCATCTGCGCGCGGATCTGCGCCTGCACGGAGTCGGGGTTGAGGCCGAGGGCGGAGGCGGCTGTCGCCGATTCGCGAAGGTTCCGGATGGCGTCGTTAGGCACGGCGAGCACATTTTCGCGGCGATCGATCAGGATCGACACCTCGCCGTTCATGCCGGGTCTGAGCAGGCCCTCGAGATTGGAGATGGTGACGAGCACCGGGAACATCGTCACGCTCTGCTGCACGACGGCCTGCGGCTCGATCTTCTCCACGGAGCCGCGGAACGGGCGGTCCGGATAGGCGTCCACGGTCACCGTAGCGGTCATCCCCGCCTGGATGGCGCCGATGTCGGCTTCGGTGACGAGGGCGCGCACGCGGACCTGGTTCAGGTCCGCCATCTTGATCAGCGTCGTGCCGCCGCCGAACGAGCTCGTGGCTGAGGTAATGACCTGACCTAACGAGACCGTCTTCTCGATGACTGTGCCGGAGATCGGCGCGCGCACCGTGGCATCCTCGAGCCGCTGCTGCGCGAGGTCGAGGTTGGTGCGCGCCCGGACGAGCGCCGCCACGGCATTCGCGTAATCGAGCGCTGCGGTCTCATGTTCCTGCGCCGTGATGATCCGACCCTGGAACAGGTCATCAGAACGCTTCTTCTGGGCGTCGGACACCTGCAGCTTCGCTTCGGCGGCGCGCACGTCGGCAAGCGACTGGTCGTACTGGTTCTTGACGTCGCGCGTGTCCACTTGGACGATGAGATCGCCCGGCTTGACGAGTGTGCCCGTCTCGACCGGCATCTTGGTGATCTGTCCCGATGACTTCGACTTGACCTCGACGACGTTGATCGGCTCGACCGCGCCCGTGGCCGACGCATCGACGACGATGTCCCGACGTTCCACCGCAGCGAGGGGAATCGGGACGCTCGCGGCCTTCTTGCCGGTGCAGGCGACGACGCCCACGATGACTGCTGCGACACCGACAACTAGGGACTGAGTTGAGCGTTTCAACGGAGTGAGCCTGGTAGAGAGGACGGCATTCGTTAGGTGCGGCGGGTCGGACGTGAAGCCGTGGGCGGCTACATGTCCTTCCCCGTCAAAGTCTCGATCTGGGCCTTGGCAACGCGTGCATCGAACCGCGCCTGAATGAGCGCCGAGCGCGCCTGGTTGAGCGTGACCTGCGAGCTGAGCACGTCGAGGAACGTCGAGGCTCCCAACTGGTATCGTCGCTGCTGGACGCGAAGATCCTCTTCGGCAGCCTCGACGGAGGCAAGTTGAATCTGAATTCGCTGCTCTGCCGTGCGGAATGCGCTAAGGTACTGCGTGAGCTGCTGCTGCGCTGCGAGTCGCATGTCGCGCAGCTGCGCCTCCGCATTGTCCTCGGCGACACGGGACCGAACGATCTGCTCCTCGCGCGCGCCCTGATTGAAGAACGGAAAGCTCAGATTCAGGCTCAACGTCTGGGAATACGCATACGGGTCCGACCAGCCGTAGTACGGGTCGAAACCATTGCCGACACGATTGAACCGGAGTCCGATCGTCGGCAGATAGGAGGTCAACGACACACGCACGTTCGCATGTGCTGCGGAGTACGCCTGCTGGGCCTGTTGGACCGCAGGTCCTCGGAGCGCGAGCGCGGCAATTTGTACGCTGTCGGCGGAGAGCTCGATTGACTCAGTCGTGTCGCCCGCGCTGGCGGTGACCGTGAATGGCGTGGCCACGAGCCGCGTGAGTGATGCGTTCGCGACGTTCAGGTTATTGCGAGCCTGTAGGAGCGCGAGCTGGGCGTTACCGACCTGGATGATGGCGCGCAGCGAATCGGACTTGGTTGCCGCGCCCGCGGCCACCTTGGCGCTGGCGGTTTTGAGCTGCTCGGTCGCCTGGTCGAGCTGTGCCTGTGCGGCCGCCTCCGACTCGCGCGCGGCGAGCACCGCGTAGTACTGCTGCTTTACGTTCAACGACACGTTGTACTGCTGCAGCGTCTCGTTCGCCTCCGCCGCGTTCACGTTCGCCTTCGCACTACGGAGACGGAACAGGCGGTTGCCGCCGTCGAACAAGTCGACGTTCATCGCCAGGCCGCTACTGTACTGGCTCCTGTTGGAGCTTTTAATCAGAACGCCGCCCTCACCGATTTTGGCGGGGCCGTTCGGCTTGACCGCACCCGCGTTGAACGACACCGATGGGATGTATGACATCCATGCCGAGCGCACCGCCGCGGAGTTCGAGCGCGTGGTGCCGGCCGCCTGGACCGTCGTTGGCGAATTCTGCCGCGCGAGGTTGACGGCTTCCTCGAGAGAAATAGGGCGTGCTACCGAATCGGCGCTCGCTTGAGCAGCGAGCGCCGTCGGGAGAAAGAGCAGTGCGGAGGTGAAAGACGTTAGGGTCGCAAAAACCAACCGATTCACTTTTGAGTCTCCCGCTGCTTTTCGTTAGGTCGCGGCTGAATGATCGCCTCGAACCGCTCTCGCTGCTCCGACGTAGTGAGGAGTGCCCGCATCTGCGCCCGACTTCGCGCACGAATGGAATCCATCTGCGGCCGTATCGGCTTGAAGAGCGAGTCGAATTGCCGATGGCGGTCGTCCAGGATCGAGTCGAACGCCGCGCGCTGTTTGGGGTCGAGCTCGAGCCGATCATAGAGCAGCTCTTTGGACGCGCGGGGATCCTTGCACCATGCGTCTCGCCTCCAGACGCGATCGGCCGTGAACCCGAGCGCCCCGCCAACGAGAACGGCACCGAGCAGGAACATCATGGCGAGGTTCTTCGAGCGCTGCATTGCAGATCCTCGTCAGTAGGGAATGAGAGAACGAAGCGTCGCGTCCCGGCTGCGGCCCTCGCCCCGCGCAATCGTGGGCCCGGCGACCGGAATCACCGACGCCGACTCCATGACGGCCTCGTAGGCGAGTCGCTCCTGCGTCTCGCGCTCGCGCCACAGCGCGGCTCCGGTGAGCACGGCGGCCAGCACTGCCGCCGCGAGTCCCACCCGCACCCAACCATGGAACACGCCATACCACTCCGGCGCTTCGCCAGCCGAGGCGATGCGCGCCATGATGCGTGATTCGAGCGTGTCCCAGTACGACGCGTTGGGTGCCGGCGACGCATAGACGTCGCGCAGGACGCGCGTCACCTCCTCGTCCTCCCACTCGGGAGGCGTATTCCGTTCGATCCTCATAGCTCGCTCCGTACTCCGCTCAGCGCCTGGCGCAGTCGGGCCCGCGCGTGGTGCAGATCCGATCGTGCGGTACCCTCGGGAATCCCGAGCAGCCGCCCGATCTCCGCATGCTTGTACCCCTCGACATCATGCAACACGATCACCGCGCGCTGCCGCTCGTTCAGCGTCGACAACGCGCCGGTCAACCTGCGTCGCAACTCGGCCGATTCGGCCGGGTCACGAAAAGGAGACGCAATCGTATCGGCCAGGGCATCCGCGTCGCGCACCTTCTTGCGCCGCGTGATGTCGAGTGCCGCATTCGCGACGATGCGGTTGAGCCACGCGCCGAACGCCTGATCGGGCAGGAACCGATCGAGCGCCCGGAACGCGTGCAGGAACCCTTCCTGAACGGCATCCTCCGCATCCTCGTGCGTCAACACGATCGCCCGGGCCACGGCATACGCCCGCCGCTGATGCAGACGCACGAGCGCCGCGAACGACTCGGCGTCACCGCGCTGGGCGGCGACGACGAGTGCGTGTTCGCGCTCCCGCGCCGACGGTTCAGGCAGCGTGAGCACGGCGGACGGCGCAGGGAGCGGCAGAGCGGCGGTCGTCACAGAGGCCAGTGATCGGGTCGCCTCTAGAACGCGCCGCTTCGGTGAAGCGTTGACCTGCCAACATCAACCTCCGGGATCAGGTTCCCGCGAGCCCGAGCGACTCGGCGTGGGCCTTCATCGCGTCGGTTACAAACTGGATGTGCCAGTCGAGATCGACGCCAAGATCCGCCGCGCCATTGACGACATCGTCGCGATTCACGCCGCGGGCAAATGCCTTGTCTTTCATCTTCTTGCGGACCGAGCGCGCGTCCACCTCGTGGACGCTCTTCGACGGACGCACGAGGGCCGTCGCCGTGATCAGGCCGGTCAACTCGTCCACCGCGAACAGCGTCTTTGCCATACGTGAGACACGCGGCACGCCCGAATAGCTGGCGTGGCCGAGAATCGCCTCGAGCACATCCTCCGGATACCCGCGCTCGCGAAGGAGGCGAACGCCGGCCGCCGGATGCTCGTCGGTGGCTGAATGCGCGGCGTTCGGCCAGCGCTCGTAGTCGAAGTCATGCATCAGCCCAGTGAGGCCCCACCGTTCGGTGTCTTCGCCGAAGTGGCCAGCGTAAGCGCGCATTGCTGCCTCGACGGCGTACATGTGCTTTCGCAACGAATCGCTGGCCGTGTACTCGTGCATGAGCGCCAGCGCGGTATCGCGAGCCGGGAGTGCGGAGGTCGTCATCGAGCGTGATGGGATGAAGGTCGGACGATGAGCCACTGGTAAGATGAGGGGTGGACGCCGGGCGGTCCAAACCCCATGAACGGTCGCCGGGCTGCCGATGGTCCTAGGTGTCGGTGGTGCGACGAGCGGTCACGAAAACGGCCTCGACGTGGCAGCGGCCGCGGACCGCGTCCGCCAGGGCAGGGGACGGGCAGACCAGGTACGACTTCCGAGCGGCCTTGAAGACCGGAACGTCGGGCAGGCTGTCCCCGATATAGTCGAACTCCGAGTCCCCGAGGATCCGACGAATCGATTCGACCTTGCCGTCGCCTTTTGCGTTGTGCCCGCCATCGCTTGCAATGACGCCGTCGAACAGCCCGAGGTGCGTGGCGACCGCATCGGCTACGTGGCGGTTCGCCGCGGTGGCGAGAAGGACCCGTCGACCTGCGTCGCGCTCGCGCTTTACGAATTCGACCACGTCACTCCGATAGGGTAGTCGCGCCGGGTCGAGAGAGACATGACGGCTCACAAACTCCTTGAACCCCGCGCGACCCCGAAGAACCATGAACGGCACGGTCGGCACGAGCCACGGTCGCGTCCGCACCAGGACGTGGAGCGAAAGGTGAAGCGTGTCGCCGTCGATAAGCGTGCCATCCAGGTCTACGATGAGCGGGACGGGATCGGTCATCGCGGTTAGTGCGATGGTCCCATGCTTCCCCGACCGCGCCCGGTCTTCCAGAGCAGGAGGAGCGGGAGTGCGGCGAGCAGAATGATGCCGTTCAGCAGGTAGATCTTCGAGAACGCGAGCACGCTGGCCTGGGCGGCGATCTGTCGGTCGAGCACGAACAACGCCTGCTGCTTGGCGACTATAGGGTTGACGCCGTGCGCCATGAGTCCGCGCGCGATCAGGTCGAGCCGGGACGCGCTGGCTGCATCCCAGGCGCCGACGTGCTCGGTCAGAACTGCGTGACGCGTCGCGGTGAACCGCGCGAGCAACGTGGCCATGAGCGCGATGCCGAGCGACCCGCCGAGCTGCCTCGTTAGGTTGTACAGCCCGGTGCCCTGGGCGAGCTGCTTCACCGACAACTCCGCCATGGAGGCGTTGGTGAGCGGAACGAAAATGAGGCCGAGACCGACGCCGCGCAGCACGAGGGGCCAGAACAGATCGTCCGTGCCGCTGTCGAGCGTGATGCGCGACAACTGCCACATCGCGACCATGAACAGCGACGACCCGATGACGATGGTGTACCGCGCGTCGAGTCGGCGCGCGTTGCGTCCGACGAAAGCCATCGTGAAGGCCGATGCCAGAGCGCCTGGGAGAATGACCTTGCCGGTCTGCCACGCGGTGAACCCGTGAAGCTGCTGCAGGAAGATCGGGAGGACGAACACGCCACCGTACAGCGACAGACCGAGCGCGGCCGCGAACATCACGCCGGTCGCGAGCTGACGGCTCTTCAGCACGTGGAAGTCGATGATGGGCTCGTCGGTCGTGAGCTCGCGCCAGATCAGCGCGATCGCCGACACAGCGGCGGTCACGGCGAGCCCGGTCACGAACCGGGAGTCGAACCAGTCGTAGCGCTCGCCGCGCTCGAGCATCCACTGCAGCGACCCCACCGTCATGGCGAGGAACAGAATCCCCCAGACGTCGATCTTCTCGGCCCGCTCCTGATGCTCGGCGTTACGGACATACGACATGACCATGATCGCGGCGAGAATGCCGAGCGGCACGTTGATGTAGAAGATCCACGGCCAGTTGTAGTTGTCCGTGATCCACCCGCCTAACGTCGGGCCGATGGTCGGGCCGACCATCACGCCCACCCCGAACATCGCCTGGCCGATCCCGGCCTCTTCGGGCGGGAACGACTCGAAGAGCGTGGCCTGCGCGGTGGAGAGCAGGGCCCCGCCACCGAGCCCCTGGATCACGCGCCACAGCACGAGCCCGCCTAACGAAGTGGCGGCGCCGCACATGAACGACGACACCACGAACAGCATGATCGAGCCGGTGAGGTAGCGGCGCCGCCCGAAGTACGCCGACAGCCACCCCGACATGGGAATGACGATGACGTTCGCGATGATGTAGCCGGTCGACACCCACGAGATCTCGTCGATCGTGGCGCCGAGGTTCCCCATCATGTGAGGAATCGCGACGTTCACGATCGACGTGTCGATGAGCTCGAGCACCGCCGCCAGCGTCACCGCGATGGCGATGAGGTACTTGTGCTTGTATTTGTCTTCCGGGTGCGCGACCGCGTGCGCCGGCTGTGACGACGCGGCAGTGCCCAACGTTCCGGCCGAGGGAGCCGGAGTGACCGTCGTGCTCACGCCGGCATCACCGGGTCACGACGTGCGCTTCGACGGACATGCCAGGCCGCAACGGTCGGCCCTCGCCGCAGCCCCGAGTCACCTGAATCCGAACCGGCACGCGCTGGACGACTTTGGTGAAGTTCCCGGTGGCGTTGTCGGGGGGCAGTAGCGCGAACTTCGCGCCGGTTGCCGCGCCGATGCTCTCCACTTTCCCTTCTGCCTTGCACCCGCTGTACGCGTCGACGTCGAACTCCGCGGCGCTGCCGACCTTCACGTCAGCAAGCTGTGTCTCCTTGAAGTTCGCCGTCACCCAGACGCCCGTGTCGGCAACGATCGTCATGAGCGGCTGGCCCGGCTGAACGAGCTGCCCCACCTCGACCTGCTTCCTCGACACGATGCCGGACATCGGAGCGGTGACCGATGTGTACGAGAGCTGGAGGGCTGCGTTGTCACGTGCCGACTGTGCACCTCCGAGGCGTGCCTGGGCGAAACGTGCGCCGGCTTCGGCGTTCACGATGCCGGCGCCGGCCGCGGTCGCCTGACGACGTACGGCTTCGAGGTTGGCCGTGGCGGCATCGGCGGCTGCCTGCGCGCCGTCGAGCTGTTGCCGTGACACGATCTGCTTGTCCGCGAGGTCCTTGAGACGCGCGAGATCCGACACGGCTTTCTGGCGATTCGCTTCGGCCGCGGTGATCTGTGCGTCGACGACCTGACGCTGGCTCGAGGCGGTCTGCACCTGGGCCTCGGCCTGTCCCGTCACGCCCCGGGTTCCAGCGACAGACCGCGCGGCGGCCAGGTCGGCGTCCGCCTGGGCGAGCCTGACCTTGTACTCGGCGTCGTCGATGTGAACGACCTCCGCGCCTTCCTTCACGTGAACGTTCTCGACAACGCGTACGTCGGTGACGTACCCGCCCACCTTCGCGAGGACGGGCACGATGTGTCCATCGACCTGGGCGTTGTCGGTGGATTCATGCGAGCGCCCGTAGGACCACTTCCGCACGCCCCAGATGATGCCGGCGAGCCCGAGCAGCACAATGATCGGAAGAACGATGAACTTGCGGCGCGATGGCTTGGGGGGCTGGGCAGTCGGTTCCACACGGAGGTCGGATGGACCTGACTCGGTTTCGATTGCGGTGGCCATGGATCTGTCGTTATGCAGAAGTCAGCGAATCTCCCGCGCAGCGCCCTGCGCGCGGGCGAGGGCGATGCGGGAAACCTGGTAAGCGGCAAGCGCGTCGACGACCTGCGTGCGCGCTCCGTTCAATGAGATCGATGCGGTGAACACATCCGCGTTGCCGGCGACGCCCGCCCGGAAGCGCTCGCTCGCCTGCGCGACCTCCTGCTCGGCGAGCCGGACTCGCTCCTGGGTTGCCGCGACCGCTTCGCGCGCGGAGCCGAGATCGAGCAGCGCTGTTCGCACCTCGACCGAGGCTTGCTCGCGAAGGTCGCGGCGTCGGACGTCTACCTCGTGCTGCAGTGCGGTCTGCTCCTCCACGCGGCCCTCACGGCGAAGTCCATCGAAGATCGGGAGCGAGAACTGCACCCCCCAGTTATACGTCGGCAGCAACGATGCGCCGTTCTTTCCGATGGTTCCGTAGTCGCCGAACGCCGAGACCGTCGGGAGTCGCTCGGCGCGCACGGCGCTCGCCTGCTGGCCGACCGCGGCGAACTGTTCGTCGAGGCTTCGCAGGTCCGCACGGGATCGGAGCGCCTGAGCGATCGCGGTGTTCTCGTCAGGAAGCGTCTCGTCTGTCGGCATGGCGCCGAGCGAGTCGCTCAGCGTTAGGCGCGTATCCAGCGGCAGGCCAAGCGTTCGGAGGAGCGCGAACCGCGTGCGTCCGCGGTCGTTCCGGGCGAGGATCAGCTGAGCGCGAACCGCCGCGAGCTGCGACTGCGCGCGCGTGACGTCGAGCCCAACGCCGACGCCGGCTTCCAGCTGTTGGCGGGCGACGCGCAACAGGTCTTCGGCGAGCGACGAGTCCGCGATCCGAGCGCCGAGCTGTGCATCGGCCCGAGCGGCCTGCACGTACGCGTTGGCCGCCGAGGCTGCGGCCTGATCGGCGGCCGCCTCGGTGTCGAAATCGCTGGCCGCGGCGGCGGTGCGTGCGCTCTTGATGCGGCCAAACGCGCCTGCGTCGAATATCGATTGCGAAAAGTGCGCGCGCGTGTCGATCGTGTTGACAGGGCCCTGGAGCTCGCCGTCGGGATCGAACACCGGCGGCTGGCCGGGCGGGGTGGGAAAGTCAATGCCGAAGGTGGCTGTGTTCAGCGTGCGCCCGTTCTCGAGCGCGGACGCCGAGAAGTTGGGCATAATGTCGGCACGACGCTGTGTGATGCGCGCGCCGGCCTGTTCGGCGCGGTAACGGGCGGCGACGACGGTGGCGTTCTGCTTGGCGGCGAGCCGGGCCGCGTCGCCGAGTGAAAGAGCAACGGGCTCGGATGTCTGGGCGTGCGCCGTCGCGAAGGCGACCGGCAGGATGAGAGCCGGCGGGAGCAGGACGCGTACGAGGCGCTCTCGCACGCTGGTGGTCGGTGCGTTCTCGGTCATTGTGTGGACGCCGGCTCCGCGGCACTCGCTACCGGAGTCGAGCGGATTGCGTGGAAGAAAAAGTCGGAGAGGCTCTCGAACACCTGCTCGTCGGTCACATCCGTGAGGAGCTTGAAGACGTTGCGACGAGCGCACCACGTGGAATGCGTGATCGTGGTGGACGACATGAATCGGGCCGCGAGGATCGGATCGATGCGCCGAAAGTCCCCGCGCTCGATGCCGCGTCGGATCTTTGCGGCGATCAGCTCGTTCGCGGGCTTCACGACCTCTCGACCGTAGAACTCGGCGAGGTCCGGGAAGTTGTGCAGCTCGCTGATGACGAGTTTTTGGATCGTCTGGAATTCTGGCGAGCGGACGAAGTTCCAGTGGGCGCGAAGGTATCGTTTGAGCTCATCGACGGGGTTGTCTTCGCCTGCCTCGGCGGCAGCCTGACGGAGGCGATCGACGACGATGGCGCGCACGACCTCGCGGAAGAGCTCTTCCTTGTTGGGGAAGTAGAGATAGATCGTGCCCTTCGAGACGCCGGCGCGGCGTGCGATATCGTCGAGTCGCGCGCCAGCGAGTCCTCGCTCGCCGAAGACGTCGAGAGCGGCCTCGAGGATCTGGCGCGGCCGCTCTTCGGGGAGCCGTCGCCAACGTGGACCGGACCGCCGCGGGGGCCGTTGGGTCGGGGCGGCGGATTTGGTGGCGGGGCGTTTTGTTTGGCTGGGCATTGCGGGGTACGGCTAAAATAACTGACTGGTCGGTAATTTAGTTGCGCGAACCCGGCTTCGCAACGGCGCCAACGGTCGGGAATCGGGAATCGGGAATCCGGAATCGTGTAAACCGCGCGTGCGTAGGGACTGTCTGAACGATGGTCATCCCGAGCCGACAGGCGAGTGCTCTGTCGCCTGTCGCCTGTCGCCTGTCGCCTGTCGCCTGTCGCCCGTCGCCTGTCCCCCGTCCCCGCTATTCATGCGCTTCGCGAAACCGTTGCTCGCGTCGATGGTGCTCACCCTGCCCATCACATCGATCGCCCAGACGCCCGAGCGTCGCACGATTCCTGGCAATGACATCGCGGTGTACAACATCGCGGGCGTCATGCGCGTCGAAGGCGGCAGCGGCGCGGACGTGTCGGTGGAAGTGACACGCGGTGGCGCCGACGCCTCCAAGCTCACCATTCAGACCGGGCGCGTCCGCGGTCGGGAGACGCTCCGCGTCGTGTATCCCGATCGGCGGATCGTGTACCGGCAGGGCGAGTGGTACCGCGGGCGTTCGCGGACAACGCTCCGCGTGGACGACGATGGCACGTTCGGGGACGATCACCACGACGACGGTCGCAGTGTGGACATCGTGGGGAGCGGCGATGGACTCGAAGCCTACGCCGATATCCGCGTGGTCGTTCCGAAAGGCAAACGCGTCTCCGTGTTCCTCGGGGTCGGCGAGGCGAAGATCGACAACGTCGACGGCGATCTGTACGTCGATGTGAGCGCGGCACCAGTGACGTCGACGCGCACGCGCGGGAAGCTCTCGCTCGACACGGGATCCGGCGAGGTGAAGGTGACCGATGCCCAGGGCGAGGTCGACCTGGATACGGGATCCGGCAGTGTGGAGGTGATGAACATCCGCGGGCCTTTCCTCAAGATGGACACGGGCTCCGGGCGCGTGCGCGGCTCGGACATCGTGACCGACGAGCTCGAGATGGATACCGGCTCAGGCAGCGTCAGGCTCGCTCGGGTGCAATCGAAGCGCATCAAGCTCGATAGCGGAAGCGGCTCAGTGGAGCTCGATCTCCGCTCGGATGTCGACGACGTTCACATCGAGTCCGGGTCGGGCGGCGTAACGCTCGGGATTCCGGAATCGTTAGGTGCCGCGATCCGCATCGACACCGGCAGCGGCGGCATCGATACCGACATCCCGATCCAGGTCAAGAAGGCCGAGCACGACTACCTCTCCGGGACGATCGGGGATGGAAAAGGCGAGATCTCGATCGAGACCGGATCAGGAGGCGTTAGGCTCCGAAGATCGTAAACACCACAGGTAACTGGTTACTGGGATTGGTTACAGGTAATCAGAACCCCCGGGATGCTCATCTCGCAGAAAGGAGAGAGGCATCCCGGGGGTTCAAATAACCAATTACCAATTCCAGTAACCAATTACCTGTTCTGTTGCGCCGTTGCGCTATTTGGTTTCCGCCGTCTTCGCTTCGGCTTTGTGCTTGTTGTATTTGGCGTTCGTGAGCTTCACGATCGTGAACGACATCGTGAAGAGCAGCGCGGCCGTGACGATCAGGCCGATGAACGCGGCCTTCTTGTCTTCAGGATAGAGGGACATCGTCGAGAGTCCGGTAGTTGTCGGTGGATTCAGGAGACGCGAACCGAGTTCATTACATCGTCCTTCTGGATCTTCTGCACGACATCGATGCCCTTGGTGACCTTCCCGAACACCGTATGGACGCCGTTCAAGTGGCGCGTGTTGTTCTCATCGAGCACGATGAAGAACTGACTGCCGCCCGTGTCCTTCCCCGCGTGCGCCATAGAGAGGGCGCCAAGCTCGTGGGTCCGGGGGTTACCCTTCGTCTCGCACTTGATGGTGTAGCCGGGACCGCCAGTTCCAACCCGGCGGTCACCGACGGGGAGGTCCCGGGAGTATGGGTCGCCGCCCTGGATGACGAACCCGGGGATGACGCGGTGAAACTTCACGCCGTCATAGTAGCCCTTGTTCGCGAGCGTCTCGAAGTTCTCCACGGTCTTCGGAGCATCCTTCTCGTAGAGCTCGGCGACAATGGCGCCGCGATTGGTGTCGAACGTCGCTGTCTTCATGCGCGGGAAACTAATCGGCAAGCGGGAGACGGGAAGCGGGCGACAAACTGCCGGGGACGGGCGACGGGCGACGGGCGACGGCTAAATGCCAATCCCGGCCGACGGGCACATCGGGGCCAACGCACACTCGCTGCACCGGGGTTTCTTCGCCTCGCACACCCGGCGGCCATGAAAGATCAGCAGGTGCGCGAGCATCGTCCAACGATCCCGCGGAAAGAGCTTCATCAATTCCTGCTCCGCCTTCACCGGGTCCGTCTCACTCGTTAGGCCGAGGCGACCGGCGAGGCGGCCGACGTGTGTGTCGACGACGACGCCTTCATTGATGCCGAACGCGTTGCCGAGGATGACGTTCGCCGTCTTCCGGCCGACGCCCGGAAGGGTCACCAGCTCGGCGAGCACCGATGGGACCTCACCAGCGTGGCGATCGACCAGTGCGCCCGCCATCGCGATGATGCTCTTGGCCTTGTTCCGGAAAAACCCGGTGCTCTTGATGATCTCCTCGACGTCCTCCTGCCTCGCGCGCGCGAGAGACTCCACGGCCGGGTAGCGGGAGAACAGCACCGGCGTGACCATGTTCACGCGCTTGTCCGTGCATTGGGCGCTGAGAATCGTTGCGACCAGCAGTTGGAACGGCGTGGCGAAATCGAGCTCGCAGTGCGCGTCGGGATAGAGCGCCAGCAACTGGTCGTAGAGCACGAGGGCGTCGGGCGCCGGACGACGCGCGGCCTTCGGCGCACGTTTCGCCTTCGGCGTCAGCTTCGCCTTCGGCGTAGGCCGGCTCGTGGTCTTTCGCCCGACGCGCGGCACCGCACTCTTTTTGCCCGCCGCGACCTTCGGTCGCCGCTGAGAGAGCGGTTGCCGAGGGCCACCAGTTTTTCTTGCCATGAAGCGTGTGAAATCAGAATGGAATGTCGGCGTCCGGGCCCGTAACGCGAGCGCGATCGCGACGTGCGCTCGCGAACGCCAACACGTCGCCGGCGGAACGTGCATTCAAGATATCGTCAGCTTCCAGCCACGCCTTCCGCGCGATGCCCACGCCGACGACGACATTGTCGAGCCCCGGGATGGAATGGGCGTCAGGCCCGATCTCCACGGTGACGCCGAGCTCCTTCGCCTGACGCAGATAGCGCCAGTCGAGATCGAGACGCCGCGGATCGGCATTGAGCTCAATCGCCGCACCAGTTTCGGCGGCCTTCTCGATGATCGCTTCCACGTCGACCGCGTAGGCGTCTCGTGCGAGCAGGAGACGGCCCGTCGGATGGCCGAGGATGGTGAGGTGCGGGTTCTCGAGAGCGTTGACGATGCGGGCGGTCATCGCCTCTTCGCTCATCTTGAACTGCGAGTGGACGGATCCGATCACGTAATCGAAGCGGTCGAGCGTCTGGTCGTCGTAATCGAGCTCGCCGTTGACGCGGATGTCGGCTTCGATGCCTTTCAGGACCCTGAAATCGCCAAGCGTCGCGTTCAGGTCGTCGATCTCGTCATGCTGACGGGCGATGGCTTCGCGGCTGAGGCCACCGGCGTAGAACGCCGACTGCGAGTGATCGCTGATGCCGAGGTACGACCAGCCCCGCGCGATCGCCGCCTGGGCGAGATCGGTGATGGTCGCGACGCCGTCGGAATAGGTCGAGTGGCAGTGCAGAATGCCGCGCACATCGGCAGCCGTCACGAGCCGGGGCAGCCCCCGTGCGGCGGCGGCGAGCTCGCCGGCCCCTTCGCGCATCTCCGGCGGCACGAGTGGGATGTCGAGCAGCGCGTACAGCGCATTCTCGTCGGCGAGCGGGACGCGTTCACCGCCCGCGTCGCGGACACCGTCGTCGTCGACGAGAAGCCCGCGGGCAGTCAATGCGTCCGACATCTGCCGGATGTGTCCTTCGCTTCCGGTAGCCCGCCAGAGTGCCACCGCGAACTTCTCCGCTGGGACGCAGTGCAGGTCGAGGAGGGTGCCGTCCACGAAACGAATCGCGGCCGATCCATCCGCCATGGTTACGTCGACGACGCCGGCGACCCGCGCGAACGATGCGGCAACCTCGGCGGGGTTGCCCGTTACGGCGGCGACGATGTCGATGTTGCGCACCACCTCGCTGCGCCTGCGCACGGATCCGGCGATTTCCGCCTGCGCCACATCCGGATGCCGCCTAACGGCGGAGACCAGGCGAGCGGCTTCGGCGTACGCCCGCGGAAACAGCGCCAGCGCTCCGCTTTTGCGCGCGATGGTGATCGCCTCGGGCATCTGCTCGACGGACTTCGGCCCGAACCCTTTCACGGTGGCGAGCCGGCCATCGCGGGCGGCGGCCTCCAGGTCGTCCAGGCTCGCGATGCCTAACGCTTCGTGCAGGCGCTCGATCTTCTCGGGGCCGAGCCCCGGGACGCGCATGAGGTCGAGGATACCGTCAGGCAGGTCGAGCCGCAGCTGCTCGAGGTAACGCGACTCGCCGGTCTCCACGAGGTCGGTGACGACGGCGAGCGTGGAGCGGCCAATCCCTCGAACTTTCGCGAGCTCGCCGGAGCGGAGGAGGGGCGTGAGGTCGTCGGTGTCGAGGGCGAGGACGGCCTTGGCGGCGCCACGGTACGCACGCGACTTGAACCGGTTTTCCGCGCGAAGCTCGAGCAACGCCGCGATCTCGGAGAGGATGTGAGCCGCGGTGCGAGAGTCCATGACGAAAGCTAGCCGGGGACGGGGGACGGGCGACGGAGGAACGGCGGGTGGCTGCCGGCTGCTCGTTGGTTGCTGGCTGACGCTGGCTGTTGGGAGATAGTCTCCCGAGGGTTTGCGCTGTTTAACCGTCGCCCGCCGCCCGTCCCCCTTCCCCGGCTTTATCGTTCGACGCCAGCAACCGAGCGCAGCCGATCAATCAGCTCATGGAGACGATCTTCGGTGAGATGGAGCTCCGACGCGGCTTCGTCGAGCTCCACCAGGCCCGCGCGCATCGACGTGGCGAGTGCATTCAGATGCCGGATGTTCTCGAGCACCTCGACCGTCAATTGCCGCAGTGCGTGAAACCGCCGTTTCTGCGCCAGGGCTCGGCGATAGCGCTGCACGAGCTCGCCTTCACCGAGCGACTGGGCATGGCCGATCACCAGCTCAGCGCTGCGCCCCGGAACTACGCCTTGATCGACGATGCCGTCGTCCTCCGCCCACGCTTCGTCGGCGAACCAGAGACGACCCACGAACTCGACACCATCGTGCTCGATCCGAAGGGCGACGTTGTAGCGTCGCCCGTCGACGTCGATGGTGGCGATGTGCGGCATTTCGAACTTTTCGAGCGTCGTCATGAAGCTCCCCTCACGGCACGGGGGTTGTCTGGGTCAGAAAATCGCGCAACGCGTCGAATAAAGACTGCGGTTGCTCGACATAGGGCACATGTCCGCAGTGGTCCAGCACGACGAGTCGAGCCCCGAGCGCACGAGCAGCGACCTCCGACGACTCGAGCGGGATCGGATCCTGTCGTCCATGGACGATAAAGGCGGGGACGCCGACATGGGCGAGCGGGGATGTCAGGTCGAAATCACCGAGGCTGCTCCAGACGCTCTGCTGCACTCGGCCCACGACGCGAAAGGGCGTGAGGTCGCGGGCGCGAGCGGGGTCGGCGAAGTAGCCAGCCACGCTGAGCTCGAAACCGCGCTGACGGTACGCGTCGGGGTCTCGCTCGCGGAGGCCCGAAGCCGCGAGCTCGGCGCGCAGGGCCTGGATGACGGGTCCTTGCTGGCGGCGCGAAAACTCCGCCTCGAATTGCTCGCGGTAGGGGCGAGTGATGGGAGCGGGATCGATCAGAATCAGGGACTGGGGACCGGGGACTGGGGACTCGGCAGGAATCGAGAACTGGGAACCGGGAACCGCGCCTCGGGCCACGATCGCGTAGAGCATCGCCAGCAGGCCGCCCCACGAGTAGCCAACGATGTCCGGGCGGTCGAAGCCCAACTCCCTGGCGACGGCGGCCAGGTCTTCGACGTGCGTTTGCCAGGTTATTGGCGACGGATCATCCGTGCGCGACTTGCCGCCCCCACGCTGGTCGTAAAACACCAGCTCGTGGTCCTCGGCGAGCGCGAGCATCTGAGGCAGGAGATACTGGTGATCTGCCCCGGGACCGCCGTGGAGCACGAGGAGGCGGCGCCCCCCGGGAGGACCGTAGGTGCACCAGTAGAGGGGGACCGGTGTAGACGTGGTGAAGCCGGAGTCGCGAGGCGGTGGAATCGGGGGCATGGGGAGGGGAAGGCGTCCGGCGAAAGGTGGCATGCAGGTGACAGGGCTGATAATGTCAAATCGTTTCGCCCATGTCTGGACCGCACTCCTTGGAGGTCAGATGCGAAAGTCGGTGATCACACTCGCCATCGGTGCGATGATCGCGCCGGCGCTCGTGGCGGCGCAGGATGCAACGAAAGCGGTTGCCGGCGGCGGTGAGCTCGCGCCGGGATGGCAGATGCGAGTCGACCCGCGCGCGGGCAGCGGCACGCCGCCGAAGTTCGTGGCGATGGGGAACGGGTTCCACGCCACTTCCGGGTCGCGCGCGATCTACTGGCGGGCCGCCGACGTGGCGACGGGCAACTACAAGGTGAGCGCGACGTTCACGCTCACGAAGCCACCCGGCCACGCCGAAGCGTACGGGCTGATCTTCGCCGGGAAGGACCTGACCGGTCCGACGCAGAACTACATGTACTTCACGTTAGGCGGGAACGGCACGTACCTGATCAAGCATCGCGCCGGCGACGCCGACTCGCTGATCCACACGGTCGTCAACTGGACCCCGAGCGACGCGATCGCCAAGGCTGACGCGAGCGGAAAGAGCACCGACAAGCTCGAGGTGGTCGTTGGTGCGCAGAAGATCCAGTACCTGATCAACGGCAAGGAGGTCTACAGTATGGACCGCGCGAAGGCGGTTGGCGCAGGGAACATGCTGGCGTCGACCGATGGCATCGCGGGCATTCGCGTGAGCCACAACCTCGACGTGCACATCTCCGATTTTAAGATCAGCAAATGATGGTAGTCTCTAGTCGATAGTCGGTAGTCGTTAGCTGCTGAAACGTCAACGGGACACGTCTCGCTCCGAGATGTGTCCCGTTAGGCTGTACGCTAACGACTGCCGACTACCGGCTAACGGCTAAGTGTTCAGTACTGCGTCGCAATGCGGACCGTATTGAGATGCACCCGGACACTGTCCTCGATATTGCGCCCATAGCCGCCCGCGATCGTGATGACCACGGGAATCCCGACCTCCCGACACGCATCCAGGACCATCACGTCGCGACGCGCCAGGCCTTCGAACGTCAGGCACAGCCGCCCCAGTCGGTCACCCTCGTGCGAGTCGGCACCGGCAAGATAGATCGCGAGATCCGGGGCCGAGGCTGAGAGAACGCCTGGCAGCGTTTCTGCGAGGGCTGTGAGGTATGCATCGTCGCCCGTACCATCCGCGAGCTCCACATCGAGCGACCCGGCCACCTTGTGGAAGGGGTAGTTTCGTCCGCCGTGCATGCTGAACGTGAATACGGACGGATCGCCGGTGAAAATCGCGTGCGTCCCGTTCCCCTGATGGACGTCGAGGTCGATCACGACAGCTCGCCGAATGCGACCGTGGCGTTGCAGCGTGCGGATCGCGACGGCGACATCGTTGAACACGCAGAATCCCTCGCCGTGATCGGGAAACGCGTGGTGCGTACCGCCGGCGAGGTTCATCGTCACGCCACGATCGAGCGCGGCGGTGGCCGCCTCGCACGTCCCGCCGACCGCACGGAACGATCGCTCCACCAGCGACTCCGACCAGGGAAGGCCGATCCGCCGCTGTTCCGCCTCGCTCAACGTTCCGGAACGAACCGCCTCGATGTAGCGCTCGGTGTGAACGAGCCGCAGCGAGTCGATCGGAGCGCGGTCGGGCTCGTGCATGTGGGTGGGTGGCACGAACCCACTTGCGATCACCGCATCGCGAAGCAGCGCGTACTTCGCGATCGGGAAGCGGTGATTCGTCGGGAGCGTTATCGCGTAGCGCGCTGACGTCCAGCAGTGGAGCGTCACATCGCCGGGGTGCCGTTAGGCGCCTTGTAGACGACGCCGTTCTTCATCACGAACACCGTCTTCTCCATCGCCTTGATGTCGGCGATCGGATCGCCGGGAACGGCCACGATGTCCGCCCACTTGCCGGTCGTCAGCGTGCCGAGGTTCTTGTCCCAGCCCAGCAACTTTGCCGCGTTGCTCGTCCCGGCGACGATCGACTGCATCGGCGTCATGCCACCCCACTGCACCATCAGCGTGAACTCGTGCCCATTGGCTCCGTGCGGAGAGACCCCGGCGTCGGTACCTAACGCGATCGGGACCTTGTTCTCGACCGCGTACTTGATGGACTGACGCATCGCCTGCGCGGCCGCGAGCGCCTTCTCCCCGCGCAGTCCCTTGAGCACGCCGGTCTTCGCGGCATTCTCGGCCGCCTCGCCGGCGCTGAGCGTCGGGACAAGGAACGTGCCCCGCTGGGCCATCATCTTCGCGCCTTCCTCGTCGAGGAATGAGCCGTGCTCGATCGACGAGACCCCGGCGCGCACGGCGATCTTGATCCCCTCGGTGCCGTGCGCGTGCGCGGCGACCTTTCGCTCGAGCTTCGTTGCTTCGTCCACCAGAGCCTTGAGCTCCTCGTACGTGTACTGCGGCACGCCCACGGCGTCACCTTCGGACAGCACGCCGCCGGTCGCGCACGTCTTGATGACGTCGGCGCCATACTTCGCCTGGTAGCGAACCGCCGCCCGGATCTGTTCCGGCCCATCGGCGATGCCGGTCTTGAAGTCGCCGTCCATGAGGCCGGGCTTATAGCCGTTCTCATCGCAGTGGCCGCCCGTGATGCCGATTGCGTGCGCGGCCGTCTGCATTCGCGGGCCGATGACCCAGCCTTCGTTGATCGCCTTGCGCATCGCGATGTCATCGAAGTTGGCGGCGCCGAGGTTGCGAATGGAGGTGAAGCCAGCGAGCAGCGTGTTGCGCACGTTCACCACGCCAAGGATCGCGCCGAAGGAGTCGACGTCGCGGACGCCCTGGTCCATGGCAGCGGGATCGCCGAGCGCGCGGCCGATGACGTGCGTGTGGGCGTCGATGAAGCCGGGAAGCAACGTTGCGTTGCCGAGATCAACCGTCCGCGCGCCCGCCGGAATCGCGACCGATCCGGCCGCGCCGACGCTGACGATGCGGTCATCTGTCACCACCACGACGCCGTTCTGGATTGGTGCCGCCCCGGTTCCGTCGATGACCCGCGCGGCCTTCAACGCGACGGTGCCCGAGCCCTTGGTCGGGTTCATGGGAGCTTGCGCGGCCAGCAGACTCGGTAGCGCCAGCGCGAGTAGGGTTCGCATGTTCCTCGGTTGTAGGGGCCTAGTTTCTTCTGCCTAACGTGACCTTCACCGTCACGCGCTCGGTCCCGCGCATCACGACGACGTCGACCGTGTCGCCCGGGCGCTGCGCGTAGAGCGCATCGGTGTACGCATAGAGGTCGTTCACCGGTTTGCCGGCGAACTCCACGATGATGTCGCCGGCCTTGAGACCAGCCTTGTCCGCCGGGCTCTCCGCCCGAACGCCGGTGAGTCGAACGCCCTTGACCTCCGTCGCGCCCATGTCCGGAATCGAACCGAGGTACGCGGTCGTGTTCTCACGCGATGACGTCGATGGCGCGGCGGCAACCGCGCGCACGAACGTGAGCGGCTGCGGGCGATCCGCGATGTCGCGCGTGACGCGCTCCGCGAGCGCTACGACACGCGCGATGCCGAGGGCGTTGATCTTGTCGGCGTCGTCCGTCGCCTTGTGATAGTCGTCATGCACGTTCGTGAAGAAGTGCAGGACGGGCAGGTTCTTCGCGTAGAATGATGCGTGGTCCGACGCGCCGAACCCATCGCCGGTGGCGGTGAGCCGGAGCGGGGCGGCGGCGTTCGCCCGCGTGACGATGTCGTTGAGCTCCTGTGCCGTCGCGACTCCGTACACGATGAGCCGGTCATCCTGCATCCGGCCGACCATGTCGAAATTGAGCATCGCGCGCACCTTCTCGAGTGGGACCGGCGCGTGCTCGACGAAGTATTGCGATCCGAGCAGCCCGAGCTCCTCGCCGCTGAATGCGACGACCATCACGGAGCGCTTTGGCGGGTGGCGGTGCAGGAGTCGCGCGAGCTCGATGACGGCCGCGGTGCCCGACGCATTGTCATCCGCGCCGTTGTGGATCGCATTCGCGGCGTCGGGATCGAGCGCACCGAACGTCGAGCGACCGAGATGGTCGAAGTGCGCGCCGAGGATCACGTATTCGTCGCGGAGCGCTGGGTCTCTCCCGCGAACCACGGCCGCAACGTTCTGCGTCGGAAGCTCGCCTTGCAGCCCCGCGTGCGCAGCGGCCACCGATCTCGCGACGAACGACTGCACGAAACGCGCGTCGCACGGCGCTCGACGGCCGCTGCGCACGCAGACTCGCGCATCGGTCGAGGCGAATCCAGGAGTCAGGCCGAGGCCCGAAAACCGTCGCGCAATGTACGTGGCTGCGTAATCGTTGCCCGGCGTGCCGCTTCCGCGACCTTCGAGCGCGTCACTCGCCAGGTACCGTACGTCGCGCATGACGGCCGCGGTGTCTGGAGCGGCAACGGGCGCCGGCCCGGAGGCCGTATGGCGGCACGCGGCTGTGATGGATGTCACCAACGCCAGCGTCGTCAGCAGGCGCGGCATGGTACGGAACGATCTGGTCATGACGGTTGGACGTCCTGGGTCGGGACGGAAATCTGCGAGCGAGTCCCGTGCGAAAGAAGGCCGGTGCAACCGCGCCTTGCAGGTTTCCACGTGGCCATCTCATGCGTCCTTGTGTTGGAGACCTCACATCTTTTTTGAGGACGGCTTCAAGGCGCATGTCAATGAAGGCAGCGACGTTCCAGGCGCGGTTTGCCGAGCTGGTATATCTGCTGGCGCACGAGCCAGATGCGACGGCCGAGCACCAGCGGGTGGTGAGCGAAGCGGTCGCCGCCACCGCGGCGGGAGACACCTCGCTGGCGACGTCACAGCTCAACGTGGATCTGCAGCACGCGCGGCAATCGTCGGAAGGGTTGCGTCTGCACGAGCTCGTGATGCGCATGTCGGCGCATTCGGCCCATCAGATCGACTTCCTCGAGGGCACGCCCGGCGACCAGATCCTCGGCGTCGCGCGGATCCTGGCGGCGGAGGCTCGGCCTAACGATGAAGGTGTCGCGTTCGACTACGAGCTGATCAAGGTCGGCGTCACGCACGTCGAGGTCCACCTCGGCCGGAACGGGTTCGTTCGCACCGGAAGTCTGACGCCTAGCGCATCGCCGCGAGTCAACGGATCATCCGTCCACACGCCGGCTGGCCCCCCGCGGATCGACGGCCACCGCACACCCCGTGGTGGATCGCTGACGCTCGGCGCCGAGATTCCAGCGGGTCTCGCGGCACGTCGAACGACCCCACCCGTCGGCGCTCCGACCATTCACGACGACTCGAACCGGATGTTCGAGGGCGCATTCAAGACGAAGTCGCTCGCGACATTGTCCGACGACGAGCTGATCGAACGCCTTCGCACCGAGGTGACACCCCAGAACGTCAGTCGAGTTCTCGACGAAGTTGCGACGGTGGCCGAGGCGCGGGGGAGCGACGGCCGATGGGAGGTCGTCGCGCGCGTGTTCGCGGCGTTCGTCGACCGCGAGGTGTCCGCGGAGGACGCTGAACTGCGGCGGGCGTACACGATTGCCGTACGTCGGCTCACGAAGCCGACACTCATTCGCGGAATGGCCGGGCTGCTGCCTCGCCGGCGGGAGCTGCGCGATTCACTGCAGGTCGTGTTCACACGCCTCGGGTCCGACGCTGCCGAGGCGCTCATCGACCTGTTGACGTCGTCCGATTCGCTGACCGACCGCCGCGCCTATCTCGCGGTGCTGGCGAAGATTCGCGATGCCGTGCCGACGCTAATTCATCTGCTCGGCGACAATCGTTGGTACGTGGTGCGGAACGCGATCGATCTGCTCGGTGAGATGCGCGCGGCCGAGGCGGAGAACGCGCTCCTCGATGTCGTGACACACCGCGAGGAGCGGGTGCGCCGGTCTGCCGCGACCGCGCTGGCGCGACTCGGCACGTTGCGATCGATTCAGGCGGTCGAGAAGATGGCGACGGACCCCGTGCCCGAAGTTCGTGTGCACGCGATGCAGGGGCTGGGGACCGTCAAGTCGCCGCGCGCGGTGAGTGTGCTCGCTCGCGCGCTGGATCATGAACCGGATCAGGAGGTGCAGGCCGTGATTCTCGCCGCGCTGGGACGGCAGGCGACGGACGAGGCGGTCGCGCGCCTAACGAAGGCAGCGGAGCCGGATGGCCGCCTGTTCAAGCGGAAGCCGACGGCGCTTCGGATCGCGGCGGTGCAGGCGCTTGTGGAGGCGAACACGCCAGCAGCGCTGGTGGCGCTGCGGCGCTTCGCTAACGACCGGGAACGTGAGGTCAGAGTGGCAGCCGCACGGGCGGTGAAACCGAAAGAGGGATGAGGGATGCGGGATGAGGGAAGAGGGAAGAGGGTAGAAAGCGAGAACCCTCGGGAAGCCGCTCTATTCGAGCTGAGCATCCCGAGGGTTTCCGCTTCTTGCCCTCATCCCACATCCCGCATCCCACATCCCTCATCGTGCCGTAAAATCCGTCTCTGCATTCACCGCGCGACATGCCTCCGCGATGACGGCGGCCGCGCGATCCAGGTCATCGAGGCTCACCAGCTCGTTAGGCGAGTGCATGTAGCGGTTGGGGATCGAGAGCAGGGCCGTCGCGATCCCCTCACGCGCGACGTGAATGGCATCGGCATCGGTCCAGGACTCGCGCCCCGCCGCATGGATCGTGTATGGAATCGAGAGCCGCGACGCGGCGTCGCGCAGCAGCGTGTACGCCACCGGAGACACGATCGAGCCGCGGGTGAGCACCGGGCCGCCTCCGATCTTGTGATGGCCGTGCTCTTTTTTCTCGGCCGTTGGGTAGTCGGTCGCATGCGTGACATCGACGACGATGGCCATCTGAGGTCCGATGCGTGTCGCGCTCACGCGCGCGCCGCCGCCCTGGAAGGCGATCTCCTCCTGCGTGGTCGCAACGGCGACGACCCGCGCGCTGCCGGGCTGCTCGGAATACCGACGCAGTGCCTCGAGGACGATGAATGCGCCGATGCGGTCGTCGATGGACCGCGAGACGATGCAGCTGTTCGGCAGATCGATCGTCCGTGAATCGATCACGCCCGGGTCGCCGACCGACACGAGCTTCTCGGCCTCCTCGCGCGACGTCGCCCCGATGTCGATCCAGAGGTCCGTCATCTCCGAGGCTTTCTTGCGGTCCTCGGGTTTGATGACGTGAATCGGCTTCTTGCCGATCACGCCGTACACGTCGCCGTTCCGCCCCATGATCCGGATCCGTTGGGCGACCAGCACCTGCGGGTCCCAGCCGCCGATGCCGGAGATGAACAGATAGCCCTCGTCATCGATGTAGGTGACGATCACACCGATCTCGTCGATATGGCCGGCCAGCATGATGGTCGGCGTGCCGTTCGCGTTGACGACGGCCATGCTGTTACCGGCGACGTCGTTCGTGACGTCGGCGAACGCCCGCGCCTCGTCGCGCCAGACGCGTGCGGGCGCGGATTCGAAGCCGGACGGTCCCGGCGTGTCGAGCAGCCGCTTGAGAAATGCGATGGAAGATTCGGAGAGCATGCGTCAGTACATTGGTGGGATGACAATGCTCTACATCTTAATCGGGCTCGGCGCCGGTGTGCTGGCCGGCCTGTTCGGGATCGGCGGCGGCGTCCTGATCGTCCCCGCGCTGCTGTACTTCGCGCGGATGTCGCAGCTCACGGCGACCGGGACGTCGCTGGGCGCGCTGCTGCTGCCCGTCGGGGCACTTGGCGCGTGGGAGTATTACCGGACCGGCAACCTCGACCTGCGGGCAGCGCTGATCATCGCCATCGGCCTGTTCTTCGGCGCGTTTTTCGGGGCGAAGCTCGCGCACATCCTCACGGCCGTCCAGCTCCGACGCGGGTTCGCGGTCTTCCTCGTGCTCGTCGCCATTCGGGTGTGGACGTCGAATCCACGTTAGGCGAGGCGGCGGGCAGCGGATGACGACGGCGCGCCGAACAGCGTCGAATGCAGCACTCGAGCGAGGAGCTCGATGCCGTCGACCACCCTTGGCCCCGGGCGACTCAGGAACGAGTTTGCGTCGAGCGCCCAGACCTGTGTCTCACGCGCCCACGCCCAATCGGCATTCGCGAGCAGATGGCCCGCGTCCGCTGCCGCCCGTTCCAGATCGAACCCGCACGGTGCGACGAGAATGACATCCGGGTTCGCGTCGCGGACCTGGACCAACGTCCGCGTGGTCGAGTGTTCCCCGGGTTGGGCGAGCGCATCGATTCCGCCGGCGCGACGGACCATCTCGGGAACCCAATGGCCCGCCGCGAAAATCGGATCGGTCCACTCGATCACGGCGACGCGTGGCCGTCGCGCGCTGGCTGCCTTGAGTTGTTCGTGCACCGCGCGCATGCGCGACCGCGCGCGCTCGACCAGCTCCACGCCCCGCGCGCTCACGCCTAACGCCTCGGCGACTCGCTGGATGTCGTCGAAGATTCCGTCGAGCGTCGTCGCGCCGAGCGTCACAACTTCGGGACGCGGCGCCAGCCGGGCCGCGACGGCGCGTACGTCGTCTTCGCTCACCGCACAGACGTCACAGACGACCTGGGTGACCATGACATCCGGCGCGAGCGCACGCACGCGATCCTCACGCACATCGTAGAGCGCGCGGCCGGTGTCCACGAAATCCCGCACCTGTACGTCGATCTCGCCGGGCAGCGCCGCAGAGTCGATCGAGCTCGAGGTCACCACGTCGCGCGACTGGACGCCTGGCGGGTAATCGCACTCGTGCGAGATGCCGACGATCGCGTCGAGCTGACCGAGCGCGGCCACGATCTCGGTGGCGGATGGGAGAAAGGAGACGACGCGCACGCCTAACGGGTTGGGCGAATGGGAAAGATGAAATACGTGAGCAGAAGGCACGCGACCCCGTACAGGTACCACTGCGAGTCGCCGAGGAGCAGCCAGAAGAGGCCGCCGTAGATCGCTGTTGCCTCGCCGAGTGCCCAGGCAATCACGCTGAGCGAGCCGCGTCGCTCGGGCCTCGCGCGCCCGGCGAGGAGGAACACCGCAAGCGTTCCCAGCGTCATGGTGGCCCAGACCGCCTGACCAGCAACCCGCAGGGCCCTCGGATTCACGAGGTATCCGGTATCACCGGACCGACGGAGATGCCAGACAATGCCACCGAGCGCCAGCACGCCGACGAGGAGCGCAATGCGAATCAGGCCGAGCGTGCGTATTGGACCCTGTGTCGTGGCGCCCTGTGCCGTCACGGAACGACCGGCTTCCGCTCGTAGACTGCCTTGCCGCCGACGTAGGTCGCGAGCACCTGCGTGCGCAGCACCTGCTCCGGCGCGATACGCATGATGTCCTGATCGAGCACGACGAAATCCGCGAGCTTGCCCGGTGTCAGCGAGCCCATGATGCGCTCCTGGAACGCCGCGTACGCCGGCCACAGCGTGATCGAGCGCAGCGCTTCCTCGCGCGTCATCTTCTGCTCGGGATACCAGCCGTTAGGCGGCCAGTTGTGCGCATCCTGCCGAGAGAAGGCAGCGTGGAACGAGATGAGCGGATTCACCTCCTCGACCGGAAAGTCGCTGCCGTTCGGAATGATGGACCCGTTGTCGAGGAGCGAGCGCCAGGCGTACGCGCCCAGCAGTCGGGTCGATCCCACCCGGTTGCCTGCCCAGTACATGTCGCTCGTCTGATGGCTCGCCTGCATCGAGGGAATTACGCCGAGCGACGCGAATCGTGGAATGTCTTCGGGGTTGATGATCTGCGCGTGCTCGATCCGGAAGCGATGGTCGGCGACGGGCACCGCCTTGAGTGCCTGCTCGTATGCGTCGAGGACGATCCGGTTGCCACGATCACCGATCGCATGGGTGTTCACCTGGAACCCGGCCTTGAGCGCACGCTCGGCCACGGCTTCGAGATGCTCGGGTTTCGAGACGAGGAGACCGCTCGTGGTCGGGTTGTCGCTGTACGGGTCGAGCAGCGCCGCGCCACGCGAGCCGAGCGCCCCATCGGCGTAGAGCTTCACGCTGCGGATCCAGAGCGTGCTGTCGTATCCGGCGACGAGTGGACCGCGCGCGAACCACTTCGCGAACGTGGCCGAGTCGTCGGAGATCATGGCGTAGAGACGGAAGTTGAGCGCGTGTGCCTTTCCCAACTCCTCGTAGATCTCGAGGGTCTGGGCCGATGCGCCGGCGTCGTGGACACCGGTCAGCCCCCACTTCTGCGCTTCGGCGATCGCGGCCTGAACGTCCGACTTCACCTCGGCACGCGTGGGCTGCGGGACCACGCGCTCCACGAGACCCTGGGCGTTGTCGACGAATACTCCCGCCGGCGAGCCATCGGCTGTGCGCTCGATGTGTCCGCCGTCGGGGTCCTTCGTCTGGGCGGTTATGCCCGCGGCTTTGAGCGCCGCGGCGTTGGCGAGTCCTGCATGGCCGTCTACTCGCGTGACGTACACCGGGTTGTTCGGCACGGCCGCGGTGAGCTTCTCGTGCGTCGGGAAGCGTGTGTCGCCCCAGTCGTTCTGATCCCATCCGCGGCCGATGATCCACTGGCCCGCCGGCGTCTTCTTTGCGCGCTCGACCACGCGCGCGATCACTTCGTCGTACGACGCGGTGCCCGTGAGATCCACGATGCGGAGCGCCAGTCCGAGGTTGTCCACGTGGCCGTGGGCATCGACCATCCCCGGGATCACGGTCTTGCCGCCGAGGTCCAGGACTCGCGTGGACGCGCCCTTGAGTGCCAAGACGGCGCCGGACGATCCGACGAACTGCACCTTCCCACCTCGCACGGCCATCGCGTCGGCGAGCGGACGTGCCTCGTCGACGGTATAGATGCGTGCGTTGGTGATGATGAGATCAGCTGGCTGTTGCTGTTGTGCCGCCAGTGCGAAGGGAAACAACAGCGGGAGAAGAGCCCGGTTCATTCAGTAGCTGATGGCTGATGGCAGATGGCTGATGGTTCTGACCGCTTCGCGGTCAGAACGGCATGTCGTACGCCGGCGGAGTCACCTTGTTGAGTCGCAGATACGGAATGAGCTGCCCGAATGTCCAGGCCGCGTGCTCCTTGGAGAGATCGAGCCACCGCCACGCTGGCGCCGCGGGCTGATTGTAGAGCGCCGAGGTCTTCGAGAGCTGCGCCGGCGTCGCCGACTTGAGCGCATCCAGCAGGTAATCGTACGACTTCACGGTATAGTCGCGGAGCGCGGCCTTCTTGTGCAGGTAGGCGGCTGTATCACCTAACGAGGGTGGTGCCTTGAGGCCTTTCAGCGCGAGCGCCGCGACCTCCGCGTTCGTCCCCACGAAGTGCTGGATCTGCTGGGCGAAGTTCCGGACGCCCGGCGTGGGCGCGAACGTGATCGCCGAGTCGGGCATGGCATCGATGTAGGCGAGCACGTTCTTCTTCTGACGCTCCCAGTCCGCCACCATGATGGATTGCGGAGGCATGCCGGCAGTCTGGGCGAAGAGTCGCGCGCTGGGCGCGAGCACGACGAGCGCCGACACCGCGAAACGAGCAACCGTGATGGGCATCATCGAGTTCTCCAGGGTGATGCTTCAATAGGGGATCGACCCTGCCGCGCCAGGCGTCGCGCGACAGTCCAGGCGCCGGAAAAACTACTCTTTCTCCTTCTCCTTCTTCGTGCCCTGACGGGTCCAGATCGCGATGATACCGCAGGCGCTCTCGCGCCCGCCAAACTGTGGAGGCACGGTGGCGCCGCCCGGATACACCTCGATCGCGCCGATATCCACGACCTGTACCATCACGTCAATCGACTGTCCGTACAGCGGGTAGCTCGCGCCATCGACGTAGTACCGCACTGGGCAGTAGGCGAGGGTGCCGAGCCGCGACGACACGACGGTGGGCGACCCGTTCTCGCGCAGAAGCTTTACGCCGGACACGGAACGAAAGAGGTCCGTCGTCACACGCGGGTTCTTCTTGTCGATCTGCTCGCGCGTGATGAACGTCCCGAATCCGCGGGACTTGCGCATCTCGAACCCTTGAAACGCCTTCTCGACCGTAGGTGCGGGCTCGGCCGTCACGGCGACAGAATCCAGCGTCATCGCGACGGGCGCGAGAAGGACGCGAATCTCGCGGAACTCTCCATCGCCGAGCTCCAGGGCGATCTTCGCGGGTGCGAACCCGAGGCGTCGCACGACCACCTCGACGGGACCGGACGGGAGGCCGGTGAGCTCGAATCTCCCGTCGTCCCCTGTTTCGGCGCGGAAGGCGGTGTTGGTGACGCGCACCTCGGCCCTCACGATGGCCGTGCCGACGGCGTCCGCGACGCGGCCAGTGACCCGCGCCAACCGCGCATCACTCGAGCTTCCTTGTGCTGCCGCCGTGGATGCGATGGCGCAGAGCAGCGCTAATGTGACGCGCGCGTTGAGGTGCTGCATGAGACTGACTCCGTCTGAAAACCTGCTCCCGTACGCTCGATGACGGAATTGCACCGGACCGCATATCCAGCGCCTTCAATATGGGATGTGGTACGCGGAATCGTCGAGGTAGACTCGCCGTTTTGTCCCAGGAGCGGTGTCATCGTGCAGTATGAGGGGCGCTCATTCCCGCGTCGCCGTCCGAGTGCTGGCAATGGTCGGGTGGCCCTCGTAAAATCTGCACGACTCGGATCGGCGACGTCCGTGTCGTCTCACGTTAGGCGCCTGCTCACGCATTGACACCGGCAGATCGAGGCAGATCGTGATCCACGTCCAACCAACGATGCTCGAGGGGTACGGCATGCGGCTCGAGCCGCTCGCG